>NZ_JAFNNH010000004.1:0-177907 GCF_026536845.1 Gilliamella sp. B3023
TGAGTCCGTAGACTTTTAATTTTTCGTCTCGCAAGTGCCCACACAGATTGTCTGTTTCTTCTTTTTAAAGAGCTGACAGCTTTAAGTTAACTTCGCGATTTCTTGCTTCAGTTTGCTGTCTCAAGGGCTGCGTATACTACGCTACACCTTTTTATTCGTCAAGATCTTTTTTCAAAATTTTTGATCTTGTTCACCAACTTCATTATCGTCTGCTTTCGCTGACGCCGTGTCAGTGGATGCGCATTATAGGCACTTCTTTTTTTTTGGCAAGTGAAAAATCACTCTTAGAATTCCGTTTGTTTTTTATTTGTTCAGCAGCAATATTGATATACTCTAGATAAAGCAAAAATTGTTACTATAAAAATTCGAAAAATCAAAACGTTGCTTCAAGATACATATTGTTATATGTTTTGAACCATAAAAACACATAATTTCTATCAAGTATTCGTTTAACTATCATAAATATTAACGATTACCACCAATCAAATATTTTGCTTTATCTTTGAATACTAATTTAATGGTATACGCAACAAGAACACTTATAGTTAATGTACATATTAAAAAGCTAATAGCACCAAGTGATGCTAATTCACCATTATCTGTTTTGATAATGTATCCAAAAGGTGAGTTCAGTAACTGTGCTTCTAAAAGAATTACGATAATTTCATGAACAAAATAGATGGGAAAACTAACATTTGCCATAAAAGAAAAAAACTTAAATGTTTTACTTTCATTATTTTTATGGTTCAAGCCATCCAAAAAATAAAGTGCTAAAATAAATAAAATAATCTTTTGTAATGTATCATAATAAAGTTTTTCAACACAAAGATGATCAACATAGCGATAAGCAAATGGAATAAAAAAGCATAAACCAAAAAAGAAAATCACCAAAACTAAATTATCTTTAACTAGTTTCATAATTTTTTCATAATTTTGCTTTATCATCATTCCTGTCAAATAAACAGGTCCATAATGCAATAAATTTAGCAATGGCTGGGTATAATCAGGCTTGGTGAACATAACTACCCAGAACATCGAAACTAACCCTACGATAATCAAACTTTTTTTTGACCATTTATATAATAAAGGGCTAATTGCGAAAATAATAATAATCATCGGCATAAACCATAATGGCAAAAGCTGGGTTCCGGTCAACATCATTTTAATGATTGAAGTACTCGAACTTGGTTCCGTTAGCGAAAATATAGGTAAACTGGATAGATATTGGTAATGAAAATATAGGAAACAAAATATCGATACAGAAATATATGGGCAAACTACTGTTTTAAACTTAGATAAATAATACGCTTTTACATTATATTTATAAGTTAAATGCTGAAATAAAAACCCCGCAATTAATACAAAAAATGTTGTGAAATTAAAAGCAAATAAATTTAAAAAAGAAAATAAATAACTATTAGCAATTAAATGGCTATTTTTAAATACACCTAAACAATGGCTAAAAACAATCATAATGATGGCTACGCCACGCAATACATGAATAGAATGAATTTTTTGGGGTTTGACTATTGTCATTTCAGTTATCAAAACATAACAAAGAAAATTTGCTATACATTAGCACAAAATTTCAAGATAAAAACTAGTATTATTTTAGAAAATGCACAAAATATTTCTTGACAAATTTCTGAAAAAATTACAAATATTTATCAAATATAAACACAATTAGTTGTCTAGCTTACTCGCAGCAAAAGAACATAAAGGTATGATTTCACGTTTTTCTTGCTTTAATGTTTTTATCACAAGCTCAAGTAACTTATCTGCTATTCCTTGTCCACGATAATTAGGATCTGTATAAGTATGATTGATGGTTGCTTTATCTTGCCCAATTCGAGTAAACGTCATTTCTGCTATTTCTTGATTATTGTCATTACACACATAGAAACGATCGTTATCTTGTTTATATTGTAATGTCATAAAATTCCTCAATTAGTATGATTTTCATCGAAATTAATTAAATAAGAAAAGAAAAATTTGTTGGAATTTATTAAAAAAATAGTTTTAAACTTATAAAGTGAATAATTGATAAACCAAAATCAAACTATAGTATATCAATTATCCACATCTTATTAGATTATCAATGGAGCAATATTTAGAATAAACGTTTCGCTGTATTGTAAAGATCCATATCAAATGGTCTTTTCATATTATTGATAGCATCAATGATATCATGATGAACCAATTTACCATTTTGAATTCCGACGCAACGTCCAGCATGACCATCAATGAGTAATTCAACCGCATAAGCCCCCATACGTGAACCTAAAATTCGATCATAAGGTACAGGTGAACCACCGCGTTGTACATGGCCTAGGATAGTTGCTCGCGTTTCATGATGTACTGCTGCTTCAATATCTTTTGCTAATTGGTTTACATCACACATATGTTCAGTAACAGTGACTATTGCATGTTTTTTACCTTTAGCAAAACCTAATTTTATCTCTTCAATTAAGTCTTCTTTAGTATAAGAAACTTCAGGAATGATCATAAATTCACAACCACCAGCTACTGATGCACTTAATGTCAAATCACCACAATCTCGCCCCATAACCTCAATTACAGAAATTCGGTGATGTGAAGAACAAGTGTCTCTCAATCTATCTATAGATTCAACAACTGTACTTAATGCAGTAAAATAACCAATCGTGTAATCAGTTCCTCGGATATCATTATCAATGGTGCCAGGTAAACCAATACATGGAAAACCTTCTTCAGTTAATCGCATCGCACCCATATATGAACCATCACCACCGATAACCACTAAAGCATCAATTTGATGTTTCTTTAAATTAGCAATCCCTTTTTTTCTAATTTCTTGATCTTTAAATTCAGGAAATCGAGCTGATCCTAAAAATGTTCCACCTCGGGTAATGATATCTGAAACACTAGAACGATCTAACTTGACAATGCGATCTTCACAAAGACCCAAGTAACCATCATAGATACCGAAAACCTCTAAGCCTTCAGTTAACGCAGTTCTCACAACTCCACGAATAGCTGCATTCATCCCTGGCGCATCACCACCACTGGTTAAAATACCTATTTTTTTTATCATAAAAAATAACTCCAATTTATAAACCTTTGGCTATTATAAAGTCATAATAAATAACTAACAATATAAAGTTTAGAAGCTATTTTGAATAGTTTTTCAGCTGATTTGTTTCAAGAGGAACAACAGAAATCGGATCTTGATGGATAATCACTGTTGCTGGAGCAAATTCTCTAGAGATATGTTTTTCGATTGTATCAGCAACTGCATGAGCTTTTATTAATGGCATATCATCATCTAATTCAAGATGTAGTTGTATAAACTTCACCGGGCCTGCTTGTCTAGTTTTCAAATCATGAAAACCACGCACATTTGAATAAGAAGAGACAATTTCACTAATTCTTTGGTTATCACTTTCAGGTAAAGCCTTATCTAATAAGTCTTGAATTGCACTATAGGCTATTTTACAAGCATTATAAAAAATATATAACGCAATAAAGAATGCAAAACAGGCATCAGCATACGTAATACCATACCAGCTTAAAAATAGTGCAATAATAACTGCAATATTCATAAACAAATCTGAAGAGTAATGCAACATATCTGCTTGAATCGCTTTACTATTTGTCTGTTTTATCACATGCTTTTGATATAAAACTAATGTGGCAGTCACAACAACCGAAATCATAGATACGATAATACCGAATAAAGGGAACTCTATTGCAGTTGGATGAATAATAGATTTAATACTTGATAATAATAAAATGGTCGCCGAACCAATAATAAAAGCACTTTGTGCTAATGCGGCTAATGATTCAGCTTTTCCATGACCAAAAGTATGATCATCATCAGCAGGTTTTAATGCATAACGGACTAAGAAAAAGTTAAGCCCAGATGCAAGCAAATCAATACTTGAATCCAACAGTGATGCAAATAAACTCATTGAGCCAGTGAACCAGCACGTAATTAATTTAATAATGATAAGGAAAATAGAAATTAAAACTGCACTCAATGTCGCCTTTTTAATTAATTTTTCATACAAATGTGATTTTGACATTTGTTACCTATTTATTGGTAGGATTCTATCCCTTGTGGAAGCACCAATTGCGCAGCTACTTCGGCTGCAATCTTTTTGTCTAATAAAACTTCAATAATTTTTAAAGCAAAATCAATTGAAGTTGCAGGGCCTTGACTAGTAATAACTCTATTTTGAACATCAAAATAAACTCTATCCGATTTCCAATTTTTTATAGCATCTTTGGTTGATGGATAACCAGTCATATATGCATTAGGGAATAAATTATGATGTTGAAGAACCATCGCTGGGGTTGCACAAATAGCTGCAATAACAACTCCGGCTTGATGAGCTTGCTTTAATTTTTCAATTAATTGTTGAGAGTCTCGAAAGTTTTCAGCTCCAACTAATCCACCAGGTAAGATAATCGCATCAAAATGAATATCACTAACTTCAGAAAACGTTTTTTGAGTTAGGATAGTGACACCGCGAGAACATTGAACTATTTTATCTTCAGTAATACTTGCATAGGTAACTTTAATTCCAGCTCGTGTCAACAGATCAATTGTTGTCACGGCTTCAGTTTCCTCACAGCCATTTGATAAAAAAACTAATGCTTGCTTTGTCATATTACACCCCTTCCTATCAACTAACTGTCTTTACAAAATGTTAAAAATAGAACTATTTAACACGTTCAATGTTAGCGCCTAATTTTCTTAGCTTATTTTCAATATTATCATAACCACGATCGATATGGTAAATACGATCAACAATTGTTGAACCTTCAGCTATACATCCAGCCAAAACTAGACTCGCAGAAGCACGTAAATCAGTTGCCATTACTTGAGTTCCACTAAGTTTCTCAACGCCATGAGTAATCAGAGTATTACCTTCGATTTCGCCATGAGCTCCCATACGAATAAGTTCTGGTACATGCATAAAACGATTTTCAAAAATTGTTTCTTTGATAATTCCAGTGCCTTCTGCCACCATGTTTAATAATGAAAATTGGGCTTGCATATCAGTTGGAAAACCTGGGTGAGGTGCAGTATGAATATTAACGGCTTTTGCTCGTTTACCTTGCATATCTAAACAAATCCAATCTTCGCCAGTTTCAATATTGGCTCCCGCTTCCTTCAATTT
This sequence comes from Gilliamella sp. B3023, assembly GCF_026536845.1. Classification (NCBI taxonomy): domain Bacteria; kingdom Pseudomonadati; phylum Pseudomonadota; class Gammaproteobacteria; order Orbales; family Orbaceae; genus Gilliamella; species Gilliamella sp. B3023. The sequence goes on from NZ_JAFNNH010000004.1 coordinate 5,166, forward strand.
TGATAATACAGCATCAAGTAAGCTTGGATCAGTTTTACGACAAGTTATTTTGCCGCGTGAAATAGCTGCAGCAACTAAAAATGTTCCAGTTTCAATACGATCAGAAACGACTGAGTGTACACCACCACCAAGACTAGCAACACCTTCAATTTCAATGCGCATAGTACCGGCACCAGTGATTTTAGCGCCTAACATATTTAAAAATTTTGCGGTATCAACTATTTCTGGCTCACACGCAGCATTTTCAATTATCGTTTTACCTTCAGCTAGAGTTGCTGCACACATAATAGTAACTGTCGCACCAACACTAACCTTATCCATTACAATATGAGCGCCTTTTAAACGACCATCAACTGTAGCTTTAACATACCCCTCATCTAAAGTAATTGTCGCACCTAATTGTTGTAGTCCAGTAATATGTAGGTCTACTGGCCTTGCACCTATTGCACATCCACCTGGTAATGAAACTTGCCCTTGACCAAATCGAGCAACAAGAGGACCTAGAGCCCAAATTGAAGCTCGCATCGTTTTTACAAGTTCATAAGGCGCACAATAGTTATCAATCTGACCTGCATCAAGATGAATAGAACCATTCCGTTGATATTTCACGCCTAATTGCTCAAGAAGTTCCAGTGTAGTATCAATATCTTTTAACTTGGGAACATTTTGTAATTCAACTGGTTTTTCAGCCAAAATTGCAGCAAATAAAATAGGTAGCGCCGCATTTTTAGCGCCAGAAATGACAACTTCTCCATTTAAAGAAGTTGGGCCTGTAACGTGAAACTTTTCCATTGTTAACTCTTATTCATTTTAAATGGCGATTATTATAAAAGTTATTCACTAATAGATAAATGAATTTTATCAAAATATGGTGACTATATTTGTCATCACCAATCCATAACAAAATAATTTCAATTATTTATTATCAATAAATAATTTGTTATCCCATACAAAATCAGATAAATATTAAATAAAAAATTCTTAATTTTGTTTTTAAATCAACTAGTAAGAAGTATAAATAGGTTTCAAAAACCCCGTTCCTCAACTTTTTTTACTAAAATTGATTAATTTCCTTATTTTCCTATTCACTACAATTTTATCGAAGTATGGTAAAATAGATAATATTCAATCTTATAAATCAAACAATACAATAATATGGATTACGATATTGCTATCATTGGACTTGGACCTGGAGGTAGTACCCTCGCACGTCTACTTAACCCATCTTTTAAAATTATTGCATTAGATAAAAAGCATCAAGCTGGTAATGAGGGTTTTCATAAACCTTGTGGTGGATTATTAGCAGATGACGCTCAAAAAGCATTTGTGCGACAAAAGTTAAATTTACCTACTGATATATTGACTGATCCACAAATTTTTAGCGTTAAAACGATCGATCTTCAATCCAAACTTATTCGTAATTATCAACGTAGTTATGTTAGTTTTGACCGACATAAATTTGACCTATGGTTAAAATCATTAATTCCCAACACTGTTAATGTTTTACATAACACACTATGTAAAGAAATCAGAAGAGTAATCGATGGATATCAAGTTACTTACATCGATGAAAATAAAATCGAACACAAAATTACGGCTAAATATGTAGTTGGTGCAGATGGCGCTAACTCGATTGTTAGACGAATGCGTTATCCTCATCATTCCATCAGACAATATGTTGCTATTCAACAATGGTTTACTGAAAAACATAAACGTCCTTTTAATACATGTATTTTTGATAATCAATCAACAAATTGTTATGCGTGGAGTATTTCTAAAGATGGATATTTCATTTTTGGTGGTGCTTTCCCGAAAAAAACAGCGAATCAACACTTTGAATCGTTGAAAGAAAAGCTAACAAAGCAAGGGGTTATTTTTGGAAAACCGTTAAAAACTGAAAAATGTCTTGTGGTTTATCCAAATCGCTTCCAAGATTTTTATACAGGCAATGAAAATATCTTTTTAATCGGTGAAGCAGCAGGTTTCATCAGCGCAAGCTCATTAGAAGGTATTAGTTATGCACTTGATAGCGCAGAGATTTTAAGCAAGATATTAAATAGTGGTATAGCAAAACCAAATAAGCGTTATTATCAAAAAACAATTCCATTACGCTTAAAGCTTTATAGCAAAATTATCAAGGCTAAAATACTGACTACACCATTGTGGCGTAAATTAATTATGAAAAGTAAAATTCAACATATCAAAACAATTTAATTTATAAAAAATGAAATAATGAAATATAACAAGGAAAAGACATTATGTTTGATGTCAACGATCTAATTCGCTTTAATCATGAATGGTCAGAAAAGATAGCACAGGAAGATCCTGAATTCTTTAAACAGCTCGCGGTTGCGCAAAATCCTAAATTTTTGTGGATCGGTTGTTCCGATAGTCGCGTTCCAGCAGAAAAGCTTATCAAACTAAAACCAGGTGAAATGTTTGTTCATCGGAACGTTGGCAACCAAGTGATTCATACGGATCTAAATTGCCTTTCAGTTGTCCAATACGCAGTTGATGTACTTAAAATCGAAGATATTATTGTTTGTGGTCATTTAGATTGTGGTGGTATCCGTGCCGCAGTTGAAAATCCTGATTTGGGCCTAGTTAATAATTGGCTACTTCATATCCGTGATTTATGGTTTCGCAACAGTTCTTTACTTGGTAAGTTTCCTGCTGATATTAGAATGGATATTTTATGTGAACTCAATGTAATTGAACAAATCTATAATTTAGGGCATTCGACCATTATTCAAGCAGCATGGCAACGTGGTCAAAAGGTTAATTTACATGGTTGGGTTTATGGGATCGATAATGGAAAAATTACAGATTTGCATATTACATCATCAAGTAGTGAAAATCTCGAAATCAACTATCGTGAAGCGATTTCTTATCTGTTAAATCTGCATAAATTACAATAAATTTATTTGAATCGATGGATAATTTGATTACTGCTACCTCGCCATAAAAGTTTAGGATCAGCGAGATCTTGTACAAATTTTCCATCAATCAAGACATCAATATAAGGCACTACAGATTGCTGTTCATCGGTTAATTCATTAAGTTTATAACCTGTCCATAACCAAATATCTTTATTATCACATTCGGCTTTTACTCGTTTAACTAATTTCAAAATGGTTGGCACATTTTTAGGGTGTAAAGGATCACCACCAGAAAGTGATAATCCTTGGCGTTTTATTTCGGTATCTTGTAAATCTTTAATGATTTGATCTTCAAGTGATTGTGTAAATGGCTTACCAGAGTTTATTCCCCATGTGCTTTTGTTATAGCAGCCAGGACATTGATGTACACAACCTGCTACAAAAAGTGTACAACGAGTCCCTTCGCCATTAACAACATCAACAGGATAATAACGATGATAATTCATAATAACAAAATTAATTTTTTAGCCTATTTGGCCATTATCCAAATGTTTAACTCGACGTTTTACTTCTTCTTGCTTACCGGCATTAAATGGACGAGCATCAGGACTTCCTAAATAACCACAAACACGGCGAGTAACAGAAACTTTTGACGAATCATGGTTACCACAACTAGGGCAAACAAATCCTTTGCTAGTACATGAAAACTCACCGGTATAACCGCATTCATAACATTCGTCAATCGGGGTATTAGTGCCATAATAAGGTACACGAGTGTAGCTGTAATCCCAGACATCCTCTAATGCTTTAACATTATTAATCATGTTAGGATACTCGCCATAACAAATAAATCCGCCACTTGCTACTGCTGGATAAGGTTTTTCAAACTCAATTTTTTCATATGGGTTAACCTTTTTCTCAACATCGAGGTGGAAACTATTCGTATAATAACCTTTATCTGTTACTCCAGGAATAATACCAAATTCAGCTGTATCTAAACGGCAGAATCGGTCACATAAATTTTCACTTGGTGTACTATATAAGCTAAATCCATAGCCTGTTTCTTTCTTCCATTGGTCAACAGCTTTAGCTAAGTGTTCAACTATTGCTATACCTTTTTTGCGTAAAGTTTCACTGTCAAATGGATGGGTTTGGTTTCCGTATAGTGCATTTAGTGTTTCATGTAGACCAATATAACCTAATGAAATTGATGCACGACCATTTTTAAAGATTTCAGAAACACTATCATCTTCTTTCAATCGAACGCCACACGCCCCTTCCATATATAAAATCGGAGCAACACGTGCTTTTACTCCATCAAGGCGAGCAATACGCGTCATCAATGCTTTTTTACAAAGGTTTAAACGTTTATCTAAAATTTCCCAAAAACGAGCTTCATCACCTTTTGCTTCAATTGCAATACGAGGTAAATTAAGGCTAATTACACCTAAATTGTTACGCCCGTCATGAATTTGTTGTCCGTCTTCTTCATAAACACCTAAAAAGCTTCGGCATCCCATTGGTGTTTTGAATGATCCAGTTACTTCAACAACTTTATCGTAATTTAAAATATCTGGATACATACGTTTGCTAGCACACTCTAATGCCAATTGTTTAATATCATAATTAGCATCACCTTGTTTATGGTTAATACCATCTTTAATAGCAAAAACAAGTTTTGGAAATACTGCTGTTTTATGATTTTTTCCTAACCCTTTTATACGCACTTTTAAAATTGATTCTTGGATAAGTCGTGATTCCCAACTGGTTCCTAAACCAAAACCAAAAGTAACAAAAGGCGTTTGTCCATTTGCAGTATGAAGTGTATTAACTTCATACTCTAAAGATTGAAATGCATCATAACACTCTTTTTGCGTACGGCTTTCTGCATACGCTTCAGGATTTGGAATATCCCACTCTTCTGCAACTTTTTTATGCTTTTGATAACTGATAGTCACAAATTTTGCTAGAATTTCATCAATTCGATTAATGGTTGTACCACCATAAATATGACTAGCGACTTGTGCGATGATTTGAGCGGTTACCGCAGTTGCAGTTGCAATAGATTTAGGTGGCTCAATTTCAGCATTACCCATCTTAAAACCGTTTGTTAACATCCCGTCTAAATCAATTAACATACAGTTGAACATTGGGAAAAATGGCGCATAATCGAGATCATGATAATGAATTTCACCACAATCATGTGCACGAGAAATATCTTTAGGTAACAAATATTGTTTAGCATAATGTCTTGCAACAATACCCGCTAATAGATCTCGTTGAGTTGGAATAACTTTACTATCTTTATTCGCATTTTCGTTCAAAATAGCAACGTTACTTTGTTCTATTAAGCCACGAATATCTTGATTCAAACGGCTACGTTCTTCACGCGCGCGATCACGATCATGTCGGTATTCAATATAAGTTCTTGCCAATTTTTTATAAGGCCCTGACATAAGTTGATTTTCAACGACATTTTGAATTTCATTGATATCAACACTTTCACGATCCATCATTTGATTGGTCACAACGCGAGCAACGGAGGCACAATAGTCTGGGTCATTAACATTGGCCGCAACAGCTGCTCTTATAATAGCGTCTTTAATACGAACCTCATTAAATGCAGTTTGACAGCCATCACGTTTGATTACTACGGGCATATATACTCCTCAATATTCATTAATAGTTAGCGCTTGGCATGAGTTTTATATCAACCTTAATAGTTGTTGTGGCTATTCAAAACTATTGATTTTTTATTAAAATATGGGCCTTTTGATATAAACTCGGATTTTCACATCGCTTTAGAAAACACTATATGTAGTAAATATTAGTAAATTATACACCATATATTGTGTTTTTCTAGTTTATTTAAAAAATAAATTTGCTTGACAAGGCCAACGCTAATAATTGCAAGTCTTTCGATGATTAATTTGAGAAAAATTTGGGTAGATTGGATATAAAAGATGGATAAATTTTGTATGAGTGCAACTGATTTTGCACTCATACATCGAATACAACAACAGATCTTAATCAGAATTAAGATTCAATATTTAACCAATCAGTATGGAACACACCTTCTTTATCGATACGTTTATAGGTATGAGCACCAAAATAGTCTCTCTGAGCCTGAATTAAATTAGCAGGTAGCACAGCTGAACGATAGCTATCATAATATGCTATTGCTGCCGACAAAGTAGGAACAGGAATACCTTGCGAAACCGCTAGACAAATAACATCACGTAATGATTGTTGATAAGCCTCAACCGTTTTACGAAAATATGGTGCTAACAGTAAGTTATCAATATTGTTATTTTCAGTATAAGCATCAGTAATTTTTTGTAAAAATTGCGCTCTAATAATACATCCTGCTCTAAAAATCTTTGCAATTTCACCATAATTTAATTGCCAATTATAATGTTCTGATGCAGCTTTTAACTGTGCAAATCCTTGCGCATAAGAGATAATTTTACCCATATAAAGTGCTTTACGTACTTTTTCAATTAAAGTTTGTTTATCTCCTGTAAAATCTACTTTTTCCGGCCCTTTAAGCACTTTTGATGCAGCTACTCGCTGATCTTTAATCGCTGAAATATAGCGAGCGAATACAGATTCAGTTATCAAAGATAAAGGCTCACCTAAATCTAATGCACTTTGGCTTGTCCATTTTCCGGTACCCTTATTACCAGCAGCATCAAGGATCATATCGACCAAATAATCGCCATTTTCATCTTTATATTTAAAAATGTCCGCTGTTATCTCAGTTAAATAGCTGTCTAATTCGCCTTTATTCCAATCAGCAAACACATCGGCAAGCTCATCATTTGTTAAACCAACAACATGTTTTAGTACACTATAGCTCTCTGCAATTAATTGCATGTCACCATATTCAATTCCATTGTGCGCCATTTTAACGTAATGTCCTGCTCCATCAGGACCGATATAAGCCACACATGGTTCACCATTCGCTTTAGCCGCTATTTTTTCTAAAATCGGAGCAACTAACTCATACGCCTCTTTTTGACCACCAGGCATAATTGAAGGTCCTTTTAATGCACCTTCTTCACCTCCAGAAACACCTGCTCCTATAAAATTAAAGCCTTCATCGGATAACATTTTATTACGACGAATAGTATCTTCAAAGAAAGCATTACCACCATCAATAATGATATCCCCTTTATCTAATAAAGGTCTCAGCTCATCAATTACGGCATCTGTTCCTTTACCTGCTTGCACCATAATTAATATACGCCGTGGTTTTTCTAATGAGTTAACAAAATCTTCAATACTATAATAAGGAACCAATCGTTTATCAGAATGTTCAGCCATTACTTGTTCTGTTTTATCTTTAGAACGATTATAAATTGATACTGAAAATCCTCGACTTTCGATATTAAGTGCAAGGTTTCGCCCCATAACGGCCATTCCAATAACACCGATTTGCTGTTTAGACATAATTTGGCTCCTTTATTTAATCTCTATAACCTTAACAAGGTTTGGTACTGTTACCTTAACGCTTATTAACAATATAAGTTATATATTGCCATAAAAAAAACCGTATCAATACATAATACGGCTTTTTTTCATTATTTTAATTAAAATGCTTTGGAATTAAGCGAATTATGAACGCTTCATCATTTCAAAAAACTCATCATTAGTTTTTGTCATGGCAAGTTTATCAATTAAGAATTCCATTGCATCAATTTCACCCATTGGGTTGAGGATTTTACGCAAAATCCACATTTTTTGTAGTTCATCAGGTGAAGTCATTAGATCTTCTTTACGCGTACCTGAACGATTAAAGTCAATAGCAGGGAATACACGTCGCTCAGCAATTTTACGTGATAAGTGAACTTCCATATTACCGGTACCTTTGAACTCTTCGTAAATGACTTCATCCATTTTAGAACCAGTATCAATTAAAGCAGTAGCAATAATTGTTAAACTACCGCCCTCTTCTACATTACGTGCCGCACCAAAAAAACGTTTAGGGCGATGTAACGCGTTAGCATCAACACCACCAGTCAATACTTTACCTGATGATGGAATAACGGTATTGTACGCACGAGCTAAACGAGTGATTGAGTCTAATAAAATAATGACATCTTTTTTATGTTCAACTAAACGTTTTGCACGCTCAATTACCATTTCAGCGACTTGAACATGTCTTGCTGCTGGTTCGTCAAACGTAGAAGCTACAACTTCGCCTTTAACTAAACGTTGCATTTCAGTAACTTCTTCTGGTCGTTCATCAATCATCAATACGACTAATTCACATTCAGGATGATTTACCGCTAAGCTTTGTGCAATGTTTTGTAATAACATTGTTTTACCCGCTTTTGGCGGAGCAACAATTAAACCACGTTGACCTTTACCAATTGGTGAAGCTAAATCAAGTACTCTTGCGGTAATATCTTCTGTAGAACCATTACCTCGCTCCATACGTAAGCGAGAATTAGGATGTAAAGGAGTTAAATTTTCAAAAAGGATTTTATTGCGAGCGTCTTCAGGTTTATCGTGATTAACTTCATTTACTTTTAATAAAGCAAAATATCTCTCACCTTCTTTCGGCGGTCTAATTTTGCCGGCAATGGTATCACCAGTTCTTAAATTGAATCGTCTAATTTGACTAGGTGAGACATATATATCGTCAGGTCCAGCCAAATAAGAACTATCTGCAGAACGCAAAAATCCAAAACCGTCTTGCAAAATTTCAAGTACACCATCGCCAAAAATATCTTCACCACTTTTAGCGTGTTGTTTTAATATTGCAAAAATAATATCTTGTTTTCTAAGGCGGGCAAGATTCTCAAGCCCCATATTTTTCTCACCAAGCGCTACAAGCTCGGAAACAGAAGTGTTTTTTAATTCAGTTAAATTCATAGTTTATAAATTCTTGAGGATAAAATTGATATGTTTACAATTACTGCTATTTTTGTATATTTCTTTCATTTACTTATAAAAAATTTTCTTTCTAGCAATATATAAAATTAATTTATTAATCAGCTTTTTCGATGATAATTATGTATTTGGGCATTGAATTTTAACCACTTTATCAAGAAAAACAATGGATTGCTGAAAGGGGTTTATGTAAGAAATTAGCAATTTACACTAAAATTATAGGTATGTCTATACTTAATTGCGATTTTTGGGAATAAAAAATAATAAGCGTAATAAAACGCTTATTATTTATATTTTTTCAATTGATTAAAGCTGTGGATCAATAAATGCTTTAAGTTGTGCTTTTGATAACGCACCTACTTGAGTGGCAACAACTTGACCATTTTTAAAAATTAATAGGGTTGGAATACCTCTAATCCCAAATTTTGGGGCAATATTCGGGTTTTGTTCAACATTTAATTTGGCGATAATAATTTTATCAGCATATTCTGGAGCTATTTCTTCCAAAATCGGGGCAACCATTTTACAAGGTCCACACCACTCAGCCCAAAAGTCAACCAATACTGGTTTAGTTGATTCGCTTATTACTTTATCAAATGTAGCTTCAGAAAGTGCAACAATGTTATCACTCATTTAATTATCTCCTAGAAAATTTGTCTAAAAATATATTAGGATATTTTCATACCTACCGCTAGTAATTATTCTAATAGGACATAATTATTAGTGAAGTTGTTGTATTTAGTATGCTACAATTACCAAATTCTGATAATTATATTCTAAACAATAATGATTCAATCATATCTTACAAAAACAACTTTCAATCAATTTCCCCTACACCCATTAGTCATAAAAGCGTTGGAGAAAAAAGGTTTCGTTTACTGTACCCCAATTCAAGAACAAACATTACCATTTACAACAAAAGGAATTGACATTGCCGGGCAAGGACAAACTGGAACGGGTAAAACGATTGCGTTTTTGGCATCAACATTTAATCATTTATTGAATAGTGCTCCATTACCCGATCATAAATCTAATCAACCAAGAGCTGTCATTATTGCTCCAACACGTGAGTTGGTTGTACAAATATACAATGATGCTCAAACTCTCTCAGAAGAAACAGGTATTAAATTAGGACTAGCTTATGGCGGTGATGGTTATGATAAGCAACTAAAGATGCTTTCTGCTGGAGTTGATGTATTAATTGCAACAACAGGAAGACTCATCGATTATGCAAAACAAGATTATATTAATTTAGGTGCAATCCAAGTTGCAGTTCTAGATGAAGCGGATCGTATGTTTGATTTAGGTTTCATCCGTGATATCCGATGGATATTTAGACATATGACATCGCCACAAAATCGTCTTACCATGTTATTTTCAGCGACGTTAACTCATAATGTTCGTGAATTAGCTTTTGAATACATGAACGAACCACAATATGTTGAAGTTGAGCCTGAACAAAAAATTGGTCACAGAATAAAAGAAGAGCTGTTTTTTCCGTCAAACGAAGATAAGTTAGCTCTATTACAAACGCTTATTGAAGAAGAGTGGCCTGACCGTAGCATTGTATTTGCTAATACTAAAGTTGCCTGCGAAAAAATCTGGCGTCATTTAGTTGCAGATGGCCATCGAGTAGGACTACTTACTGGTGATATCGCACAAAAAAAACGTTTATCCATTCTTGATAAATTTACCCAAGGTGATCTTGATATTTTAGTCGCAACAGATGTTGCTGCCCGTGGCTTACATATCCCAAATGTAACCCATGTTTTTAACTATGATCTTCCTGATGATTGTGATGATTATAGACATCGAATAGGTCGTACAGGACGCGCCGGTGCCGAAGGTTATTCAATTTCATTAGCTTGTGAACGTTATTCACAAAACTTACCTGCTATTGAAAAAGCCATTGATCACACTATTCCTGTTAGTCAATATGATCCTCAGGCGTTATTAACTAATTTACCAACACCTAAACCATTCAAAAGACCAACTCGTAGAAAACCATCATAATAAAGATTGTTGGTTAATCCCTAATTAGCATCGAATTTAATACCATCATTAAAAACTAAGTTTAATGATGGTATTTTCCTTATTAAAAGTAATTGATTAAATCAAATCTTGTTTTGTATTCAAGAAATTTTGATAAGCTAATTCAATTTCTTCTTTAGTTTCGGATGATAATGTTCCTACATGTCGATCATGTAGGGCTCCATATAAACCAAACAGAACATTAATTGACAGTTTTGGATTTTTACTTTTTATTCGATAAAAAGTTTCCAAATAACCGACTTCTTTAAATGTTTCTATATCGGTAATATCAGAACTTACCATCAATTTTTCCAAAGAAACCGTCATGTTGGGTAAAGATTTTAAACGACTTTGGTATCTAGCTACTTTTTCATCTAGATCTTGTTTTGCATGTTCAATGACCATTTTCACTATATCATGCAATTTTTTTCGATCTTGGCGTAACGCATCACTTGCTTTATAGTAATCAAGCAATTTATGTGATCCATCAAATACCAGATCAAGTGGTTGCATACCGAGTTCAACAAACATTGAACGATATTTATCATGGGCTCTCAGATAAACATCATTTTGATCGACCCAAGCAAACATAACTGATTCACTATTAAGACTAAATCCTCCAAAAAATGACCTTAATGAAATGTCTTCAATGCAAGAAAACTCCTGTTTAATATTCACTGCTAATGTTTTAAGCATATAAATTCCCTTTCACTTACCTTTATAAATAACTTTAACTAATATGTTTATGCTAAACTATATTAATTTTATTAATATTAAAACAACTAATTAACATTAATTAATAAATATGGGATCTGTCTTCCATAAATGAATATTTGTTTGATTTGTACTTGATTAATTAAATTTTTTTTGCTCTAAAAAAATTTAAGGTTTTTTTTAGCGGTTAAATATTTGTCAAATCTTAATATTTCTTAAAAAAGAAAAAATGCATTAACATTGTTATTCTGCTGTAATAATTATACAATCATCAATAATTAACTAAATGGTATCTATTATTGTCAACTTCAATCAACATGCTCAAAAACGTTATAATCCCGCTTTTTATGTTTTGTTCATTTGCCGTATCAGCAGATAAATTACCGCTGATTGAAGAATTGACATCCTGTAATCCTGACTTTTTTAATCATGTCTATGAGCATAGAGAAGAGTTAAAAAATCATACTAATGTTGAAATTTTTAATCATAATCAGGCTTATATTCCAGTCGAAAACCGCACAGACACGAATAAAAACTTCATTTATTTCAAAACGCCTATTCAATATAAAAACTTAAAACTCATCGGTTATTATGATAGTGCGATGGATTTGAAAAAAATGGGAAAATATTATTTCTGGGGATTCATCATTGATAATAATATGAATGAGATACGTGAAAGTTTGGACTTTTTAGAGTGGAAAAATATGGAAGATGATCTTCTGTATATTGCCAATCCAAGAATTCGAAATATTACTGACGATATCCAGGTTTGGCATAAAAACACAGGAACAGTAGTTGGAGTAAAAACAATACCAGCTCCAAATACTACCGAAAAGTTATTACTGCTTGAAAAAGGTGATAATATGCAACTCCTTATTTGTTCGATTCAGGGCGTTGTCACCAATAATCTACTTCGGCAAGAACGTCCCGATATTCAAATCGATAAAGTTAAATAGCTGACTCATCCATTTCACCAGTACGTATACGTATTACTTGCTCAACGTTATAAACAAATATTTTTCCATCACCAATTTTACCTGTTTGAGCGGTTTTCATGATAGTATCAATACATGTTTCTAAAATATCGTCAGCGACAACAAGTTCTATTTTTACTTTTGGTAAAAAATCAACCATATATTCAGCACCACGATAAAGCTCAGTATGCCCTTTTTGGCGACCAAAACCTTTCACTTCAGTAACGGTCATCCCCGTAATTCCTTGATCAGCAAGAGCTTCTCGAATATCATCTAGTTTAAAAGGTTTAATAATTGCTTCAATTTTTTTCATATCTCTTTGCCCTTAATTCGAGATTACCAATTCTTAAATCCAAAAGCAGAAGTAATTGGATATCGTCTACCTTTACCAAAATTACGAGTTGTAATTTTAGGACCTACTGCTGATTGACGTCTTTTATATTCGTTAATATCAACTAATTTAATCACTCGCCTTACAGTTGTTTCATCATAACCTTGCGCAACCAGTTGTTCAACGGAAAAATCGTGTTCAACATAGCCTTTTAATATCCCATCTAAAATATCATATGGAGGCAAACTATCTTCATCTTTTTGATCTGGTGCAAGTTCAGCTGAAGGTGGGCGTGTAATGACTCGTTCAGGAATAACAGGCGATCTACTATTTCGATATATAGATAACGCAAATACCATGGTTTTAGGTACATCTTTAAGTACATCAAAACCACCAGCCATATCACCGTAAAGTGTTGCATAACCAACCGACATTTCACTTTTATTGCCTGTCGTTAAAACTAATCTACGACGTTTGTTTGAAAGCGCCATTAAAATCACACCGCGGCAACGTGCTTGTAGATTTTCTTCAGTTGTATCTTTTTGTGTACCCATAAACATCGGCGTTAAAGAAGACATAAAAGCATCAAACATCGGTTCAATTGAAATAATATCAAATTCAACACCCAATATTTCAGCCTCTTCTTTTGCATCAGCAATACTAATATCTGCCGTATATCTGAACGGCATCATAACCGCTTGTACTTTATCTTTACCCAAAGCATCAACTGCAATTGCCAATGTTAAAGCGGAATCAATTCCACCAGATAATCCTAATACTGCACCTTGAAAACCATTTTTAGTAATATAATCGCGAGTCGCTAAAACTAATGCATCGTAAACATTTGCTAATGGATCACTTTTAGAATCAACAACTGGTTTATAATTATGTCCAAGATGAAAAATAGAAATTTGTTCTTCAAAAAAGTTGAGCTGATGAACGATATGGCCTTTATCATCACATACAAATGAGCCACCATCAAAAATAAGCTCATCTTGACCACCAATTTGATTCACATAAATAATCGGTAAGCCGGTTCTTAAAGCATGGTGTTTTATAAGTTCTTCGCGATTTTTCTGTTTTTCATAAGCATAAGGTGAAGCATTAATAGAAATAACCAGATCCGCATCCTGAGCGCCAATTCGATCAATAGGCTCACATTGCCAAAGATCTTCACAGATCAATAAACCAATTTTTTTACCTTTAAAATCGATAACACAAGTCTGCTCACCAGCACTAAAATAACGTTTTTCATCAAATACATCGTAATTAGGTAACTGCTGTTTATGGTAACACGCTATTTGTTGTCCTTCAGAAAACAATGATAACGCATTATAAACCACTCCATCTTGCCAATGAGGATGACCAACAATAACACTACATTGTTGACTAGCTTGCTTGATAGTCAATAAAGCTTGTTGACAACGAATTTTAAAATCATCGCGATAAATTAAATCTTCTGGAGGATAACCACAAATTGCAAGCTCAGATAAAATAATTAGATCATTAGAGGAATAGTTTTGTATCAATTCAATGATTTGCTGAGTATTACCTTCAATATCACCTACACGCCAATTTTTTTGTGCTAACACGAAAGATAAAGTCATATAAATTCAACATTACAGAAAAAAATTGCCAATAAGTTTAAATGATTCTAAGTTGCGCTGCCACTTTTTTATCGTTAACATTAAAGATTAAATTGGCATGAACTTATCTGGAAATAATTATGCAAAAGATACTAAATGTTGCGTTAGATAATCGCAGTTATCCGATCACTATTGGTGAAAACTTACTTAGTCAATTTGAATATTTCAAACTACATAGTGGCCAGAGAGTCCTCATTGCTACAAATGACACTATTGCTCCAATTTATTTACAGCAATTAATTAAAATGCTTGAAGATCATGGGGTCAAAACTGATTTCATTATTGTTCCTGATGGCGAGCAATACAAAACTATGGAAACTTGGAATAAAATCTTGACTGCTTTACTGGCCAACAATCATACTCGCAGTAGCATACTTATTGCACTTGGTGGTGGCGTTATTGGAGATGTGGCAGGTTTTGCAGCTTCCGCATATCAACGTGGCATAAAATTTATACAGGTTCCTACTACTTTATTATCTCAAGTAGATTCTTCCGTTGGTGGTAAAACTGCAATTAATCACCCTCTAGGTAAAAATATGATTGGTGCATTTTATCAGCCGCAATCAGTCGTAATTGATATTAATTGTTTAAAAACTTTACCACAAAGAGAACTTTCAGCAGGTCTAGCTGAAGTGATTAAATATGGCATTATAATGGATTGTGAGTTTTTTAATTGGCTAGAATTACATATAGATGATTTACTTAATTTAGATGTCGATGCATTAAGTTACTGTATTTATCGATGTTGTGAATTGAAAGCTCAGGTTGTCGCTGCTGATGAAACAGAACAAGATATGCGCGCTATATTAAATCTTGGCCACACCTACGGTCATGCAATTGAAGCTGAACTTGGCTATGGGAATTGGTTACATGGTGAAGCAGTTAGTGTTGGAATGCTAATGGCAGCTCAAACAGCTAAGTTACTTGGCAAATTTACTGATGAAGGTTTTGATCGGATTAAAAAGTTATTAATTAAGGCTAAATTGCCAGTAAAAAGACCTACACAGATGCCAAATGAATCTTATATTCCTCACATGTTACGAGATAAGAAAGTTCAATCTGGGCAAATTAGATTAGTTTTACCGACTAAAATAGGTTCTGTTGAAGTCATTGATGTTATTGATAAACAATTAATATTAAAAGCAATATCTTCTATCTAAATCTTATTTATCCTCATTGATATACGAGTACTTGTAATTAATTCAAGTATTCGTACACATTTGTTTCCACTCATTTGAATTAAACCCTTAAAATGTAAATAAATGTTTACAGGCTAATATTGTGTTTTATCTAACAATAAGTAAAATTTTAATTTACTATTTCGTAATTTTGTGTTTACATATTAAGTGTTTATGTAATCAATATTTTACATATAAAAAATATGCATGATTTTAACAAGGAAAATAAAATGTTAAAAGACACACTAAATAACGTTCGAATTAGAGATGAGCACATGTTAATTACACCAGAAGAAATTAAGAATCTTTATCCATTATCATCAGAATTAGAAAATCAAATTGCTTCATCTCGTCAAACTATTGTTAATATTTTAGAACGTCGTGACCATCGATTACTTATTGTTTGTGGTCCTTGTTCTATTCACGATACTGAAGCCGCAATTGAATATGCACATAAACTAAAAAAACTATCTGATGAAGTTAAAGATAACTTATTTATCGTTATGCGTGTTTATTTTGAAAAACCAAGAACCACTGTTGGTTGGAAAGGCATGATCAATGACCCACATATGGATAGTTCCTTCGATATTGAACATGGTTTAAAAAAAGCACGTAAATTACTTCTTGATATCACTAAAATCGGGTTACCAATTGCAACTGAAGCATTAGATCCAAATACACCTCAATACATCGGTGATTTAATTAGCTGGTCAGCTATTGGTGCAAGAACCACTGAATCACAAACTCACCGAGAAATGGCGTCAGGATTATCCATGCCAGTTGGCTTTAAAAATGGTACAGATGGTAGTTTAGATGTGGCGATTAATGCAATGAAATCAGCTTCAATGGCACATCGATTTGTAGGTATTAATCAACAAGGGCAAGTTACGGTATTACAAACTTTAGGTAATCCACATGGTCACGTGATCCTAAGAGGAGGAAAAACACCTAACTTTGATGCCGAAAATGTTGCATTATGTGAAGTTCAAATGAACAAGGCTAAATTAGTGCCTAATTTAATGATAGATTGTAGTCACGCCAACTCAAATAAAGATTACCGTAATCAACCAATTGTTGTTGACTCAATTATTGAGCAAATTAAGCAAGGCAACAATTCAATTATTGGTGTCATGATCGAAAGTAATTTATTTGAAGGAAATCAATCATCTGAGCAACCAAAAGAAAACTTTAAGTATGGTGTATCAGTTACTGATGCTTGCATCAATTTTGAAACAACTGAGCAATTATTGCGAAAAATGAACAATGACTTAGCAGAGCCTCTAAATAATAGGCAAAAGTAACCGATTAAAGTTTATATTATTTTTATGAAACTAAATCGCCGACAGAAGTCGGCGATTTTTTTATCCAAGTTGCTTGCGTGCATTGCGGAAAATTCGCATCCAAGGACTATCTTCGCCCCAATTATCAGGATGCCATGAATTGGTTACAGTCCTAAAAACTCGCTCTGGATGTGGCATCATTATAGTTGATCGACCATCACTTGACGTTACAGCTGTAATACCATTTGGTGATCCATTCGGATTTGCAGGGTACTGCTCTGTCGCTTTTCCAAAGTGGTCAATATACCTGACTGCCACTAAACCTGAAGCCTCTAAACGAGTTAAATGATCTAGATCTCTAGTTTCAACTTGACCTTCACCATGAGAAACCGCAATAGGCATATGCGAACCAGCCATATCAGTAAAGAGTAATGAAGGACTTGATTGGATTTTGACCAAACTAAAGCGTGCCTCAAAGCGTTCCGATACGTTTCGTACAAAACGAGGCCATAACTCAGCACCTGGTATTAGATCTTTGAGATTTGACATCATTTGGCAGCCATTACATACACCTAATGACAAAGTATCATTACGATGGAAGAATTGCTCAAACTCATGGCGAACTTGTTCATTAAATAAAATAGACTTAGCCCATCCTTCGCCTGCACCTAATACATCTCCGTAAGAGAAACCACCACAAGCAACGATGGTATTAAATTGATTCAATGTCACTTGCCCAGATAATAAATCCGTCATATGGACATCAATTGATTCAAATCCAGCTCGAGCAAATGCAGCAGCCATTTCAACATGCGAGTTGACTCCCTGTTCGCGTAAAATTGCAACTTTAGGCTTCACACCTTTGGCTATATAAGGTGCAGCAATATCTTGTTCTGAATCAAAAGTAAGGTGAACATTTAATCCCGGATCGTCATCATTTTGTTTGGCTTGATGCTCCTGATCAGCACATGCTGGATTATCTCGCAAACGCTGCATTTGCCAAGTGGTTTCTGCCCACCAAGTTCTCATGGTTAATCGAGATTCGCTATATACCACAGCACTGTTATTACGCACAATAAATTGCTGTCCGGCTTTAGCTGAACCTAATTTATAAATCGCATGGGACAGTCCAAAATGCTTAAAGCATGTCATGACTTCGTCTAAATCACTACCACGAATTTGAATAACTGCCCCTAGCTCCTCATTAAATAACGAGGCAATCACATCACTACCGAGAGAATGAATATCAACATCAATACCGCAATGCCCTGCAAATGCCATTTCAGCCAAAGTAACCAATAACCCACCATCTGAGCGATCATGATAAGCCAGTAGATTATTTTGAGCGACTAGCGTTTGTATCGCTTGATAAAAATCAGCTAATTCTTTAGCGTCATGAACATCAGCAGTTCTTTGTCCAAGATGGCGATAAACCTGCGCCAATGCCGTTGCACCTAATGCATGGTGACCTTTAGAGAGATCAACAAACAACAATAGATTATCCTGATCGGTGCGAAGTTGTGGCGTAACCGTTTTACGTACATCTTCAACTCGAGCAAATGCCGAAATCACTAATGATAAAGGTGAGGTTACCGTTTTTTGTTCACCATTTTGTTGCCATGTTGTTTTCATTGACATGGAATCTTTACCAACCGGAATAGCCAGACCCAACGTTGGGCATAGTTCTTCACCAATAGCTTTAACTGCTTGATAAAGGCCAGCATCCTCACCCGGATGACCTGCGGCTGCCATCCAGTTAGCCGAAAGCTTAATTCGCTTAATGCCGCCAATGTTTGTCGCCGCAATATTGGTAATTGCTTCACCAACAGCTAATCGTGCTGATGCAGCATAGTTAAGCAATGCAACAGGGGCACGTTCACCCATTGACATAGCTTCACCATAATAACTATCTAAACTTGCTGTTGTCACTGCACAATCGGCAACAGGTACTTGCCAAGGTCCAACCATCTGATCACGAGCAACCATGCCAGTTACCGAACGGTCACCAATCGTAATTAAAAAGGTTTTTTCGGCCACAACTGGTAAATGCAGTACCCGTTTCACTGCATCATATAAATTGATTTCAGATGTAGAAAAATGGTCACCTTCGGCTTGGCTTGACTTTACATCACGTAACATTTTAGGGGTTTTACCAAGTAAAACATCTAAAGGTAAATCTATCGGATTATTATTAAAATGCTCATCATGTAAAACTACTGCTTTATTTATTGTAGCTTCCCCGATAACCGCATAGGGTGCGCGTTCACGTTTACAAAGTTCATCAAATAGCTCAAGGCTTTCCGGATGAATAGCCAGTACATAACGCTCTTGTGATTCATTACACCAAATTTCTAACGGCGACATCCCCGGCTCATCACTTAATATTTTGCGCAATTCAAACTGACCACCACAGCCACCATCACTAACAAGTTCAGGCATAGCATTAGACAAGCCTCCCGCGCCTACATCATGGATAAATAAAATAGGATTTTTATCGCCAAGTTGCCAGCAACGGTCGATGACCTCTTGGCAACGACGTTCCATTTCAGGATTATCACGTTGAACCGAGGCAAAATCGAGATCCGCATCCGATTGCCCAGAAGTCATTGAGGACGCAGCACCACCACCTAAACCAATATTCATAGCTGGTCCGCCTAAAACAATTAGTTTGGAACCAATAGGAAATTCACCTTTCTGGATATGTTCTCGACGGATATTTCCCATACCACCAGCTAACATAATTGGTTTATGATAACCTCTGACCTCTTCGCCATTAAAGCTGTTTACTTTTTCTTCATAAGTACGAAAATAACCTAACAATGCTGGACGACCAAATTCATTATTAAATGCAGCGCCACCTAAAGGTCCATCCATCATAATATCGAAGGCGCTCACTATTCGATCCGGTTTACCAAAATCTTGTTCCCAAGGTTGCTCAAAATTAGGAATTCGTAAATTTGAAACGGAAAAACCAACTAAACCAGCTTTGGGTTTGGCGCCTTTTCCTGTCGCACCTTCATCCCGAATCTCACCACCACTACCAGTTGCTGCTCCTGGCCAAGGAGATATCGCAGTTGGGTGATTATGCGTTTCAACCTTCATGAGAATATCTGCATATTCCTGATGAAAATCGTAAGTTCGATTTTCATAATCAGCAAAAAAACGCCCCACTTTTGAGCCATCCATTACCGCAGCATTATCTTTATAAGCGGATGACACATAATCTGGCGTATTTTCAAAGGTGTTTTTTATCATTTTAAACAATGATTTTGGTTGTTTTATACCATCAATCACCCAGTCAGCATTAAATATCTTATGGCGACAATGTTCAGAATTCGCTTGACCGAACATATAGAGTTCAATATCTGTAGGATTACGGTTTAATTTTTGGAAACTTTCAACTAAATAGTCAATTTCATCCGGCGCTAAAGCTAAACCTAATTTTACATTAGCCTCTTCTAAAGCATTGCGCCCTTTTCCTAATAAATCAACAATGGTTACTGGTTTGGGCTGTTCAGTCTTAAATAATTGCTGAGCTTGCTCAAAGCTACTTAATACCGTTTCCATCATTCGGTCATGAATTAATGAAAGAAAAGTATTTTGTTGTATTGCCGTTAAGGATGAACTAACTTGTACATAATAAGCAATTCCACGCTCTATTCGATGGATTTGTGATAGTCCACAATTATGTGCTATATCGGTGGCTTTAGATGACCATGGTGAGATAGTGCCTTCGCGTGGGGTAACTAAAAAGAGTATTTTATTTGCTGGATTTTCTATCTTTATCTGCGCACTTTTGGGACCATATTGTAACAGCTTATCCAAGGTTAAACTCTGTTCGGAATTCAGCTCATCAGTCAGATCGATAAAGTGAATATATTGAGCTTCGATATTGACAATGGGGATAGATTGTTCACGACATGAGGATAGAATTTTATTAATACGAAATGTCGATAGAGCAGAAGAACCAGCTAAAATTTTCATGCTAAGTACTCTTTTTAAGCAAAAAAAGGAAAAAAATAGAACAACATTATAAAAGAAAGTAGCTAAAGAGGCTATCTTAAAAATCATTATATGATTTAATAAAAAAAGTTGAGGAGCGGGGTTTTTGAAAGCTTATTTACTCATTTTTACACTAATGTAGCACTTTGATTAACATATAAAAAACCGATTTCTTACAAATCATCTCTTTCATCTATAGGGTTAATTTTGGAGAATTAATACTAGAAGAATTATTTTTAATGCTTATAGCTATAAGATTGCTAAAAGAAGTAAAAAGGTAGAATAATATCTCAACAGCGATGACAATAAAAAACGCCAACTAAAGTTGGCGTTTTTTATTATATAACTAAGCTTCTCTATGATTAAGCTTCGTTCCAACTATCTCTTAAGCCTACGGTTCGATTAAAGACTAATTTATCTTCTGTCGCATACTTACTATCAAGACAGAAATAACCTTCACGTTCAAATTGATAAGCTTGTTCGGCTTTGGCTTTTTTCAAACTAGGCTCAACAAATCCTTGTTTAATAATTAAAGAATTTGGATTGATAGTTGATAAGAAATCCTCAGCGCTACCAGGATTTGGGGTACTAAATAAGCGATCATAAAGACGAATTTCAGCAGGTTTACCATACTTGGCTGATACCCAATGAATAACGCCTTTAACTTTACGTCCATCTTCAGGATTTTTATTTAATGTTGCCGGATCGTAACTACAATAAATAGTTTGAATATTACCTTCTGCGTCCTTTTCAACACGATCAGCGCGTATCACATAAGCATTACGTAGACGGACTTCTTTACCTAATACTAAACGCTTATAATTTTTATTAGCTTCTTCTCTGAAATCAGCTCGATCAATATAAATCTCGCGTGTAAATGTTACTTCGCGATGACCGAGTTCTGGCCTGTTAGGATGATTTGGCATACTTAAGACTTCATCAAGTGTTTCTGAAAAGTTTTCAATTACCACTTTAACCGGATCAAGTACCGCCATTGCTCGTGGTGCATTTTCGTTGAGATCTTCTCGAATACAAAATTCAAGTGTACTCATTTCAACGGTATTTTCTTGTTTGGTTACCCCGATTCGACGACAAAATTCACGAATTGAAGCTGGTGTATAACCTCGACGGCGTAAACCTGAAACGGTTGGCATACGAGGATCATTCCAACCATCAACAATTTCTTCGGCAACCAATTGTGTTAATTTACGTTTTGAGGTAATAGCATATTCTAGATTTAATCTAGAAAACTCATACTGATGAGGACGAGCTTGAATAGTAATATTATCTAAAACCCAGTCATATAAACGACGGTTATCTTGGAACTCAAGCGTACAAAGTGAATGGGTTATATTTTCAATAGCATCCGAAATACAGTGAGTAAAATCATACATCGGATAGATACACCATTTATTACCAGTTTGGTGATGCTCGGCAAATTTAATACGGTATAAAACTGGATCACGCATAACAATAAAAGGTGAAGCCATGTCGATTTTCGCTCTTAAGCAAGCTTTACCTTCAGCAAATTTACCCTCTTTCATTTGGATAAATAATGCTAAATTTTCCTCTATGCTTCGATCACGATAAGGGCTATTTTTACCTGGTTGTGTTAAGGAGCCTCGATACTCTCGAATTTCTTCAGGAGATAGTTCATCTACATAAGCTAATCCTTTATTGATAAGCTCTATGGCATATTCATATAAACGGTCAAAATAGTCAGATGAATAGCAAATCTCACCATCCCATTCGAATCCTAACCAGCGGACATCTTCTTTAATTGATTCAACATATTCAATATCTTCTTTGGCTGGATTGGTATCATCAAACCGTAAATTACATTTACCGTGATAATCTTGGGCAATACCGAAGTTTAAACAGATAGATTTTGCATGGCCAATATGTAAATAGCCATTAGGTTCTGGCGGAAAACGAGTATGCGTTGTTTTATATTTTCCCGCAGCAAGATCCGCATCAATAATTTGACGAATAAAGTTATTTGGACGAGTTTCGTTCTCTGTCGGTAAATCACCGCTCATAAAAAACCTCTGATTATATATGTTTACTCATAACCAATTTAGAAATGAGATTTATCACTTTTATCACTTCGACCGACGAATATAGCAAATTTTTTGTCTTTTCGAAACGTTAAAACAAGAGATTTCAGTTACCTGAAAAAAATAATTACCCTCAAACGGATAACACTCCTAAATAATTTTAACAATTATTTTAATTTTAACTTCAGTTATTCCTCTCCTGATTTTATCGAAACGACAAATCTTGCACCACCTAGTGGGCTAGTAACCACGAATGCTTTACCGTCATGAAATTCTGCCATTAATTTTACATAAGCTAAGCCTAACCCATAGCCACCAGTTGATCGTGTACGACTGGTGTCAAGGCGAGCAAAAGGCATAAAAATTTTTTCTCGAGAATCGAAAGGAATGCCTGCACCATCATCATCAATTTCCAAAATAACTCGGTTATCTTGTTTGGTTATATTTAATACTGCTTTATGGGCTGCATATTTAAACGCATTAAGTAGCAGATTTTTGACAATAGTTTCTGCCAAATTGATATCAATTTTAGCTTTAGCATCTTGGCTATGGCAAATGAGCTCAAAGCCCTTAGGTTTAAATAGTGCTAATGACTGACAAACTTTTTCACCCCATTGTTTTAACGATACAGTAGTAAAGTTTAATTCAATATTACTTTGCTGCATTTTAAAATAATTCAAACTAGCATTAATGAGGGTTTCAAGTTCATCTATATCATCACTCATTCCTTTTTGTAAATCAGATCTTTCTACTTCGTCTGTAGATTCTTCAAGCATACTTAACTCAAATCGCATTCGTGCAAGAGGGGTTCGTAGTTCATGTGCCATCGCATGTGAAATTGTTTGGTTAGTGCTGACAAGATGCTCAATGTGAGTCCCCATATTATTTAAAACATTGGCTAATGGTTTGAATAGCCAACCTTTCACATTTTCCGTTCGAGCCTTCAAATTGCCCTGTCCAAGTTGTTCTGCGGTTTGACGTATGTTGACCAGATCTTTCCATACAGCACTAAACGCGAAATAGATTAATATAAAAAAGATTATGGCACTAAATAATGCCCAAATAATAAGGAAAACGCTCAACGACATGGTATTTGATTCTAATATATCTCGCATTAGAATCGGCCCCAATTGTAATAAATGACCATCATTGAGATTGATATAGACAACTTCGTCATCACCATCATAAGCAAAATCAAGTTTTTCAAGTTCTTTTTTTACAGAATGAGATAATTCTGTATTTGCAGGTAACACTTTGATTGGATAACCAAAATATGGTTGTAACTCGTCAACTACTGCTTGCAGTGGACGCTGTTTATTTTCATCAATGTGTTTGCGAATTAAGTTGACTGTTCCTCTTTGTGATTCACGAAAAACGATATGATCATCTGGCATATCAGTTAATGATGAAGGTAGTGAATCAAACACTAATAATGCGCCATAGGCGATAATACATTGCAATGAAAGTAAAATAACTAGATAGAAGACGATGCGGCGGTTAAAAAATAGCGGTTTAGCTAATAACTGTCTCAATGGTTTTCCCCTTCGCGCATGAATAAATACCCCTTTCCTCGAACCGTTTTAATTCTTGAAGGATTATCAGGATCATCAAGGAGTTTACGTCTTAACCGAGAAATTCGGGCATCAATTGAACGATCGCTACCGTCAAAATCAATCCCTCTAACTTGGGAAAATATATCGTCTCTAGATAGAATCTTACCTGCGTTATTAGCTAACAACCAGAGTAAGTCAAATTCGGCAGTCGTTAAATCTATTTCATGCCCGTCTAATAACACTTTACGATTTTCACCATCAATCACTAAATTTTCAAAGGCTAAAGTATTATTGTTAAATAAAGCAATTTGCTCTTTTAGGCCTTCTTTTTCTGTTTCATTTTGCTTTCGGCGTAGCAATGCTCGAATCCGAGCTAGTAATAATCGTGGTTCAACCGGTTTAGCTAAATAATCATCAGCGCCTAACTCTAATCCCACGATTTCATCAATATTATCTTCGCTAGCCGTCATTATAAGAATATAGTTACTGAACCATGAACGTATATCTCGACAGATATCAAATCCAGTTTTTTCAGGTAACATTACATCTAAAATAACCAAATCAGGGTTGATTTGTTGTATTTTTTCTTCTGCTCCTTCACCACTATTATGCCAATCTACCCTATATCCTTGACGGATTAGGTAGACTTGTATTAAATTGGCTAATCTTTCATCATCTTCGATAATTAATATGCGTTCACTCATTTCTGATTCTCTTTACCGTAAAGTGGACTTCGAGATGCTTCATTATACAGGCAAATAGAGCCTCGTTACAAAATATATACAAAGAGCCAACAAAGTTAGCTACCACTTTGTGAGAAAATTGTCGCCAATATCTATAACTAGCAATTTTTACTTGGAATATGAATACTTTTTCATCAATTACTAATCATCTTTTTCAACCATCTTACACTCGCTATCACAACCCTATTATTTTGTGTGATTTTGATGGCACAATTAGTGTTAAAGATGTAACTGATACTTTACTTAGTCAGTTCGGCCAAGATGGCTGTGATGAGCTCGAAGAGTTGTGGGTTAGTGGTAAAATTGGTTCTCAAGAGTGTATGAGTAAACAGATTGCCTTAATGGACGCAAGCTTAGAGGAGCTTAATCAAGCATTGGCAAAAATTGAAATTGATTCTAGCTTTAAATCATTCATTAAGTATACCGAAAAAAAACATATACCAGTTCATGTAGTTAGTGATGGTTTAGATTATGCTATCCAATTTGTATTAAAGCGTCATGGTATTGAACATTTACCTATTTATGCTAATAAACTATTGCATGATAATCACAGAAGTTGGCGCCTTGAGTTTCCTTACGCTAATAAGGATTGTATAAAACAAAGTGGTAATTGCAAATGCAATCATGTAAAACAACAGCAACATTTTCCTCAAATATTGTATGTTGGTGATGGTACTTCTGATTTTTGCGTTTCACATCATGTCGATCTGGTTTTTGCTAAAGATAAGCTGATCAATTACTGTGAAAAAAATAACATTAAGCACACTGCTATTGTTAATTTTGCAGATGTAACAGAGGCTTTAAAACAAGCAGAGCAATCACTAATTCCAGTCATGATGGTGAAATAAAGGAACAATAATGAGTACAATTGAAGATTTATCTTATTTTTTACCAGGAAATAAAAATGGCGTGCTATTAATTCATGGTTTAACTGGCACACCAAATGAAATGCGTATTTTAGCCAATGGTTTACATAAAGCAGGATTTACTGTTTATGCAATACAATTGGCAGGTCACTGTGGTACTGAAGCAGATCTATGTAAAACAACTTGGCAAGATTGGTATAAAAGCGTTCAAGATGGCGCTGATTATTTAGCTAAACATGTAGACAACCTTTTTGTCGCAGGTTTATCAATGGGCGCACTTTTGGCGTTGAAACTTGCTGCAGATCGTCCAAATCAAGTTAAAGGTGTTGGTGTTCTAGCACCTACATTTTATTATGATGGTTGGAGTATGCCATTTTGGGCTAAAAAGTTTTTCTTTTTATTGGTCTATTTTAAAAAACTTGGCATTTTTCAAAAAGTCTCTTTTATTGAAAAACCGCCTTATGGTCTTAAAGATGAGCGTATCCGAGCGGTGGTATCAGAAAGCATGTTAAGTGGCGATGCTGCATCCGCTGGACTTGCTGGAAATCCATTTCCTGCATTAGCAGAAATGCAATTATTGGCAAAACATGTTCGCCAAGAATTACCAAAAGTTACGTCACCTTGTTTAATTATGCATTCAGGTAATGACGATATTGCCAATATTGAAACTAATGCAAAATTAGTTGAGAAGCATGTTTCTGGTCCAAAACGATTAGTTGTATTAAATGATAGTTATCATTTAATTACTATTGATAGCCAACGCCGTGAAGTAATTAAAGAGTGCGCTTCATTTTTTAATAATCTGGCAGAAGGAACTTAAGCATAATGTCATCCTTAGTTATTTTTCTTTGGGTTAGTAATATTTGTTTTGATACCTTAGGACAAGTTGCTTTTAAATATGCTGCAATATCACCTACCAATAGAGATGGATGGTACTATTGGTTAGATCTCGCCAAAAATCATTGGATTTGGATAGGAATATCATCTTACATTGCCGAATTTTTACTGTGGTTAGCTTTTTTAACTTTAGTTCCACTTTCCCAAGGTGTATTGCTCGCCTCATTTAATATCATTACTATCATGTTAGTAGGTCGGATTCTATTTAAAGAATTACTGACGGTATATCGTGTTATTGGCATGTCTTTAATTACTGCTGGTGTGATCTTTGTGGGGTTATCTTAATATGGCTAAGTTCTATTTAATTGGTTTTACCGTATTATTAATGTTTGATACGATTGCACAATGTAGCTTTAAATTGGCTGCCGAACATGCCCAGCCACTTTCGATGAGCGTTGAATGGATAGTTAGGGTATTTTCCGGTCATTGGATCTATGTATCAATAGCTGGCTACATTTTTACTTTCTTTACTTGGATGACTTTATTAAAAAAAGCGCCTGTAGGACCTGCTTTTGCAGCTTCACATTTTGAAGTTGTTACCGTAATGATTGCTTCAGTTTGGTTATTTAATGAACCTATCACTTTATTTAAGTTAATTGGAACTATATTGATTGTTTCAGGGATTTTGTTTTTAGCACTAGCAGAAAGTAAACTTGCGAAGAAAGATACTCATCATCGTTCTAAATAACTTCAAGATAAGGATTAAAAACCTGGCAAACTATATCAGTTCTTGAATGCTAGGTTTTTAAAGCTTTTAATAATGTTAAATTAAGTTGATGTTGTTCTTGTTGCCAATCATTTAACTTTTCTAATGATATTTCGGGCTGTTTGTCCAGTGAACTTAGTAATCTCTTAAACCAATTTTTAGGCTGCCATATCGATAATTCGCCCGTGATATCACTACCGATAATCCGGGGCTTAATAGATGTAATAGTATCTAATAAATGATAGGTTTGTAGTTTTCCTTGGTCCCAATTGGTATGAATAACTTCTTCACTTAAGGCATCTTTATCTATCGATAAATATATCGGTTTAGTATTACGGTATTGTTCGGATAGAAACTGAGTAATAAGATCATCTGGCGAATCAAAATAGCGAAAAGCATGACTTAAACCAATTTTCTTAGCCCAAGAGACATTAACATCCATGCTCCAATAAGTCAGTTTTTTATGAAACAATGGTGACCATCTATTTTCCCAAAAATGCCATAGGCCAATATCATGTGATGTAATTCCTAATACATGTACATGGCTAACAAAAGGTAAACTAGCCACATAGCTAACCCATGATCCACAGTGAATGCCAAACAGATAACGCATGTTATCTGGATGGTTGTCGAAAATAACTATTTCAATGGGATTTTCTTCTGTATATTGCTTAGCTAGCTGCTCAATAAGTAATAACGAAATATGGTGGTAATCACCGCTACCCATTAATACCGTACCATAGCTTTCTGGTAATGATTGTTGTAATACCTTTTTAAAGTTTTGGAATTTTTTTGTACTACAACCAAAGCGAATGACATCTTGCCACTGAGTAAAATCAATCGTTTTAGCATTATCAATTTCACCTACACTTTGATCAAAGTTAAGGATAACTAGCGATGTCATGCTACTTTCTCCTTATCAGTTTCGAAATGGCCAATTAATCTACGCAAAACAGCCCTTAATAAAGGGTTTCGTATATAAACTAAGTGTTTAGTTAAGGTAAAACTAGCACCTAAAGAAGCTTTAACTTCTGGATCAGTCCAACCTGCAACATAATTACTAAGTTTTTGTTGTAATGCATATTCAAGATTAACAAACCAACTAACAAAATAGAGGTTTAATTCTCTTGCTTGAGGATAAACCATTCCTATGTATTTATCGATTAAAACATTGTTCACTACAAAACAGATGTTATAACCAATTAATTGTCCATTATGATGATAAGTAAAAATACGTCCATTTGAGGATTTGCTTTGCAGTAATTGGGTGAAAAATGGCTTAGTTAATAAATCAAAATGTACTTCACTCTGCTCATATACATTCAGATAAAGTTGATAATATAGATCAAGAGTCGCCTCATCAAAAAAACAATCATCACCAGTTTGTAAGATGTTAATCTCCAATTTTTCACGGGACTTTAGTTTTCTTCTTAAATTTTTACGACGACTGTATGATAGTTTTGCAAAAAAATCATCGATCGACTCAAAATCAATTGGAACCCAAGCTAAAGCTTGTCCTTCAACTTCAATAAACCCCCGTTCTTTTAAGGAACCAATAATCTGTTTAGAATATTGATTATCCTGCTTACTAAGCAGAGGTGAATCGGATGGCAAATCTTTAACAATAACAAATGGATATTTTTTTGTATAAGCTGCCTTAACATTGTCAGCTAATTGATGCGCATCGATTTTATTAGTCAATAAACTATATTCTGAAACGGTTGTACCCACAAAGCATGTTTTTGGTTGTAACCAATGCCGCCATTTTTTATAAAAAGGCAATTTATGAACTTTATGTTTAAAATCATCATCAGCAGTTATGAGCAAATCAAACTTAGCGGAAAAAGCAGGTATACCGTCTTCACTCATCCAGCTAGTAAACTCTCGCGGAGGATGAGAAAGAAAATTGTTGATTAATTCATTAGGTTCTAATTGATTGATATATCGCATAACTTTCTATAAATGATCTGAAATTCCCGCTAATTGATATTAGCGGGATTATTTTGATTTAAGACTTAAAGTTCTTTTTTAGCTCGAGTAATTAATTGATCAAGTAGTTCAATACCTTGATCAATCTCTTGACGAGTAATATGTAATGAAGGAGCAAAAGTGATAACATTTTTGTAATAACCACCAATATCAAGCACTAAGCCCATTTTGTTACCTTTCCAATCAAGATCACCTGACATACCAATATCTACCATTTTATCAACTAATGCTTTGTTAGCTGTAAATCCATCTTCGGTACAAATTTCAGCACGAAGTGCAAGACCTAGGCCATCAACTTCGCCTATTTCTTTATGTTTCTTCTCAAGTGTTTTTAATCCTTCAAGGAAATATGCACCGCTATCCATTACCATTTTTTCGTAATCTGTTTCAGAAGTCATTTTTAATACTTCTAGGCCAACTGCGGTACCTAAAGGATTTGAAGCAAACGTAGAGTGGGTTGAGCCAACTGGGAATACTTCTGGATTGATTAACTCTTCACGAGCCCATAAACCACCTAATGGATTTAAACCATTAGTTAATGCTTTCGCAAATACCACCACATCAGGTTTAACATCAAAATGTTCAATTGACCATAATTTACCAGTACGATAAAAGCCCATTTGAATTTCATCAACAACTAATAAAATACCATATTGATCTAAAACTTTTTTCAGACCTTTAAAGTAATTACGAGGAGGAACAATATAACCACCCGTTGCTTGTAATGGTTCAGCATAAAATGCAGCATATTCTGCTTGTCCGACTTTTGGATCCCATACACCGTGATATTCAGTTTCAAATAAACGTGCAAACTCAGCAACTAAGTGTTCACCATATTCTTCTGCTGTCATTCCTTTTGGACGACGGAACGGATATGGGAATGGTACAAACATTGCACGATCACCAAAATGACCATAACGACGACGGTAACGGTAGCTCGAAGTAATTGAAGATGCACCCAAAGTACGACCATGGTAACCACCTTGAAATGCAAACATCAGGGATTTACCACCAGTAGCATTACGAACGACTTTTAATGAATCTTCAATACATTGTGAACCACCAACATTAAAATGAACTCGTCCTTGGTAACCGAATCGCTGTTCCATACCTTGAGCAATTGTTTTTGCTAATTCGATTTTAGTTGGATGTAAATACTGGCTAGCACATTGTGGTAAAGTATCGATTTGCTTTTTAAGTACGTTATTTAAACGCTCATTAGCATAACCAAAGTTACAAGCAGAGTACCACATTTGTAAATCAAGGAAGGCTTTACCTTCTTTATCATACATGTAACTACCTTCACAACCATCAAAAATCTTTGGTGGTTCAACATAATGCACGGTATCACCAAATGAACAGTATTTTGCTTCATCCGCTAATAACGTTGCATCGTCGGGACGACTATTAATCATTTCTAAAGTTGGTTTACTCATAATTTATCTCACTAATCCATATTCAAATATGACAAAATGTGGCATTATTATCAGAGAAAATGGATTGTAACAATGTACATTTAATGTATAGATTTTGTGACAACAAGCCTTGAGTGACAAAATAACTACAATAATTGTCTTAAATCATATCAGTATGAGTGGTTATCAAAATGAAAAAATTAAGCTGCATAATCTCACTATTATCAATGTTTCCTTTAGGGTATACTCATATTGCGTCAGCAGATCCTACTTCATTAGGCGTCGGTTTGGGTTGGTCTAACTCACCATATAAAAATTATAGTTCAAGTTACTATCCGGTTCCTCATATTGATTATGATAATGGCTATTTTTTTATTGATGATCTATCAGCTGGTATTTACGCTTTTAACAACGATAATCAAAGTTTATCATTTGGCGTTCGTTATCTTGCTAATGAATTTAAACCTCATGATTCTGACAATCATAAGTTAAGACAACTTAATAGTCGTCATTCCACTGTGTTAGCTGAAATTGATTATGATATCACCACTAATTGGGGTATTTTTTCAAGTAGTATTGGCGCTGATATGCTCAATAATAGTAATGGAATCTTAGTTAATGCCGACTATACTGTTCCTTATATACAAGGTAATTTAATTATCGCACCTACTATTGGTATAAACTGGGCTGATGGTAAACATAATGACTATTATTATGGTGTATCTCATAAAGAATCTTCACGTTCAGGATTACGCTATTTCAATGCAGATAGTTCTTTTACACCTTACTTTGAAATCGGTGCGCAATATTCTTTAACAGATAATATCGCTACTTTTGGCGGAATTCATATTGATAAACTGACTGGTGATGCAGCTGACAGCCCTATGGTTGATGATAGTACGATAACATCCATTTATATGGGCTTATCTTATAAATTTTAATACTTTTATTAAATCTTATTAATAATACTTTATTTTCTGTGAAAATCTTATTTTAATTATTTTAATTAAATAATTTTCATGAATTAATTTTTGGAAAAATTACACTATGCTTTGGTTTAAAAACGCAATTATCTATCAACTTAATAATGATAATTTACTGGATAAACAGACTATTGAAAATGCACTCAAATCTGCTTTATTTTCTCCTTGTGGTAATTTAGATACCACCAAAATGGGTTGGGTATCCCCTTACGATGATAACAATTTGGATGATTTTATTATTGATATGCAAGGGCATTTATTATTAAAAATAAAGAAAGAAACTAAAATTTTACCTGCACCTGTCATCAAACAAGCCTTAAATGAGAAGATTGACAAGCAAGAGAAGGCATTAAGCCGTAAACTTAGTAAAAATGAAAAAGCGACATTAAAAGATGAAGTGATGATCGATTTAATGCCTAGAGCATTTAGCAAATATAACTATTATTGGTTATGGATCGACATTGAAAATAAAAGGATTATTATCGATTGCAGTAGTTTTAAACTTGCTGAAGATATTCTAGCGATTTTACGGAAAGAACTTGGAGCATTAGCATTAACGCCTCTTTCCATCGAAAAACCGCTTGAAAAGATTATGACAACTTGGGTTAGAGAAAAACTTAGTTTTCCTCCTTTTATATTGGGTGATGAAGCAGAATTAAAAGATCCACTTGAGGGTAATGGGATTATCAGTTGTAAAAATCAAGATATTACAAGTGATGAAATGTTAGTTCATTTAGATTCTGGTAAATGGGTCACCAAACTTAAAATCATTGATGAACGTGGAATCAATTTTATTATTAATCCTGACTTAACATTGAAAAGAATTAAATTTGATTCTGTTATTTTAGATGAAAATGAAGATATTGGATCTGATGAATTTGATAAACGTTTAGAAGCTGATTTCTATATTATGGCTAACACATTATCAAACTCAATTAACGATTTATATATTATTATAAATAAGATTGTTTAATTTTTTTACAATATATTATCAATTATTCTAGATCCGAATAATAATTGTGCTATAATACGTAATAGATTATGTGTAACATAATTGGTCATTAAGTATAAAACACCGTAAAAATTAAGTAAAATTAAACAATAAAAGCAAATTAAACAACGTCTATTACAACAAATAAGTTGAGGCAAAAAAATGAAAAAAACAACTCTAGCTCTAGCAATGGCTGTTGCAAGTTTAACCGCTACTGCCGCTAATGCTGCATATGAAGACAATACTTTTTATGTAGGTGCTAAATTAGGTTGGTCAGAACTTTATAATCTAGACGCAAATAAAGTTCGTGGTTATGATAAAGATGAAGCTGGTATTAAAACTTCTAATAGAAGTAATGTTGCTGGCGGTGCTTTCCTTGGTTTCCAAGCTAATCCTTACTTAGCTTTTGAATTAGGTTATGATTGGTTAGGTTCTGCAAAATATAAAAGAACTTATCTTGGTGATCATTCTAACGCTGGTAACAGTAAAGTTTCAGCACAAGGCGTTTCTTTAACTGGTAAATTAAGTTACCCACTATCATTCATTTCTGACGATTTAGATATTTATGGTCGTGCTGGTGGAATGGTAACTATTGCTAAATGGAAAAATAGTGGTGATATCAAAGAAGCTTACGGCCGTGGTAAAACAAAAACTGATTTATCACCAGTTTATGCTTTAGGTCTTGATTATCGTCTTAACGAAGATTTCTCTACTCGTTTAGAATACCAATATGTTCAACATATTCATACTAAAACTCACGCATCTCCAGATGCAGGAACTGTAAGCTTAGGTATTACTTACCGTTTAGGTTCTCCATCTGTTGCAGCTCCAGTTGAAATCAAAACTGAAGTAAATCGTTATGTTTTAAATGAAGATGTGCTATTTGCTTATGCAAAATCTGATTTAAAAGCAGAAGGTCGTCAAGCACTTGATAATTTATTAACAACTCTTGTTAAAATTAACCCAACTCAAAGTGCTATCGTAGTAATTGGTCACACTGACCGTATCGGTTCAGATAGCTATAATCAAAAACTATCAGAACGTCGTGCACACACTGTATTGAACTATTTAGTTCAAAAAGGTGTTCCAGCTGAAATAATCACTTCACGCGGTATGGGTAAAGCACAACCAGTTACTGGTAATAAATGTAATGCACTTCGTGGCGCTGACTTAAAAGCATGTTTAGCACCAGATCGTCGTGTTGAAATTGAAGTTAAAGCACGTAACGTGCAAGAAGTCCAAGTAATTGATCAAACAAAATAGTTTTTGTTATTAATTACACCTTTGAACCCAGCTTCGGCTGGGTTTTTTCATTTATATGTTAATAATTAAATTATATCTTGCTTGAACCCTACAAATTATCCACAAAAAAGATTATAATTATTCCAGTATTGTTAGTATCCCAATTAAAGGAGTAGCCATGTCTACCTCGATTTGGCAAGATTGTCTTTCTCAATTACAAGAAGCGCTTCCTACAACAGAATTCAATTTATGGATTCGACCGTTACAAGTGGAAATGGTTGAGAATAAACTTTATATTTATGCTCCAAACAGATTTGTATTAGATTGGGTTAAAAATAAATATTTAACGACTATTTCGCAATTATTGAATAATTTACTGGGTAATGATTCACTAAAATTATATTTGGAAGTTGGTTCAACTTTATCTGTAGAAAAAAAATCTAAAATTAATAAATCTGATGTTGTACCTTCTTGGAAAACAACAAAAGAGAATAATAATAATCACACTTATTATTCAGGTATTAATCATAAGCATACTTTCAACAGCTTTGTTGAAGGTAAATCTAATCAACTTGCTGTTGCAGCAGCTAAACAAGTAGCTGAAAATCCAGGAAAAGCTTACAACCCTCTTTTTTTATATGGCTCAACAGGTTTAGGAAAAACTCACTTGTTACATGCTGTTGGTAATGAAATTATGGCAGGTAAAGCTAACGCTAAAGTTGTTTATATGCATTCAGAACGCTTTGTTCAAGACATGGTCAAAGCTTTACAAAATAATGCTATTGAAGAGTTTAAAAACTATTATCGATCTGTTGACGCTCTCCTTATTGATGATATTCAATTTTTTGCAAATAAAGAGCGTTCACAAGAAGAGTTTTTCCATACATTTAATTCATTGTTAGAAGGCAACCAACAAATTATCCTAACTTCGGATCGTTATCCTAAAGAAATTGATGGTGTAGAAGATCGTTTGAAGTCAAGGTTTGGTTGGGGATTAACCATCGCTATAGAACCACCAGAACTTGAAACTCGAGTGGCTATTTTGATGAAAAAAGCAGACGAAAACAAAATAAAATTACCTGAAGAGGTCGCTTTTTTCATTGCTAAACGACTACGATCAAACGTACGAGAATTAGAAGGTGCACTTAATCGAGTTATAGCCAATGCTAATTTTACAGGCAAATCTATCACCATTGATTTTGTCAAAG
The DNA here is from genome assembly GCF_026536845.1 of Gilliamella sp. B3023. NCBI lineage: Bacteria > Pseudomonadati > Pseudomonadota > Gammaproteobacteria > Orbales > Orbaceae > Gilliamella > Gilliamella sp. B3023. The sequence goes on from NZ_JAFNNH010000004.1 coordinate 40,749, forward strand.
ATGCTTTAAAAGATTTACTTGCCTTACAAGAAAAATTGATTACTATTGAAAATATTCAAAAAACGGTTGCTGAATATTATAAAATTAAAGTTTCTGACTTATTATCTAAACGCCGTTCTCGTTCTGTCGCAAGACCAAGACAAGTAGCAATGGCGTTAGCGAAAGAGCTAACCAACAAAAGCCTTCCAGAAATAGGTGATGGTTTTGGTGGAAGAGATCATACAACAGTATTACATGCATGTCGGAAGATCGCAGAGTTAAAAGAAGAAAGCAATGACATTAAAGAGGATTATTCCAATTTAATTCGAACATTATCAACTTAAAAAAGAATTAACACTATGAAATTTATTATAGATCGTGAAAAACTTATCAAACCATTGCAACTTGTTAGTGCGCCATTAGGTAGTCGACCTACCCTCCCCATTTTAGGTAATTTATTATTGCAGGTGAGTGAAAACACGCTATCCATGACGGGAACAGATTTAGAAATTGAAATGATTTCTCATATTCCCCTAACAGAGCCTAGTGAAGCGGGTGCTACAACTGTTCCAGCTAGAAAGTTTCTTGATATCTGTCGAAATCTTCCTAGTGATGCTCAAATATCGATAAGCGTTGACGATAATCGATTGATTATTCAGTCAGGTCGAAGTAAATTTTCTTTATCTACACTACCTGCATCAGATTTTCCTAATCTAGAAAATTGGCAAAGTGATGTTGAACTTTCTATACCTCAAAAGACTATCAAACGACTTATAGACGCAGTTCAATTCTCAATGGCTAACCAAGATGTAAGATATTATTTAAATGGTATGCTATTTGAAATTGAAGATGGTCTATTAAAAACCGTTGCAACTGATGGTCATCGATTAGCTGTGTGTGCTCAACCTGTTGGTCATGAGATCTCTGAATCCTGTTCAGTCATTTTACCAAGAAAAGGCGTAATTGAACTGGCAAAACTAGTTGGTGATAATGATGAGCTAGTTAATATGCAAATTGGTAACAATAATTTACGTATTAGTCTTGGCGATTTTACTTTTACTTCAAAACTTATTGATGGAAAATTTCCTGATTATAAACGTGTAATGCCTCGTAATCCTGATAAACCACTTGAAGTATCATGTGAAGAACTAAGAAATGCTTTATCTCGTGTTGCGATTCTTTCAAATGAAAAATTTCGCGGCATAAGATTATATGTACATAGCAATCAGATTAAAATTACTGCAAACAATCCTGAACAAGAAGAAGCAGAAGAAGTTATTGATGTAAAATACGAATCTCAAGAGCTTGAAATTGGTTTTAATGTAACGTATTTATTGGACATATTAAACACATTAAAATGCGATAGCGTCCAATTATTATTAACCGATGCAACATCAAGTGTGCAAATTGAAGATATCAACAACCAATCTGCAACTTATGTTGTTATGCCAATGCGCTTATAATTAACGATCATTTAAACTTCCGGCCTCGGCCGGAAACTTTACCGACATGACACTTTCTCAAATCAAAATTTATCACTTTCGAAATATTGATTATGCTGAATTATCATTATCCAAACATTTTAATTATATAGTTGGTGATAATGGTAGCGGAAAAACCAGCCTACTCGAGGCGATTTATATGCTCGGACATGGTCGAGCTTTTAGACATATTCAATCCAATCGAATAATACAACATGAAAAACCAGAGTTAGTATTATTTAGTCAAATTGAATCTGCACAAAAAACTCGAACAATAGGTTTATCAAAAACACGCCATAACGATAATACGATAAAAATTGATGGTGACGAAGGGTTTCGGTTGACGGATTTAGCTAAATTATTACCAATTCAACTTATTACGCCTGAAGGATTTGATCTACTTACCGGAGGACCAAAATATCGCCGTGCTTTTATAGATTGGGGGTGTTTTCATCACTATCCTGAATTTGTATCACTTTGGAATAACTTAAAACGCCTCTTTAAACAGCGTAATGCTTTATTAAAACAGTCATCAAACTATAATCAATTATTACCTTGGGATAAAGAGTTAGCACCGATTGCAGAAAAAATCAGCCAGATTAGGGCTAGTTATAGTCAAAATATATTTCCTCAAATTATGCAAACCTGTCATGATTTTCTACCAGAATATCAACTTAATTGCCAATATTATCAGGGCTGGGAGCATGGAATCAGTTATTCAGATATATTATATAGACAATTTGAAAGAGATAAGTTCATTAATTATACTTCGCTAGGTCCTCATAAAGCAGATTTAAAATTACGAATAGATAATATTCCTGTTGAAGATTTATTATCTCGGGGACAATTAAAATTACTCATGTGTGCATTACGTTTGTCTCAAGGTGAATATTTCTCAGAAACAACAGGCCAATCCTGTATTTACTTAATTGATGACTTTGCTTCAGAGCTTGATAAAAATAAACGTAACTTATTAGCAAAACGATTAAAATCAGCACAATCTCAAGTTTTCATTACAGCGGTTAATCAAGAGCAAATTAGCCATATGATCGATGAAAATGATAAGATTTTTCACATAAATTCTGGTATAATTTCTTAAATATACAAAATGATATAAATAATCAAATAAGTCGAGAAATCCATGTCTAACTCTTATGATTCTTCCAGCATTAAAGTACTTAAAGGACTTGATGCTGTCCGAAAACGCCCAGGTATGTATATTGGTGATACTGATGATGGAACAGGGCTTCACCATATGGTTTTTGAAGTGGTAGATAATGCCATTGATGAAGCATTAGCTGGTTATTGTCACCATATTGAAGTTACAATCCATCCTGATAATTCCGTTTCTGTACGAGATGATGGTCGAGGTATACCTACTGGCATCCATGAAGAAGAAGGTATTTCCGCAGCAGAAGTTATTATGACTGTTTTGCATGCCGGTGGTAAATTTGATGATAATTCATACAAAGTGTCTGGTGGTTTACATGGTGTTGGTGTTTCGGTCGTCAATGCTTTATCCGATAAGTTAGAATTAGTGATTTATCGTGAAGGTAAAATACATAAACAAATTTATCATTTAGGCGTTCCTGAAGAACCGCTAAAAATCATTGGTGAAACAACTGAATCAGGTACATATGTTCGTTTTTGGCCAAGTCCAGAAACTTTTTCTAACATTGAATTTGTGTATGATCATCTGGCAAAAAGATTACGCGAACTATCATTCTTAAATTCAGGTGTTTCAATCAAACTCACCGATGAACGTACAGGTAAAAGTGAACATTACCATTATGAAGGTGGTATTCAAGCTTTCGTAGAATATCTAAATAAAAATAAAAACCCAATTCATCCAAAGATTTTTTATTTTAGTACTGAGAAAGATAATATTGGTGTCGAAGTTGCACTACAATGGAATGACGGTTACCAAGAAAATATCTATTGTTTTACAAATAACATTCCTCAACGTGATGGTGGTACTCACTTGGCTGGTTTCCGTGGCGCTATGACACGTACATTAAATAACTACATGGAAACCGAAGGCTATAGCAAAAAAGCAAAAATTAGTGCTACAGGTGATGATGCTCGAGAAGGGTTAATTGCTGTTGTATCAGTAAAAGTGCCTGATCCTAAATTCTCATCACAAACTAAAGATAAATTGGTGTCATCTGAAGTTAAATCAGCAGTTGAGTCTGTAATGGGCGAAAAACTAGCTGAATATTTACTTGAAAATCCTTCAGATGCAAAAATTGTAGTAGGTAAAATTATCGATGCAGCGAGAGCTCGTGAGGCAGCAAGAAAAGCTCGCGAAATGACACGTCGTAAAGGCGCTTTAGATTTAGGTGGTTTGCCTGGAAAACTTGCTGATTGCCAAGAAAAAGATCCAGCTTTATCTGAACTATACCTAGTGGAAGGGGACTCTGCAGGTGGCTCTGCAAAACAAGGACGAAATCGTAGAAACCAAGCAATTTTACCGTTAAAAGGTAAAATTCTAAATGTTGAAAAAGCTCGTTTTGACAAAATGCTTTCTTCACAAGAAGTAGCAACGTTAATTACTGCTTTAGGTTGTGGCATTGGCCGTGATGAATATAATCCAGATAAAATGCGTTACCATAGCATTATTATTATGACCGATGCCGATGTTGATGGATCGCATATTAGAACATTATTGCTAACATTCTTCTACCGTCAAATGCCTGAGATCATTGAACGAGGTTATGTCTATATTGCTCAACCACCACTATATAAGGTCAAAAAAGGGAAACAAGAGCAATATATTAAAGATGACGATGCAATGACTCAATTCCAAATCGCTTTGGCATTAGAAGATGCATCTTTACATGTTAATGACCATGCTCCAGCTTTAGCTGGCGAAGCTTTAGAAAAATTAATTGCCGAATATCAGAAAGTCGAAAAATTAATTACTAAAATGGAACGTCGCTACCCTAAAGCCTTATTATCAGAATTAGTTTATCAAGAAGTATTAGATGAAAATATCTTGAAAGATCAACACAAAGCTGAAAATTGGGCAAAATCTATTGTTGAAAAACTATCTAATAAAGAGCAACACGGTAGTACCTACCTTTATAGTGCGGATTACAACGAAAAAGCAGAATTGTATATACCTGTTATTAAAGTAAGAACTCATGGTGTGGATACTAATTATGCATTAGATCAAGTGTTTATTCATAGTAATGAATATCGAAATATCTGCCATTTAGGATCACAATTGAAAGATTTACTTGAGGAAAGCGCATTTATACAACGTGGTGAGAGAAAACAACCAGTTAGCTCATTTGAAGATGCAGTTGATTGGTTAATTCGTGAATCTCGTCGTGGATTAACTATCCAACGTTATAAAGGTTTAGGTGAAATGAACCCAGAACAATTATGGGAAACAACCATGGATCCAGCAAGCCGAAGAATGTTACAAGTAACCATTAAAGATGCCATTGAAGCAGATCAATTGTTTACTACATTAATGGGTGATGAGGTGGAACCTCGTAGATTATTCATTGAAGAAAATGCCTTGAAAGCAGCTAATTTGGATTTCTAATTAATTATCTAATAAAAAACCAGACATTGTGTCTGGTTTTTTTTTGCAAATTTATTAAAAATTAAAAAGTAATTTTATGTGATAAATTCCATCTATTAACTTTAATTACTGACAAACAGACCTATTGATTTTTAAGTCTGAAACAGCTTTATTCATCTGCCTAATCATATCTTTAGGACTTTGTGCAATATACACTTTGCCACCTGTCGCATTTGCGATACAGTCTATTTTATGTTCACCTGCAATATCTACTATATTTATCTTCAAACGAGGTTTTTGGGTAGCTATATGATTAGCAAGAGTACAAATATTTGCACGCGTACAATTATCCTCACCATCACTAATTATAAGAATATAATCATCACGTTTTACACCGTCAAGCATTTGGCTGGCTTTTTCTAATCCGCTATAAAGTGGTGTTCCTCCACCACCAGCAGCACTTGGTGTTAATCTATTAATTTTACTTTTCAAAGCACCTCTACTTGAATAATTATAAAAAGGCGTAGTATCGGCTACTGGGCAACCATTAAGTGCCACCAATGAAATATTAATATTTTGCTGTATTTTATCAATACTTGTTAATGCAACTTTTTTACTGGTTGATAAACGAGTGGGTAAACGCGTCATTCGTTTGTCATAATCTATTTTATCTTGCTGAGACATACCTCTCGGATAACCATAGCTTAAATAATTGAAATATTGCCCGACTTCCATTGGTGATTCAGCTAAAGTTACAGTCATCGATAATGAATTATCGAATATTAATGCCATTTTAGATGGATTACTATTTTTGGCTAATTCTTCTTTAGTAATACAATTTGGTGGATTTTTTACTTTTGGCTTTGGTTCAGGTTTAGGTTCAGGCTTAGGCTCAGGATTAGTAATCGGATCTGGAACCGGTTTTGGTTTAACAACAGGTTGAGGTTCAGGAGCTTTAGGCTCTTGTTTTACTTCAGGCTTAGACTCAGGATTAGTAATCGGATCTGGAACCGGTTTTGGTTTAACAACAGGTTGGGGTTCAGGAACGTTAGGTTCTTGCTTTACTTCAGGCTCTGGTTGAGGCTTAATAACTGGTTCTTTTGGTTGTTCAACAGTTGGCTCTACTTTTTTTTCTTCCTTGACAGTTATAGGCTCGACGTTTTTAGATTCTTTAAAAGGATTAAAAAAGTACCATAATAATCCTAAAGCTGCTAATAAAAGTAAGGCTAAAATCAAAGTATACCACCATTTCCAGAAAGGTTTTGGTACTATTACTGGAGCAATTGGTAGTTCGATAGGTTCAAATGTATCGACAATAACCGGCTCATTATTGATTACATAAATATTATTCTTTAGGTTTTTAATTCTCAGTAACCATGAAGAAACTAAAGTTTTTTGTTCATTAGTTAAAGAAATTAATTTTACTGCTGTTTCAATATCATTGATTCTAGTAGCTAGAGTTTGTTTAATTTCAGATTTATGAGATTCGTCAATTATGTCATTAAGTAAGGTGGGTTGTCCTTCAAGATTTGTATACCAACCTATATATTGATTGCCTTCAATTAATTTTGGTGTTGCAAAAATTGAATATGTTCTAGCGGTTAGATGTGGTTTAAGTATTGAAAGTAAAGAACCATACTGTTCCAGTAACTGCATCTTGTTTAAATTACTTTGTTCAAAAGCTATGCGAGTTATTCTTTGCATTTCTTAACTTAATCCTCATCATTAGCCGGTAATTTGAAAAATTACTCGGTATTTTATTCGCAAATAGGCTTACTAATATTCATATTTGAAACTGCATTATTCATTTGATTAATAAGCTCTGTTGGACTTTTAGCTATATAAACATTTCCCCCCGTTCTTTTTGCAACACAATCTATTTTATGTTGCCCAGCTATATCAACAATATTTATTTTTAAACGTGGTTTTTCTGCTGCAATTTTAGTAGCAAGGGTACAAATATTAGCACGAGTACAATTATCCTCACCATCGCTGATAATTAAAATATAATCATCACGATTAACGCCATCAAGGAGTTTACTCGCCTGTTTAACACCACTGTATAATGGTGTTGCACTGTTATAGTCTAAAGGACGCAATCGTTTAATTTTATTTTTTAGTTTTTCTCTATTTTGATAAGAATAAAATGGTGTTGTTTGTGCTGCCGGACAGCTTGTTAATGTCACAAGTGAAATATCGATATTTTGTTGTATTTTATCAATACTTGTTACTGCAACTTCTTTGCTTTTTGATAAACGATTAGGTAAACGGGTCATCCGCTTTTCATAAGCTTCAGCTTCTTTCCGAGTCATTGAATAAAAATTAGCTTTTAAAAACTTATTAATACTTGCTTGTGACTCCATTAAGGTAATTGTCATGGAAGCTGAATTATCGAAAATCAAAACCATTTTAGGTGCGTCTTTATTATTGAGCACTTCTTCTTTAGGTACACAATCTTTTGCTTTTTCTACTGGTGCAGGTGCAGGTTCAGGAATAGGTTCAGGAATAGGTTCAGGAACCGGTTCTGGTTTAACTTTAACATCTTCTGGTACCGATTTTATTTCAGGCTCTTTTGGTGGTTCAACTATTGGAGTTGGTTCTGTTTTATGTTCTTCTACATTTTGAGCAATTATTTGCTCAGGTATTTTTTCTTTTCCATATGGACAGAAGAAGTACCAAAGTAAACCAAGCAATCCAATTAAAAATAAGGCAAGCAACAAGAAATACCACCACCGCCAAAATGATTTTGGTGGAACTACCGGTGGTGTTATAGGAGATTTAGGTAAAATAGGTTCTTCAAAAGTATTAACTATAACCGGATCATCGTTGATAACATAAATTGTATTACCCAAACTTTTAATTCTCGGCAACCAGGTTGATATTAAAGTTTGTTCTTCGATTGTTAATGACATCGTTTTAATCGCTAATTCAATGTCATTAATCCGAGTATATAGCGTTTTTTCAATCTGCTTTTTATGTTCCTCGTTTTCAATATTACTAAGTAAGACAGGTTGACCTTCAAGATTACTATACCAACCAACATATTGATTATTATCAATTAACTTAGGAATACCTAAAATTGAAAACGTCCGCTCTGTTAAATTTCTTTTTAACAATGCTAACAAAGAATTATATTGTTCTAACAAAGACGCTTTATTAGGATCACCATTATCAAATATAATTCTTGTTATTCGCTGCATTGTTTCTTTATTTCCCTATGTTCAACAAATTTTTTAGTTAATCAATATCAAATCATTGTTAAATATTTAACGCTTTTTGTAATCTTTGAAGCTTTTTATTTAACTTATCTAACTCAACTTGTTTTTCAATGTCAGATGCATTTGAATTATTAACTTTATTCATCTGCTGTTCAATGTCTTTAACTTGAGCTTGAAGATCATTACGATTTTTAGCTTTTGCTTTGACCTCATTGGTTAACTGAGTTAACTCAGTTTTTAATTTTTGTAATTGAGCTTGTTTTTGTTTAACACTCAGTGATGTAGAATTTTTCTGTCTCTCAATAGTTGCGTAAATTTCTCTAAACTGCGCATTAGCTCTTTTCTCGTTTTCTAATATTTGTTCTTTCTTATCAATACGAGCTTGATAATTACCAGAATAATTACAGCTAATTTTGTCCAAAATACCAATGTTTGTATTGGTTGGATCGCACTGTTCTGGCGTTGTTGAACAACCACTCAAAAAAACGAGCGAGCTTAGTAATAAAATAAGTGAAATCTTTTTCATATTAGCTTACCTTCACTGCTGAGCGTTGCTGAGTAACAAGGTTGACTTGCTTTTCAAGCACAGCAATTTGTTTATGTAATTGGTTAATTTGTTTATCAAGTTTTGAAACGTTTACGCCTGATCGTCGTTCTTGAGCAGAAATTGATATCCAATCTCTTTCAACTTTTTTCATACGAGATAATTTATCTGTTAAATAAGCAATGTTAGCATCAATTTGAGTTAAATCACGTTTAGCTTCGGTTTTATTCACTGTTTGTGACTTAATTTGATTATTTAATGTTTTAAGTGTTGCTAAATTTTTATCTAATACAGTTTTAGCTGTTTCTGTTACAGCTTGAACTTCATAAGTATTTTGCTGAACATCTTGAATATAAACATCAAGTCGCATTTCGGCATCAGCGTATTCTGCACGTTTAGTATCAAGATAGTAATTTGCACCCATCATTACACCACAACCCACTGCAGCTGACGCAATACAAGTACCTGCTTTACCACCTAATAAAAAACATCCAACACCAGCTACACCTGCACCTACAGCGCAAGACTGCCATGCTGATTTACTAAAGAACTTAGCACTATTACTTTTAGTTAAGGTAGGATCTACACCTTTAGTTCTTGCCCCACCCGAATTCTGACAACCAGTTAAAACCATTGAGATACATAAGGTTATCGTTACTATTAGTTTATTCATTATTTTTTCCCTTTTATTTCATTACATGTTTGAAGCCAAGTGGAACGCTCGATCTTCCCTGATTCAATATATTGATTAATATGTTTGAAATAGAGTTTTAAATAATCACTCATATTAGCCTTACCACTATTTTCTAAAATAAATTGTGTGGGTTTAGATTGATTATTAATCGTGTCTATTTCATAATTTGTAGCAGTATTTACAATCGTATCAGAATAATATTTTAGTATAAAATCACGCGCCTTTTTAGATTCATCTAAGACATTTTTTAAATTATTTAATTTCACTTTCGAGCACATATTTTCATCATCTAAAGAATCTATTTCGTTTGGATCACAGATTTCTTCAGTCATTGTTTCATACAGATTATTATTATATTCAAATTTATCATTCAAATCTGATACATTAGCACAGAGGAAAGCACCTAATTGTAGTGCTGATTGAATCGAGCGGTCTCTTTGTTCATCTCGCGCTTGATTAGCGCTGCGTAATAAGGCATTTAGTTGATTCAATTCCTTTTTAGTTTTTTCATCATCAACTTGTTTAGTGATTTTTTCAAGTTCATTGACAACATTCTCATTCTTCGAAATGCCAGCACCATTACCTAATTCGTTCCATTCTTGATCGAGCTGTTTTACCAGATCATTCGACTGAATAACTTCACTTGTATAAACTAAACGAAAACCAACATCTTTGCTTTTATATGCACTTTGAGCATCATAATAAGGTTTTTCCGTTCTAATAGCTGTTGTCATTGAGGATTCAGGGGTTAAATAACTGCCTCCTCGAACAATCATACCGCCTTGTTGTCCATGGTAACGATCAAGCTTATTCATACGGAATGAATCAAACATCATTTCACTTGCATTACCCAAAATATCATAGATATCAAGAGGGTTAGGTTCTAATCGCCCAATAAGCTGCAATTTACCATTTGCTGATTTAGCACCTGAGAACCAAGCATAATTTTCTAAGTTATTAGTCATAGGAAATCTTGATTCTCTAAATTCCGATTCCGTAACTTTAGACCCACCTCGTGCTGCATATTCCCATTCAGTATTACTGGGTAATCGAACATAACCTTTAGGTACATCAATTGATTTAACTGTAGATTGATTAAGTAACCATCGATTATATTTATCAGTAAAAGCAACGGCATCAAACCAACTAACTTCAGTAATTGGGAAAATAAGATTAGGTTTAGCGGTTGGACAAGTATCATTCATAACAGCTTGATATTGAAGTGCAGTAATTTCATATTTACCAATAAGAAAATACCTTTCCTTACCAGCATCGGAAAAACTACCAGATATATAATTAGGAGTCGCATACTCAGCAAAACCTAATTCTTTATTATTACTACCTAAAACAATTTTGACATCATCTAGTAGTTTACGTGTTGGTGTAAAAACTTTTTTCATCACCAAACTGCCTTCACATGGCATAGGTAAAATAACGTCATCATTTGAAGGTTTGGGATTATAAAATTTACTATCCCATGGTTCAGCATAACTTATACTCGAAATTAAACCTAATCCAATTGCCAAGAAAACTGGTCTAAAATTACGCTTCGCGTAGGCTTTCTGCTGGTTGAATACTAATAGCACCTCGTCCTCCTATCGCAACAACAACAAATGATATAAATAACGTTAATACAAATGCGATAATAAAATGATAAAATTGTAATTGACTTACAATTGGTTGTGAAACTAAATTTTTACCTAAGACCAGATTAAATGTACAATTCCCTAATAAAAAAAGTACACATGAAACAATAAAAGCTAAACAACTTAATGCCATCGCTTGAGTAAGCAAATAAAACATCACTTCCTTAGACTTAAATCCGATAAGTCTCATAAAAGCAATATCTTTACGCTTTCGCTCAATATTAGATAAAAATGAACCACTAAAGGATAATATACAACCAAAAATTGCGGTAATAGCAATCACGCTGAAAATAAAACTAAGCACCTTATCAATTGCTTGCATATTTTCAATTGCATTTGCTTGTGTTCGAGTTTCTATATTTTTTTCACGTAATTTCAATGATAAAGGCGCAACATTATCAAGAGAATTGGCATAAATTCGCGCTCTGGCAAATGAATCAGGATAAGTAGAATTAGCCAAACCGGTTCCGGTTGAAAAAATTTCACTTTGAAAACCGTCGTAAAAATGTTCCATTTCAATTAAAAGGTCTAAACTTACAAAGCCGGCTGCACGTCCATAATAAGTTTCAGGCACAATGCCAATAACCTCCAATTCCGTCATACCTTTTTCAATTTTGCCATCCAGTTGCCTTGTGATTACCATTTTTACTCGGCTTCCTATTTTTGCTTGCATTTTTTCAGCAGCTAGAGCGCTCAATAAAACTTGATTTTCTTGACTAATCAATGGCATATTTTGGGTTATCGGATCACCTTTTGCTGTTGGAAGAACTTCAACATTATTAACAAAATGTCCAGAATCTTTAAACATATCTGCTTGGGTATTCAATGAACGTGTAAGAGGAATAACAAATGCAGTTTCAGGTTGGTTTTTAATCCAATCAAACATTGACTGATCAAATTGTAAATTACCAACAATTTTTACTTCTAAATTTTGTGGATCATTAAGTAATTGATGGCGTAGCTGTGCAACAACACCATATTTTAAACTAAACAAAAGTAACAAGGGTGTAATAACTGATATTATTGAGGCAATAATACAAAATGATACTTTCTTGTCATACCATAAATCGGCCAATGATAATCGAGAAATAAACCGCCACTTTGATGTTACTTTATCCATATTTTACACCTTACTTTATAACGGACGGTAAAAATTCTGACGATTGCATAGATGTTAATTTTGCCGATAAAGTGAACAACCCTTTATTTTCAATTCGTTGCCAATCATGTGTAACAATCATTGCAGCAATATTATCTTGTTGAGCTTGTTCTATTATTAAATCAAATAACAAATTTGCATTATAAGGATCAAGAGCAGAGGTTGGCTCGTCAGCTAATAATAACGCGGGTTTATGAATAATAGATCGAATAAAAGATGCCCGTTGCCTTTCACCTATAGATAGTTGTTTCGGATATTTATTCAATAAATGAGCAATATTAAGTTTATCAACCAAATAGTCAAATCGATTAGAATCAACAGGTTTTCGCAATACTTTAGCTGATAACAAAATATTATTTTTAATATTTAAAAATGGAAGTAATCCACCAGTTTGTAACATAAAACCCAAATATTGCGCTCGGATATTAGCTAATTGATTAATATTATTCTGATGAATCACATTAGCAATGTCATAAGTTTCATTATCAACCATAAGATTATAACAATCGACTTCATCTGGCTTAAGAATCAAGCCTATCATCTCAAGTAAAGTACTTTTACCGCAACCACTATCACCTTTAATGACAACCACTTGCCCTGCTTTCATCGAAAGCTCAGGTAAACAAACCTTAAAAAAAGATTTACCGATCGGTCTAGAAATCACCAAATTATTTATAGTTAACATATTTTATGGCAACATTTCTAATGGAATCGGGTAAACGTTTTCTCTAGGGTCACTACCTTCAGATAGTGATATCCAACGATCAACATCAGCATTACATTTTTGGTAATAACGCACTTTACTATTTAGATTACGTATGAATTTTTCTTGTTCAATCCCACTCATACTTTTCCATGTCTCTTGATCAAGACTAGTTACATCACTTTTATACGGAATATTATCTAAATATTCACCTAATAGTCCTAAATCAGCAATTTTTGTGACTGAATCTGATTTTAATTTACTTGGATCTTGCCCCATCGCAGCAGCAACAGAACGTAATTGTGAGAACATATCATCGGCAGAAATTAACCCATCATTAGCAGCATTAGCGATTTTAGTTACAATATCGCTTAAATCACTTAATTGTGATTTAGTTAGTAAAATTCTAGGTTCTGCTGTTGGAATTGTCGGTTTAACAAAGTCTTTATCAGCTATCCAGGCTTTAAAAACTGACGGAGCCTTAGTGCCGTTAGTATCACCTAAATAAGCTAGCTGCATTGCTTTACCTAATAGTAAAGCATCTTTTAACATATTAGAGTCATTATCATCTTTGGCATTAAGGGCATTACCAACTGAAGACTCACCTTTATAGGCTAATTTAACTTGCTCTGATAATGCTTGAGCTAATGAATCTACTTTTTTACCAAACTCATTTACATCGCCAGCATTAACAGGATAATAAAGTGATTTATGAATAAAATCGTTATAGGTCAAATCAGAATATTGCTTTTCGGCCACTTGATGATCTTTTTCACCACTTGGCGTTTTTAAATGTAAAGCATAAATTGCAACACCTTTATGCTGTGCTTCAAGTCGTAATTGAGCAGCATCCATACCTGTACTTGAAAGCTTATCATCGCCAGGAATAGCGCTTGCATCAGTAATTAGAATCATATATCGAGCGCCAAAATTATTCCAATTAATATCATTTAACGCTTGTGCAACGCCCGCGTAAGAGTCCTCAGCAAAATAAGTTGTTGAGACCGTGGCTTGTTTAAGAGAAGCACTAAGTTTTTTGAATTCTTCCTTATTTTTTACTTGATTTGGATCTACAAATATCTTACTGACAAACTCCAATTTATCCGAAGCTTTTAAGCTTGAACGGAAGGATACCAATCCAAATTTAACCTGATCTTGTAACTGCTCTTTTTCAATACGCTGATAAACTCGTTCAACAGCCTCTTTTGTTCTCGATATATAAGGATCCATCGAAATCGTTGAATCAATAACAAACACAATTGCAGCTTTAAATGGAGCAACTTGGTTAGTATTATCATCCGAAGATGAGGTAGATGGTTTATTATTACTTTTAACCACCGCTTGTTGTTTACTAACTGAAGCCACCTCTAAAATTCGTTCATAAAAACCTTGCCCATTCATTACCTCCTCACCTTGTAAAATCGGTAATAAATAAAAATTATTCTTGAAATCAACAAATTCCTTAGGTTCTTGAGCCAGAATCTGTGGTACGGCTTTATTCTCTTTTAGTGCGTCTCGAATAGTTTTTAATAACGTTTCAGGATTATCCGCATCAACAATTGAGGCTAATGAGGCTTTATCTTTAAAAAATAACAGAGGGTCACGATCAACTGGATTTGTGAACACTAACGTCAATTGCATATTCCACTCAACCGCACATGAATTATTAATCCAACCAACTGTATTGCCGTAAGAATCTGGACCAACATTCAACCATTCTTGATTATTCTCATTTTTACGTTCATAGACATAATAACGAGAAAACGCAGGTACTGATTGGCCTTTAGCATCATTAATATTCTTCTTCAATTCACACGTCGGAGTACTAAGAACTCGCTGATAAAGTGTTGTTTTACCTGCTTGCTTTAATGGTTCTAAAGCTGACGTAACTAAAGGTAAGCAAGTAAGACTAAATCCGATAATCAATATTGAAATTAATGTTTTTTTCATACCTGTACCTTATTATTTTTGCAATTCAGCTAGGCGTTCTTTAGCTAAAACGTTATTAGGATCATTATTCAATGATGTTTCATACCAATAAATTGCGGTACCTTTATCAATTTTAAAGCACTGATTATCTTGATAAAATTTTTCATCATATTCTTTAGCATAAAGTAAAGCAATTTTAGCATTCAGCAAAGACTGATTAGCATATAAACGCTGAGCGATATTACATTTATTTGCTTGTTTTGCTTGATTTATTATCTCAATTATTGTGTCCGTATCAGGTTTTGACTGTAAACACTGTTGAATAAAAGATAAATCATTACTGTTTGCATTTGTAACGTCACACTGACTATTCATTGTCGCAGCCAAAGGACTCTTATCTTTTGAAAAGAAGAAATACCATGCCGCTACACTTAGACCAGCTAAAACTAATAATGTGATAAAAATTAGGATAATTATTCCCTTTTTACTTTTTGATTTAACTGGTTGTGGAGTAGAAACTTCTTCTGGTGTAATCGCAGGTTCAGGTTCAGGCTCAGGAGCTGCTTCTATTTCAACTTCAGGCTCGGCAATTACCTGATTTTCTTCTTCAGCAACAGGCAATTCAGTTTGAGGAACATCAGATTCTGAAGGTGCTTTAGAATCTGATTCAGTAAAATTCGAAACAATCTCATCAGGCTCAATTTTATCTTCTTCTATAGCATCAGATTGTTGAGTATTTAGAGCAGATGACGGAAATACTGTTTCACCAATATTAACAACACCACTATCGATATAGCTTTCATTTCGCTTATCACGGATCTGAATAAGAAATCTAACACGGTTTTCTTGAGACAATAATGAGTCAACTAACCACTCATCAACTTGGCCAGTTAATTGCTCATTATCTACCGACATATTAGTTAATGTATGCCAATTTTTTTCTGGTCCCCACTGATTAAGACCTGATAAATAATAACCATCCTGGTTACGTTGAATAAGCATATCAATATCGGCACTACCATTCCATTTTTGTGCCAAAAATTTAGCAATACCTGGCTTGTAGCCTTCTAATTCAATTTTTAATGCCATGATATCCTCTATTTCACAATTATAATTTTATCAATATGGATTGATAAATCTTTCATAATAGAAGGTAGTTTAAGCTACCTTTTTTATAATTATTAAATGATAACCATCTAATATAATCACAACATATTATTTTATTTGCGATTGTTTAAAGATAGTTAAAACCTCACCAAGTTGAGAATTTTGTTCTTGACTAATTTCACGCCCAGCGTGATGCCCGACATTTTCTTGAGCCAGCACAGCAAATGCAATAAACCAATCAAATATAGCAAACTGAGAATAATTTTTAGTCTTATCATCAAGCACTGGAAGTGGATGAGATAATTGACTTGAGAATTGGCTCAACGGTGAAGAAAATATAGGTTTACCTTGATTAACACGGCTTGTCGGTATTTCATTTGCTTGCCCTTGAATAAACCCAAGCCAAGCAATAAAGTCGGTCAAAAAGAGATGAATAGAGCTAATTTGTCGAGACTCAAGATCATCACGTTTACTTCCCATATTTTCGATATCTAAAATTTTCTGCGTTAAACTTGCTTCAAGTTTTAAACGGTTAGCGGCAGTTATTAATTCTTCAACAATAAAAGAGAGTGATTTTTGCTCAAGTCCAAAAAATTGTAATATATGTTTATCTAATACAATATTTCTTAAATGCTCCAACCATGCAGTAAATACGTTTTTCGCAAATTTTGATTCAGTAGGTAAACTAGCAACAGCTTTAGGTTTTAGAGGAGAGCTAGAATCGGGGAACAGCTCAAATTCAGTATTTAAACCAAAATCGTTTGAAGAATTATCTAATATATCATCACTACCTGTACTGCTAACTTCATTATTTATATGGCTTGAATGATAAAGAGCTCGAATAGTTTGATCTGGCAATTCTAAAACTTTAAGTAGTTCGCCTAATAATAACGCTTTACCTTGTAGTTCTTTTACTACACCACTAATGATTTGTTTTTTCTTACCAAGTTCTTCATCACTGCCAGCTTGATACCAAGTATCAAAACGCATATTGATGATATAATCTATTTTCTCATTGAGTTGCTCAACAATTCGTTGTTGTTTAACTTCAGTAATAGCGACTTGTTCTAAATATTGGCTAATCCGACCAATTCCACCATCATTTAGCTTCAACATCGCATCCCAAGCTTGGTCTGGATCGCTTACATACTCTTTAATATCTGGATTTTCAACAAATGTCTTTTTCAAAACTGACATTTCTTGTTGATAATTATCATTATAAGATAGTTCAAGATTTGCCTTGGCGTCGACATTTAAAAACGGTACATCAAATCCAGGTTTACGAACCAAAAATACATTATTAAATTTACCATTATTTGACCAATTGGATAACCAATCATAGCTACCAAAACGTTCTAAAATAGTTTGTTGTAATAATCCACCTTTACCCCAAGTATTACTTAGATTATCTTCTGATTGATGTAATGATGCTCCAATTCTTTTATCAAACATGGTAATAGCCCATAGCAAGCCAGCTTTTTTAGTAGCTCTTTTCTCAGCAGTTTCACCTTGCGTTTTATCAATCCAACGTTCTAATACTGGACCAACATCATTAACATCTGACTGTTTATCTGATGGTGTACAAACAACCAAAACATTCATTTCTTGGCTATCAGTGTATTTTTCAAATAGATAAGCAACTTTACCACGCAATAAAAGTTGAGCAATTGGATTACCTTCTTTGACATCAGAGATAGAAATTAAATTTAATCGACCTCGATATCCAGGAAAATCAAGTAGATCGACCTTCTCAAAAGTTGGTACTCGAGTTTGATTTACTAAGGGGAAGATTAATTCTGCGGTTAAAAAAGCTAATTGAGCTAATGATATCGAAGTTGGGATTCCATTGAGTGGAGTAACGGATACGGATGAATCTTTTTCCGTATTTAACCTTTCAAGCATATCAACATTCATTATGCTATCAATCTGTGACTTTTTACCATCATGCTCCTTCACCAATACTGAAAGAGGTGCATAAATAGTACTAGCATGGTTCAAACTTGACAAGGTCGTAGCTAACTGCACATAAATTGCAGTGAGTTCACTTATGCCTCCCCACAACACAGAGAATAAAGCACCTCGGTCTACAGTCGAAAGATAAGGTAGTAAAGACACAGCTTTCTCCCAATACCCTCCTTTTAAACCTTCAAGTGAATTACCAAAGTTTTCAGATAAATAATCATAGAGATCAACAATATCATCTTCAGTTATACCACCCGTATAATCAGATTGTTTTTTATTTTCAGATTGTTGAATAAGTTGATTTAACTCTGAAAATTCAATCTTATTCACAACTTTCTGTTGATCAAAATCTTTAAAATATGCATTAATTAAAATTTTAACAATTTCGATTTCTTGAAAAAGTTTAAGCTCTAGCGGATAGTTGGCAATGCCACCTTTAGCGGTACGACTAAATCGTGTAACAAGTCCCGTTGCCTCTTTACCACCGCCAACAGGATTGACATGATCAATAAAATCTAATATTTCATTATCGACAACGGTTTCAAGCTTACCATTCTCACCCGCAGCTAACGCTGAAATGAGATAAGATTTACCTGCTTGCGACAATCCGAAAAAGCCCACCGCAACAGATTTAGTTGACACATCACCTAATCGTTTTGCGCTATTACGCAAACGACGTAGATCTAGAATTAAATTATCAGCCTCATTGTTCAAACGCTTTGATGAATCTCGGGTTTGACTCACCCACTCTATTGCTTGTTCTGATGCTTGATAAACCTGTTCCCAGGATTTAGGGAGTTGTTCATTTAAATTTTTCATCGTTTTATCATTCCACTATCAAGCCAATATTGTGTGCTAATTAAACCTGAATTTACCATTGTGTTTAAATTAAGTTTGATATCCTTGGTTTTGTTACAAGCACGTCCATCTGAAGCTTTGACATCTTTAATATAAAAATTCTCAACAGTCTTTTGTCGATTTTTAATGCCTAAAGTTACCTCTAAAACCACACCCTCAGCACTCAACCGTTTAGCCACATCACTATTTTCAATAGTCAAAATATAAATTGGTGATGCAGGCCAACGATCGATTTCAAGCTGTTTAAAACCAAGCCTTGTTGTGCCCCTAATTTCGAAAGAATGGTCAGGAAAATCATAATCAGGATCATCTAAATCAATATCTTGATAATAAATATTTTCTTTCTTTATCATGTTTAGATTATCTAACAAACCAATGTATTTGACTGTTGAATATAAATCCATATTCGATGATCTAAAATAGAAATTCGGTAATCTTAAGTTTTTACTTAGAAAACATAACATAGCGCCAACAGCAGCCGTTGTTTTTGGATCATCAATACGTTCTTGTTTATGGAATGGATACCATCCACCTGTATAATAACCATGTAATGGTAATATACGTCCTACTGGCATTGATAATCGTGAACGGAAATAACTTTGTACACCTGGCAGCCGCGAAGGACGGCCAGTTAATAACAATACATCACATTGATAACAACTAATAATCTCTGATAACGCATCAAACGTTTTACAAATATTGTAATAATCACCACGAATAAATAAGTGATGAATACGTTTAAGGTCAATTTCCACATTTAGATCAAGCACAGAAAATTCAGGATTATTTAATGCTCGACTAATCGGTTCATTAATAAAATTCAGAACATGATCGGTCATCGCATTATTTTGCAGTAATTCACTAAATGTCATGTTATAAACATGCTGCTCAGCATGTAATGGATCATAAAGCTCATAAAGCTTTAATACATGTAAGCCTACTGGCGTAAACAGTTGTAAAGTTAATTGTTGGCGCAGTACTGCATCTTGTATTGATACCTGCTGAGAACCAATAATAGTAGATAAAATCGGGTTAGGATCTGCAAGCCCAGCTTGTTTTAGGCCATTGTTTAGCGAAGATAAAACGGTATCTTGAATAATATCAAGTAAAATATCATCACCAGCGACTTTAAATCCATCACGAAAACGTTGTGTCGGAACAATGTAAGCATTACTGCCACTAAGCTGTTTATTAGCACCATAATCAAGTTCATAATCATTTATAACTAAATCAGTTGTGCCACCACCAATATCAACGGTCGCAATCGTTAATTTTTGTTTATTGGTTTTATCTGGTCTGACCATTGAAGCGATAAACTCTTCTGATCGACCATTATAATTGTTTTGGGTTTCATTAAAGAGATAGACCACTTGGCCACAGGTCGCTTCATCCCACTGAATGTAAATTTCAGGGATGTTTGGCCATATACTTTTTAATTGTTCAGGATCACTAAAATCTATATCATCGTCAGAACTATCCCAACCTAAACTTTTCCATACCAAACCAATAGCTTGATAAACACAGCTTTTAAAGATAGCTTGTTCTGGTTTTGGCATCGCTGGAGGAATAGTAAGAATAATTGAACGTAAATTACGAGGCGTTCTAGCGTGTTCAAGCTTATTACGCTGAGCAACACTGTTTATTTGCATTAAAGCATGCATTAATACTTCACATAGCATAAATGTCATTAGTGAGCTACGTGAATATTTTGGATGAAACACAGGCATTTTACGATCAAATTCTTCCTCAATTTCATTACTGAGGACATGCAGTGCTTCACCATATTCATTAATTAAGCTAGAGAACGGCTCTGCCGTTGCAAAGGGTTCATGATCGCTCTTCACATAATGAGAATTGAATCGCCAACCTTGCTCATACTTCTCCTGATCCCACAAATAACGTTTTGGACTTGAAAGCCCAGTTGCACCTTCGTTCCCTTCACGACGACTAGCTAAACGACTGGCTTCTTTTCCAACTCGTACAATACTAGGCCAGCGGAAAGTATCACGTCGTCCACTTTGTAAAGAAAAGTGCTCTTTACCAAAAAAGGTTTGTGCAAATTCTACTCGGCTCTCAAACGGTTCATTATAGATATGTTCAGGTTGAGTTAAATCCCGAATTTCAAGCTCATAGCGACGATTTAAGCTATCTTTATCTTGAACGTGATCTTCAATTAGTATTCCACATGTTCTAGAATTACCAACATCTAAAATCATATCAACAGGAATTGATTTAACCACATCATCTCGATTATTTGAGACAATTTTGATTTTTGGTAACTGTAATGAATCAGCAAGCAAATTAAGAATATTTAAATAATGACCATAGTAAGCTTTATTATTTATTTCTAACTCAATATCATCTTTATGAATTTTTAGTCGCTCTGGTTGGGGCGCTAACTCTTGAAATAGATCAATTAACCAACTGGTGATCCACTTTTGCTCTAAGTACCAAGCAACTTGATCTGAACGATGAGCTAAACTAAAAACAGCTCCTGTTTTGACATCATTTTCAGTCGGCGCTAAATAAGCAACGTCCTGCATATTGCTGAAAATTTTTGTATCGAAGGCGAATGTAATGCGGTGTGTATTGCCATCAGCATCTTCACCTTCTGGAATACTAACAATTCGAACTCGACTCCAGTTATGCGGGCCTTTATCAAAACGCTCTGGTGGCATTGATCTTAAAACTGGCACAGGCAACCAAATGCCATCAAACAGTTTTAATGATTGGTCAACACTTATCTCTTGAGTTGGCGTAACAGCAAAAGAGAGATTATCCGGCGCAAAAAATTTACCACTATCGATATCTTCAATTAATCTAACTAGTGCTCCGCTTTCTGATGGATCAATAAAACAGCCATTAACTTTACTTCGCCATTTATTATCTTTCCAATCTATTTTTAATGCAAAATCAAGAAACTGAATTCCACTATTCATGATAAGTGTGACTTCTTGACCATAATTGCGTATTTCTGGAAGCATATACAAACCTATTGTTTTTTCATCGTAATTGGGAATGAAGTCCCGTTATCATAAACCCCCTGACAATCAGCTTGATTATTTTTGCCAGGTTTACACTGAATATTTGGTAATTTATATTTAGTATTATCACTACAAGTAGCTTCGGTATTACCCACAATATTTAAATTCGCGTTTTGAATACCACTACCGACCTTACCAACACATTTGACGCCATCACTACGAGTAAGCGTCACTTCACCATTGCCTTGATTAAAATTATAACTTAATTGTAATGGTTTACCGGTTGCTTTATCTTGAATACCGGCTCCAACTGACCATTGGCCATTTAAAAAGTTCGTTGACCCTTGCTTTAATGCATCAGTAGGTAAAGCTAAATTTTGGGATTGATTAGCATTGGTATCAGGTGAATTAACTTGATTAGAAGTGTTAGCTTCAGAATTATTAACGACATCTGGTGGTGTCGTTTGAGCATTTTTATCGTCATTATTCTGACCATTTTGATCCACGTTTTTATCATCAGGCGAATTAGGATTATTCGGGGTATTATTATCTTCACTCCCTTTATTTCCTTGATCACCTTGATCACCGTTATTTCCTTTATCATCAGGATTATTTGCATCAGGAGGCGTAGGTTGAAGTGGATCTGTAACACCATTTGCAGTATTTTCTACTGTTTCATTTGGAGCAGCAGGTGGTACAGCTGAATTATCAACAGCAGCAGAATCGGTAGGAACTGCATTCACTGCATTAGGATCTACAGCAACAGTCCGATTTGATACGACACCATTAACCACACCAACAGGTCTGTGATCTATGATAACTTCTTTAGGTTTTCCCTCAGAATCCTGTTTATTATCCTCTGGTTTTTTGAGTTCTTCTGGTTTTTCTTCTTTCTTTTCATTGTTAACAACAGAAGGATTAACTTTATTATCTATTGAGATATTTGGATCTAAAGTTATACTTGGTTTTAACCAATAACCTTTTAACCACAGCAACGCTAACAATAGTAATAAAAGGAGTAATAATCCCAATAACCAAACCCACCAACGCTTCCACCAAGGCTTTTTAACAACAACAGGTATTTTTTGAGAAGGTGCGGGTGCTGTACTTCTAAAGGCCTCTAAACAATAGAATGGCGAAGTCGCTTGTGGTGTTTGCGGATTAACAAAGCCCCAAAAAGTAATAACGGGTTTGCCATTAACAATATAAACAAACTGATTGCTAGGAAAGCGTATCGCCATCAAATTAGGCTCAAGGCTATCTGCGCTTTGTTTAGGATCATAGATAAGCCGACTAAAAAGTAGTTGGTCACCTTCTAAATTGGGGTTTCTAGATAATTTTTGACCTAATTCGATAACTTTGTTTTCAAAATCTTTAAGCAAAACTAGGGCAGATTCTTTTTCTGATTCACTAGCCGATGTCCAAGGAACAATATCATATTCCCCATCAGGTGAGTCTGAATCGAAAGGGATATACCAATCAACAATATTACCCTGATCATTACGTTGTGGGATAGCTAAACAATCTGAGTATTGACGCCCTAATTTGACTCGAAACATTTCTCGAATTTGAGAAGCAACAAGATAAGCTGCTTTACCATCATGCCCGAGCATTTTAAAATCTTTTATATCACCACTTCGGAGTAATGTGTTTGCCATATATTTCCTGATATTCCTTTAAATTACTTATATTTTTTGTAATTATTATTTAATTAAATCAATTCTATCAGAAATAGCAAGTTGTTGTCATTGTTAACCCAAAAGATAATATGATTTTTTTGTCATATTTCATTCTTTATAATGATTTAAGCTATAAATATTCAACTAATTAATGACTAAATTGTTAAATTAGACCTCAAAAACCCCGTTCCTCAACTTTTTTTTGATTTTTCTTTTAAAAATTCTTCATCCGTTAACACTCGTAGTGGTTGCATATCACTTTCTCCTCTTATAACCAAAGAAGGATCAGAACGTAAACACGCACCTCCATAATGGCCACCAACGGTGAAAGTACAAACTTGCAAATAACGATCATCAACTTTTGGCAAACACCATAATTCTTGATAAATATTTTCCTGTTTTGCAAATCGTCCAACAGTTTTATCCAACACTTGTTCATGACTACCAACTAACTCAATATCACTACCTCTTCGCCCAGCAATAGGCTTAATTGCGTAGCCTTTTTTGATTAAGTTGTCATTAAGTTCAAATGTAGATTCAAGCAAATAACGATGATTCGGAAATAGAGACCATAATACAGGTAAAATAGCTTTATTACTTGGGATTACAGTCCATAAAGGCTCAAAAACAGATACCTCAGGCCGCAGCAATACATCAATTAATCTAACGGCATTTTCAGGATGCCATGTTCGAATCGGCAATCCTGCTACTTGTGCTTCACTTTCTTGGCGTAATTGTTCAAGTACAGTTTCCCATGCCCACGTTTTCCAGACACAGGTAACTTGACGATCTTCATCATCAACTAAGCGTCCGCGTTTATCCCATCTTAACCCGGTTAGTCCTCGTAAAATTTTACTTTTAAATCCAGCTTGAGTCAGGGCCTTTTGCATAAATAGTGCATGATAATTTTCCTCATTGTCATTATCTTGCATAATGTGTACAAATGCTTTTGCGTCGCTATGCTTCCAACAACTAGCTAAAGCATTGAGTAATCCTGCACTCGGGTTTACCCCAACATTTAATTCGGCTTGGATTGCCCAATTTTCCAATATTTTTCCAGCTTCGGTATGACATGATGCAGAATCAGCATTGTATTCATAAACTTTAAAGCCTCTCTCATCCATACAAAAATCTAATCGGCCGGTGATCATTTGATAACGTCGTTGCTGCCAAGATAACCGAAGTCTAGGCCAAAGAATTTCAGGAATATTGAAATTGCATAATAAATTGTCATCTTTTAATACTTTATCTGTAGCATGTAAATACATTAAATGAAGTTCATTTGTGGCACGAATAAGTTCCTGTTCTGCACTTTCAGAAATAGTGAAATAGCGATATTGATCATCATGACTAATAGCATGGCCAGTTGCTGACACATAAGCGCTTTCTAACGGATCGTTTTCGTTTAGCCATTTGCCATCAAATTGACCATGATTTTCAATGTGTACGCTGTGGATATCGAGTAAGTGCTTATTAACTTCAGGTTGTGGTAGGCTATAAAGTGTATTATCTGTTTGAATCATCCAACCTAAAATTTTGGTATCATCAAAAGTATCATGTAAATAAAAACCATCATCAGATACGGTCATCTCCAACTCACGCGTCCATTGCTGACCAATAGGAAGTCGGGTATGGATAACATTTTGTTCCGCAATTCGAATTTTATTATCAAAAACTTCAGTAACAATAGCAACATGGCCTGTTCTATCAAATATACCGCCATCATCCCATATTAATAATGCTCCTGCTTCTGGCATTTTTTTACTGCCGTTAGCAAATGCTTGTAATGGTAAAATAGCTTCATTGATAACCTGGCGAAGAAACCTTAACGAGAAAATTTCATGTGCCATGCCAACATCAGTAAAAACAATACCATAATTTAAAAATAAAAATCTTCTGGCAAATTCAACACATTGCCACTTGTACCCCATATACTCATGACCAGAATAGCTTCGAAATGAAGCATCATTAGGAAATTGTTCAGGATCTAATGTTTCATAATCAGATGAATAAATTGCGACACCACCTGGTG
Organism: Gilliamella sp. B3023; assembly: GCF_026536845.1. Taxonomy (NCBI): domain Bacteria; kingdom Pseudomonadati; phylum Pseudomonadota; class Gammaproteobacteria; order Orbales; family Orbaceae; genus Gilliamella; species Gilliamella sp. B3023. Next base: position 66,256 of record NZ_JAFNNH010000004.1, read on the forward strand.
CATAACCAAGTAATGTACCAAAAGGTTCTTTATTAGCGGATTGGGATGACATGTTATTTTAGCCTTTTAGAATAATAGTAAGGTAGGTTTTACTAAGCTATGTTAGAATTTGCTTATCATAGATCAAATTATAAGCTTTAAAAAGTGATGTTTATGGCTTGAAGAATAATAAATTGACTATATATATTAGCAAAAGTTAGTAGTTATATTGATAAAACGAGAAAAAGACTATTATGCAACAAACAAAATTAAATGAATTATTAGATTTCCCTTGTTCTTTCACTTATAAAGTAATGGGTGAAGCAAAACCTGAATTAGTTGATAAAGTGGTGTCAGTTATTCAGCGCCATGCGCCTGGAGATTATACACCGTCGATTAAACCAAGTAGTAAAGGTAATTATCATTCTGTTTCAATTACGATTAATGCAACACATATTGATCAGGTGGAAAGTTTATACAAAGAATTAGGTGAAATAGATATAGTGAGAATGGTTTTATAATTCTTTACTTTTTGGTAATTTTTTGCACAAAATAAGAGTCTTATAGTTGTAAATATGAGGCTCTTATATGAAACCAGAAACAATTGTTTTGCACGCAGGCTATACTCCTGAACCAACCACTCACTCCGTCGCTGTTCCCATATATCAAACGACATCTTATGCTTTTGATGACACACAACATGGTGCCGATTTATTCGATTTAAAAGTCGCGGGGAATATTTATACTCGAATAACAAATCCAACAAATGCAGTACTTGAAGCACGTGTTGCTGCTCTTGAAGGTGGTATAGGCGCTCTTGCGGTAGCATCTGGTATGGCGGCTATTACTTACGCAATACAAGCCATCACATTTGCTGGAGAAAATATTGTTTCAGTGTCTAAACTTTATGGTGGCACATATAATTTACTTGCTCATACATTGCCTAATTTTGGTATTACAACTAAATTTGCACCACACAATGACCTAAACGCTATCGAAAACCAAATTGATGACAAAACTAAAGCCATATACTGTGAAAGTATAGGTAATCCAGCTGGTAACCTTGTTGATTTGACTGCACTTGCTGATATTGCCCATCGGCATGGTATACCATTAATTGTTGATAATACAGTTGCCAGCCCTGCCCTTTGCCGACCATTTGAATTTGGCGCTGATATAGTTGTACATTCATTAACTAAATATATCGGTGGGCATGGCAATAGTTTAGGTGGAATGATAGTTGATTCTGGTAAATTTCGTTGGAAAGATCATGCCGATAAGTATCCTATGTTAAACCAACCAGACCCTTCTTATCATGGCGTTTCTTATACTGAAAGCTTTGGTGATGCAGCTTATATTGCACGTTGTCGAGTAATACCTCTTAGAAATATGGGAGCAGCTTTATCGCCATTTAATACGTTCTTATTATTGCAAGGCCTTGAAACACTCTCTTTACGTATTGAACGTCACTGCCAAAATACACTTAAAGTTGCTAAGTATTTGGCTTCACATCCTCAAGTTGAGTGGGTCAATTATGCAGGGCTTATTGATCATCCAGAACATCATCTAGCCGTAAAACAAATGGATAATGGATTACCTGCCGGTATTTTGTCTTTTGGTATTAAGGGTGGAAAACAAGCTGGTGCAAAATTTATTGATGCCTTAAAATTGATTATTCGTTTAGTCAATATTGGCGATACGCGTTCATTAGCTTGTCACCCAGCATCAACTACGCATAGGCAACTCAATGATGAAGAATTGCAAAAAGCTGGTGTAAGCCAAGAAATGATACGTTTATCAATTGGTATTGAACATATCGATGATATTATTGAAGATTTAGAGCAAGCACTTAACTCTGCTAAATAATAAATTTGATAATATGAGGGATGAGTATCATCCCTCTTTTTAAAAATTAACCTAAAATTTTAGTTAATTCATTAGTCACAGCTGAAACAGCTTGTGTTCCATCAATGCGGTAATATTTAGTTCGACCTTCTTTCGCTTCATGTTGATAATAGTTAACTAAAGGTTTAGTTAAATCATGATATTCAACAAGACGTTTACGAACAATCTCTTCATTATCATCTTTACGGATAGTCAATGGTTCACCCGTTACGTCATCAATATTTTCCACTTTCGGCGGATTATGACGAATATGATATACACGTCCTGAACCAGCATGAATACGGCGACCACTCATACGATCAATAATAACTTCATCAGGTACATCAAATTCAAGCACATAATCTACATTAATTCCGGCTTCTTTCATTGCATCCGCTTGTGGAACTGTGCGAGGAAAACCATCTAATAAAAAGCCTTTTTCACAGTCGCTTTGTGCAATACGCTCTTTAACTAAAGCAATAACTAACTCATCAGTAACAAGCTTACCATTATCCATAAGCTCTTTTGCTTGTAGACCTAGTGGGCTACCTGCTTTTACCGCTGCACGCAACATATCACCCGTTGAAATTTGGGGAATGCCATATTTTTGCATAATAAATTGAGCTTGAGTTCCTTTTCCTGCCCCTGGTGCGCCTAACAAAATAATTCGCATAAAATAACCTCTTATGGCTTTAAATATAAATTTCTATTCTGGTAAATAATGAAATATCACTTTACTGCTGGAGATTAAGCCATCAGTGTGACAAATGTAGTTTATAGCACCACAACCTTTAACTATTTGAGCACTTTGCTGACAAATTGGACAGATATACTGTTCTAGATAATGTTGCTTGCAATGAGGACAGTCATAATGTTGTGGCGACACAATGTCCATTTTATTATGGCATTTCGGACAAATACCTTCTTGCCCCTCATCAATACTCTTTTTTGTTGTCATACGTTATTTACGCCCCCGTACATGTTTCATTAATCGACGACGTTTACGTTGTTGGGAAGCCGTCAAACTATTTTTTCGGCCTTCAAATGGATTTGCGCCTTCTTTAAATTGAATTCGTATTGGTGATCCCATAATTTTTAATGAGCGTCTAAAATAATTCATTAAATAGCGTTTATAAGAATCAGGTAAATCTTCAACCTGATTACCATGAATAACAACAATTGGTGGGTTGTATCCACCTGCATGAGCATATTTTAATTTTACTCGACGCCCTCTCACTAATGGTGGCTGATGGTCATCTTGTGCCATTTGCATGATTTTGGTTAATAATGCAGTATTAACACGACGTGTCGCACAATCATATGCTTCTTGGATCGAGTCAAATAAGTTTCCTACACCACTGCCATGAAGTGCAGATATAAAATGTAAACGAGCAAAATCGATAAAATCAAGCCGATCATCTAACGTCGTTTTTACTTGCTCTTTGATATCTTGTGATAAACCATCCCACTTATTGACTGCAATAACAAGTGAGCGCCCACTATTAATAATGAAACCAAGCAAGGACAAATCTTGATCAGATATGCCTTCTCGGGCATCTATTACTAAAATAACAACATTAGCATCTTCTATCGCTTGCAGGGTTTTAATAACAGAGAATTTTTCAACGGTTTCTGTTACTTTACCTCGTTTACGAACTCCCGCTGTATCTATCAAGATATATTCACGATCATCACGCGTCATGGGGATATAAATACTATCGCGTGTTGTGCCGGGCATATCATAAACGACAACCCTCTCCTCACCTAAAATTCGATTAGTTAGTGTTGACTTACCTACATTTGGTCTTCCAACAATAGCAACTTTGATTGGCTGGTTGATGAGTGAGTCAGCTTCATCTTCAATGTCATCATAAGATTCAGGAAGCTCTTCATCTTCTGAATCATTTGATATGATTTCATGCTGATCATCTTCAAAATGGAAAATAGGATCGAGTACAGTTTCAATTAAAACATTTACACCACGACCATGACTTGCTGCAATCGGATGAATGTCCCCTAATCCTAAACTATAAAAATCAGATATTGCGCTATCTGCATCAATACCATCAATTTTATTAGCAACTAAAAATGTTGCTTTTTCACGAGCGCGAAGATGCTTAGCAATTGCATGATCAGCAGGCATAGCACCAGCTCTTGCATCAACTAAAAAAAGGACAATGTCTGCTTCTTCAATTGCTTGTAGGGATTGTTCCGCCATAAAGCTTTCAACCCCATCTTCGGTGCCATCAATACCACCAGTATCAATGACTATATATTCATGCCCTTTGATTTCTGCTCGTCCGTATTTACGGTCACGAGTTAATCCCGGAAAATCAGCTACTAAGGCGTCTCGAGTTCGAGTTAATCGATTGAATAAAGTCGACTTTCCTACATTCGGACGACCAACTAGTGCGACAACAGGTACCATATTTTTTCTCTAATTACCTTAATTTTTTGTGAATGCGTAAATATCACCATTTTTAGCTTGGACAATAACTTTATTGTCGACAACTAATGGTTTCGAAATCAATCCACTACTACTAACTTGTGTTTTAGCAACGACTTCACCGTTATCTTTACTTAACCAATATAGATAACCTTCAAAATCACCAAGAACAATATAGTTTTCATATAAAACAGGATCGGTTAATTGACGATGTAACAAATCAGCTTGAGTCCATAGTACTGTACCACCATTTTTGCTGACGGCTTGTACATTATCATCTTGATCTACAACAAATAAATGTTGACTATCAACTGCAAAACTATGCGTTGACCCCATCTCTTTACGCCATACAATCTGACCATTACTTAAGTCAAGTGCTACAACATTACCATTGTACCCAATTGCATAAGCTAAATTACCTTCGATAACAGGGGTTGAATCAACATCATTCAATTTTGCAATTTCAGTTGATCCACTAGGTTGTGAAATACGTTGTTGCCAAATCAGTTGTCCATCGTTTAAGTAGTAAGCATTTACATGACCAGTGTCATCACCAAGTATTGCTGCACCATGTGCAATTGTTGGGGTGGAATTACCTCTTAATGAAAGAGGTGGAACCTCAAGCATTACATCCCATACATCCTCACCGGTATTACGATTCAAAGCTTGTAAATTACCACTTGCGGTATAAACAATGAGTTTATCTTCTGAAGAAATAGGACGAGCAAGTACTTCGCCTTTTACTGGTTTTTCCCAAATAACATTACCATCATTACGATCTAAAGCATATACAACAGCACGTTCACTACCAACATATACATATTTATCATCAGCACTTACACCGCCAGAAAATAGCGCTGTTTTGCTGCTAAATAATGTACTTTTTGATAAATTTTTATCCCATATTGTATGACCATTTAATAGATCAATAGCTTTAACTTGTCCGCTTCGGCTAGCAGCATAAATAGCATTATCATAATTAATAGGACCTAATAATGAATAAATATGTGTATTGCCTGATGTACTATTTCGCCATACTTCTTTTATTGAAAATTGGTTACTTACTTTCGGCGAAGGTGATACTTGTACTATCTCTTCTTCTCCACCAAACAATGAACATCCAGCAAGTGAAAACATAAAAACACTAATAGAAAGACATTTTGTTAACTTCATTGTATAAACCCTTATATCAGGATAAATTAATTTTTATTTTCTTGCGCTGCATTTACGTTAGCTTCTGCTTCTTGCTCTGCTTTATCTTTGGCGGCTTGAGCTTCTTGTTCAGCTTGTTGCTTATCTTTAAGATATTGAGCCTGATTTAACTTCATTTTGATATTTTTATCTAACTGTTCTGTAGGCAATGAAGCTTTAGAATTATTTTCCCCTGATTGATCAGCTGGAGCAGGAGCTAATGCAACATTATAAGCCGCAACAGCTTCAGCATAATTATTCAATTTCATATAGGCATCACCACGAATATCATTAACTACAGGTACCCAACTTTTTTCAGTTACCTTATTTAAGGTCGCTAAAGCATCCTGATAACGTTCAAGTTGATATTGTATTTTTGCAATACGAATATAACTGATTGATTTAATAACTTCTGAATCAGTTTTACTTAATGAATCAGTGAGTAACTTTTCAGCTTTTGGATAATCTTTCAATTCTTCAACGTAAAATTTAGCTGCTTTTAAATTAGCAAAAACACTATAAATAGTATTATCACTCTCCGCGAAGGAGACTAATTCATTTACTGAATCTGGATTATTTTTGTCTAAATTAGCTATTAATTGTTCATACCGTTCGGAAGATTCAATCGTTTTTTCTAATTTGTAAGATTGCCAGTAACGCCAGCCATAAAAAGCTAATAATCCAATTACTATAACTGCAACAATGATTTTCCACGTTTTAGCAAGAAATTCTTTTATCTCTGAAACTTGTTCTTCGCCAGATAATTGATAACTCACGTTTTTCTCCTATTTTCCTTAACTTACAATATTGCCAAACACGTTTGAACAATCTCTTTTTGTGCAACTTCAACTTGTTCGCCTGTTTGTAAATTTTTAATTGTTACTGTTTGATTGGCAATTTCATTTTCGCCAATGATTACAGCTATTTTAGCACCTAATTTGTCAGCTTTGGCAAATTGTTTCTTAAAATTACTACTACCGTAATTTGTAACAATTCTTCTATCAGGTAAACCATCACGTAATGTTTCCGCCGTTCTTTGTGCAGCAGATATTGTTTGCTCATCACCAGAAGATATCATATAAATATCAATCGAGTTGTCACGATTTAAAGAAGGGTTAACCGCTTGTACAAGCAATACTAAACGCTCAACTCCCATGGCAAAACCTACAGCAGGGGTTGGTTGTCCACCAAGCTGACTAACAAGCCCATCATAGCGCCCTCCACCACACACGGTACCTTGAGCACCTAAACTGGTAGTAACCCATTCAAAAACAGTTCGATTATAATAATCTAAACCACGAACTAATCTTTGATTAATATTATATTTTATTCCTGCGTTGTCCAATAAATGACATAACCCATCAAAATGATTTTTAGATTCTTCATCTAAATAATCAAATAATTTTGGCGCCTGATTAAGCAATTCTTGTACAACAGGATTTTTTGAATCTAACACACGTAATGGATTAGTATACATTCTACGTAAACAGTCTTCATCTAATTTATCTTTATGTTGCTCTAAGAAGCTAACTAACGCGTTACGGTAATTGGATCTAGCTTCAACTGAGCCAATTGAATTGAGTTCAAGTGTAGTATGCTTTTCAATACCAAGAGCTTTCCAAAAACGAGCGGTTAATAATATAAGCTCTGCATCAATATTCGGTCCTTCAAGGCCAAATACTTCAACACCAAATTGGTGGAATTGGCGATAACGCCCTTTTTGAGGTTTTTCATAACGAAATGCAGGCCCTAAATACCATAAGCGCTGCTCTTGATTATAAAACAGACCATGTTCAATTCCTGCACGAACACAACCTGCTGTAATTTCTGGGCGTAGAGTGAGACTTTCATCATTACGGTCGTTGAAAGTATACATTTCTTTTTCAACGATATCTGTCACTTCACCAACTGCTCGTTTAAATAATCCAGTATCTTCAACAATTGGGGTTCTAATTTCATTATAACCGTAACTATTTAGCACACCTTTGACAATTTTTTCAATTTGTTGCCATGTTGCACTATCACTCGGGAGTAAATCATTCATTCCCCGTATTGATTGGATTTTTTTTTCAGTCATATTTTTATTCGCTATCTAATAAGATTATAGTTCAGTGGTTGCTATTCTATTTTTCAAAATTAAGGCTTTAGCCCGTATTTTAGCTTCCAACTCATCTATCATTTTTTCATTATCTATACGCCCTATGCGCACACCATCTTCATAAAAACCGCTTTTATTGTGCCCACCAGCAACACCCATTGTGGAAGCTAACGCTTCACCAGGACCATTAACAACACAGCCAATAATAGAGACATCCATCGGTGTTATAATATCTTCAAGTCGTTGCTCTAGCGTATTAACGGTACTAATTACATCAAATTCTTGTCTTGAACAAGTTGGACAAGCAATGAAATTAATCCCTCTAGATCGGATACGTAAAGATTTCAAAATATCAAATCCAACTTTGACTTCTTCCGTCGGATCGGCAGCAAGTGAAACTCTTAATGTATCGCCGATACCTTCAGATAGCAATAAACCGAGCCCAATTGCTGATTTTACAGCACCTGTACGAATGCCTCCGGCTTCAGTTATTCCTAGATGTAAAGGCTGCTTAATTTGTTTTGCCAATAATCGATACGAATCAACTGCGGTAAAAACATCTGACGCCTTAACACTTACCTTAAATTGATCAAAATCAAGCCTATCAAGAATATCTACATGGCGCATCGCAGACTCAACTATCGCTTCTGGTGTTGGTTCACCATACTTTTCTTGGATATCTTTTTCTAGCGAACCTGAATTAACACCAATACGTATTGGAATATTTTTATCTTTAGCACAATCAACTACTGAACGAATTCTCGATTCATTACCAATATTACCAGGATTAATCCTTAAACAATTAACACCATATTCAGCAACTTTTAAAGCTATTCGATAATCAAAGTGAATATCGGCAATCAAGGGAACTTTTACTTGTTGCTTAATAAATTTAAATGCTTCAGCAGCATCCATCGTTGGAATAGAAACGCGCACAATATCAACACCAACACGCTCAAGCGTTTGGATTTGAGCTACTGTTTTCTCTACATCTGTTGTTCGTGTATTGGTCATGGATTGGACAGCAATAGGAGCTCCACCTCCAATGGGCACATCACCGACATAAATTCGGGTAGATTCTCTCCTAACAATTGGTGATTCTTGATGACTCATAAGATGCCTAATCACATTACAAAATAACTAGGTCGCGATCTTAACAAGATTTGGGGCAAATGTCTGTATGTGAATTCGAAAATTTGCTAACTGTTAACGCGATCAAAAGCCCCAGGAGAAATATAATGGCTAACTTCAACGTAATTATTTTTGTTTTGACAGGTAGCGTAATATAATCCAATACCTAATAACAAAATAAAAATGAATAAAGTAATAAAGATAATCTTTTTACTATGACTTTTTTTATTATCTATTGATTCGAGTTTGAAAGGTTGTTTTGCTGAATATTGCTTTGCTAATGCCTCAAGATAAGGTTGATATTCTTCACTAGGTAAACCAACAATTTTTGCATAGTTTTGAATATAGCTTTTAACAAGAACATAAGGGGCATGGACTAACTGATTATTTTCTATTTCTGAAATAACTTGAGTTCTAACATGAATTTGAGCAGAAATATCTTTTTGGGTTAAGCCCTTGTTATCCCTTAAATCGGAAAGAATCTTACCCAACGTAATATTATTTTCCATCATTTTCTCTTATTTTGCCTTCCATTAGTTTACACAACTTTAACTTATTTTTACATAATTTTATATATTTTTACATATTTCAAAAATTAATCAATCCTTTTTGCATTAAACCACTGTTTTGGCGTCTCAATTTCATTTTGTGCAGCGACTAATTGTAATTCATATTCATTTTGTTTTAATGTTTCAAGCATAACAGCATAAACTGCAGAGGTAGTATGTTCGAAAGCTTCGACCATTGATTTACCAAGCATTATATTTGCTAAAAATAGCCCGCTAGTCACATCGCCAACACCTACTGGTTGCTTAACACCAAAATCGACTAAGGGACGATCAATATGCCAAGCTTCATCCATAGTTACAAGCAACATTTCAAAACGATCTTTTTGATAACCTGCTCGACTTAAGTGTTTAACTAATAAAACTTTAGGCCCTTTTTGACAAATTGAGCGACAAGCTAAAATTGCTTCATTAACATTACTGATTGGTTGTTTACCATTAAGTTCCTCTAGCTCTAAGATATTTGGAGCCATCATATCTGCAATAGGCAAAGCGGTATTACATAAAAATTCGGATACACCTGGCGCAACAAAACAACCTTTTTCAGGATGTCCCATTACCGGATCACAAAGATAAATTGCTTCAGGATTTACTGCCTTTACTTTCTTAACTATGTCGATGATTGCATTACCTTGCTCTGGAGATCCCATATACCCACTTAATACAGCATTACATCGGTCTAATTCCCCAATAGCATTAATTCCTTCAGCAATATCTACCAAATGAGATGCTGACATTACCGATCCAGTCCATTGACGATACTGGGTATGATTTGAAAATTGAACCGTATTTAGAGGCCAAACATTCACACCCAAACGACGCATTGGAAATACAGCTGCACTATTACCTGCATGACCAAATACAACATGAGACTGAATCGATAAAATATTTTTCATGAAATCATCTCCAAATGAGTAAGCAGTAGTATTTTTTACCTCGACGCAATAATGTATAACGATTAAAGAGTTTATCACTACTAGAAAAACGATAATCTGTTGTGGAATTACGTTCACCATTAACAGAAATAGCATTTGATTCAATCATTGTTCTTGCCTGACCTCTTGAAGGTGCAAAATCTGCATTAACGATTGCTTGTTGCAAATCTAGCTCTTCTTCAACAGCCAATGTAGGCATACCATCTTGAGCTAACTGCTCAAAATCAGCTTCAGATAAGTCAGTTAACTTACCAGAAAATAAACTTTCAGTGATACGTTTCGCTGCGGTTAAGCCATCTTCGCCATGAACTAAACGAGTAACTTGCTCAGCAAGTACATATTGAGCTCTAGGGGCTAAGCCACTATTCTTATCCTCTTCTTCCAATGCATCAATTTCTTCCAATGACATGAATGTAAAGAATTTAAGGAAACGATAAACATCGGCATCAGCAGTATTAATCCAAAATTGATAAAATTTATACGGGCTGGTTTTTTTAGGATCTAACCATACTGCACCGCTTTCAGTTTTACCAAATTTGGTTCCGTCCGATTTAGTAATTAATGGTACGGTTAAACCATAAACTTGTTTTTGATGTAAACGACGAGTTAAATCGATACCTGCGGTAATATTACCCCATTGATCAGAACCACCTATCTGTAACACGACATTATGTGCTTTGTTTAGGCTTGCAAAATCATAAGATTGTAACAAGCTATAAGAAAACTCAGTAAATGAAATACCTGACTCATCGCGGTCAATACGTTGCTTAACAGATTCTTTATTAATCATTGAATTGACGGAAAAATATTTACCAATGTCCCGTAAAAAAGATAAAACATTCATGCCACCAAACCAATCATAGTTATTGGCTACAATAGCTGCATTATCACCACATTCAAAATCCAAAAACGGCGATACTTGTTGTTTGATTTTCTCACTCCATTCAATAACAGTATCTTCAGTGTTAAGCTTACGTTCAACTGCTTTGAAGCTTGGATCCCCAATTAGTCCTGTTGCACCACCAACTAATGCAATTGGTTTATGACCAGCCAATTGAAAACGTTTTAAACAAAGTAATGGAACTAAATGACCTAGATGCAAACTGTCAGCTGTTGGATCAAAACCACAATATAGCGCAATAGGATTTTTTTCGATTAATTCCATTAGCGCGTTTTCATCAGTAAGTTGAGCAATAAGTCCACGCTCTTGCAGTTGTTTGATCACATTTTTTGTCATGATATTTTACCTATTAACGTTTCTATTCTATTTAATTACATTTATTTATTATGATATCTTTTATACGCTTGTTCAAAATGATCTTCGACTATTTCATTTGGTTTTTTGTCTAATAAACTAAAAATAACTATTGCTATTGACGCAAATAAAAAACCTGGAATCAAGGAATACAAATTAAACCAATTGAAATTTATCCAAAGTAAAACGGTAATTGCTCCCGTTATCATTCCTGCTAGTGCACCATTGCGAGTCATTCGAGCCCAGAAAACCGAAAATACAACAATAGGGCCAAATGCCGCTCCAAATCCTGCCCAAGCATGACTGACTAAATCAAGCACACTGTTATTTGGGTTTATTGCGAGTAAAATAGCAATAACTGAAACTAATAAGACCATAACACGCCCAACCCAAACTAATTCTCGTTGTTTAGCCTTTGGTCTGATAAATGCTCGATAGAAATCTTCAGTTAATGCACTTGAACAAACTAATAATTGGCAACTTAGGGTACTCATTACTGCAGCTAAGATAGCTGCAAGCAAAATACCTGCAATCCACGGATTAAAAAGTAATTTAGATAATTCGATGAAAATACGTTCATGCTTACCATCATCAATTAAATACGCTAAATTTGGATTGTTAGCAAAAAAAGCTATACCAAAGAAACCAACTGTAATAGCACCGGCTAAACACAAAATCATCCATGTCATACTAATTCGACGAGCGTTTTTCATTACTTCGTGTGAATCAGCAGCCATAAACCTTGCTAAAATATGGGGCTGACCAAAATAACCAAGTCCCCATCCTAATAAAGAGATAATGGCAATAAAATCCATATGTGAAAAGATGTTTGTGTAATCGGGATTTAATGATTGAATATTAGCCAACGCATCTGAAAAACCCCCAGCATTTATCATAACCATGATTGGGGTTAAAATTAATGCAAACATCATTAAACTAGCTTGAATAGTATCTGTCCAGCTGACCGCTAAAAAACCACCGATAAAAGTATAAGCAATGGTTGCACCTGCACCAGCAAGCATAGCCCAGCCATAACTAAGGCCAAATGTACTTTCAAATAATTTAGCGCCAGCAACTACACCAGAAGCACAATAAATTGTGAAAAAAATTAAAATTATTACTGCCGAAATAATTCTTAGTAATGAGCTGTTATCATCAAATCGACGAGAAAAATAATCAGGTAAAGTTAATGAATTATGATTTATTTCAGTAAAAACTCTTAGCCTACCCGCAATAAGAAGCCAATTTAAATAAGCTCCAATTATTAAACCTATTGCAATCCAACTTTGTGAAATACCAAATAAAAAGACTGCACCCGGCAATCCCATTAATAACCAACCACTCATATCTGAAGCACCAGCAGAAAGTGCAGTCACTACACTACCGATACGTCGCCCACCTAATATGTAATCACCAAAATTTCGCGTTGCACGGAATGCAAAAAAACCGATAGCAATCATTCCTAATATGTAAACAGCAAAGGTGACAATCATTGGTAATGACATTTTTATAATAAACCTTGAATGATGAAATTAAAAAATAGTTGGCTAGCTTACCACAAAAAGCCAATGCTAAAAAGCAGGTGATTTCTGCAGATAAATGTTAAATAAAAAAGAAAAAACAATTCAAAAGTAAAAATATTTTATTATTTTCCAATAGATAGATTTTTAATAGTCTTAACTTTTATAAAAACTCAATAGATCCTACGGTTAAATCTAAAATAAAAGTATATAATATTAATTAACCATCTTATGTTTATAATATATTGTGAAACAATCAACACGAATACAAATTTTAGAAAGACTAAAAGATCATATTAAAGATCCTACAACCGAATTGGTGTATCAAACACCGTTCGAGCTACTTATTGCCGTTGTACTTTCAGCCCAAGCTACAGATGTTAGTGTTAATAAAGCTACAAAACCGTTATTTGCGATTGCAAACACTGCAGAGCAAATTTTAGCGTTAGGCGTCGATAAATTAAAAGATTATATTCGCACAATAGGTTTATATAATAGTAAAGCTGAAAACATTATTAAAACTTGTCAGATTTTGGTTGATAAATATCAAGGACAAGTCCCCGAAAACTTTGATTCATTAATTGCGCTACCTGGTGTGGGTAGAAAAACAGCCAACGTTGTGTTAAATACAGCTTTCGGCTGGCCAACTATTGCGGTCGATACACATATATTTAGGGTAAGTAATCGAACTGGTTTTGCTCCAGGTAAAACCGTTGAAGCAGTTGAAGAGAAGTTACTAAAAGTGGTACCAAAGGAGTACAAAATAAATTGTCACCATTGGTTAATATTACATGGTAGATATACATGTATTGCTAGAAAACCTCGTTGTGGATCTTGTGTTATTGAAGATTTGTGTGAATTTAAAGAAAAAGTTTATCCAGAGTGAGAATCAATGTCGAATAAATTTATATTAGATCATGAAGACATAGACTTGTTTAAAAATAGTATTGGTAAAACCAAACAGCTCAAACAAGATACTGTGATTCATAAACCTCAAAAACGATCTCAAAAGCTAATAGAAAATCAAAAAATTCAACATGAAAAAGTAAATAATGAATTTTACTTTTCTGATGATTACCAACCTCTATTACAAGAAGATCCGATTCGTTATAGTCGTGAAAACTCAGATCCTAATGAATTGAAAAAATTACGACGTGGATTTTATGCACCTGAATTCTTTTTAGATTTACATGGATTAACTCTGCAAGAAGCGAAAAAAGAAATAGCAGCATTAATCGCCGTTTGTTTAAAAGAAAATGCCAATTGCGCTTGCATCATGTATGGGCACGGTAAAAACATATTAAAAAAACAAACCCCAATGTGGTTAGCCCAGCATCCTAATATCATTTGTTTTCATCAAGCACCGAAAGAATTTGGCGGCAGTGCAGCATTACTTATTTTATTTGATACCATCAATAACTAAAAAATAAATTTTAAATATATAAGGAATAAAAAAATGAAATTATTAAAAAAAATAAAACATGTTTATTTATTTCTAATACTTGCTATCTTTATAACTGCATGTGGCGGACTTGATGCAATTCCTTCAGAAAAAAGTAACTATATTGGCAAATGGCAAGGTGAATATATGGTGATAACTATCACTAAAGACGCCAAAGTTATTTACAATTATAAAAAAGATGGGGTAACTAAAAGCGTTGAAGGGCCGATACAAGAATTTATTGGTGATGATTTTAAAGTAGGGGTTTTAGGTTTAAATTCTTTATTCAAAGTAAGTAAGCCTCCTTATTTTGAGGACGGTCAATGGAAAATGGTCATTGATGATCAATTAGTTATCAAAACATCGTATTTTTAATCACTTTAAAATAAAAAAGCCAGCATAGTTGCGCTAGGCTGGCAAACATTGGAAGCAATGTGAGCAATGTCATACTTTTTCAGAAGTCTTGCGACGCTCTAATCAAGTACATCTTAATGATAATAATTCTCATTATTAAAAGCAAGCGTTTTTTTTGACTTTTTTCAAAAAATAAAAGAAAAATGTAAACCACCAATTTTTTTTAATATGAAATCATTGTGTTAGCTTTAGAATAATAGAGAATAATAGAGAGGAATACAGGGCTATGTCACCCTGTATTTTTGTAATGGTGATTTTTTAGTTGATAATTTGAAATGATAAGTTTAACTTATTTTAGGTTATTACTATTTTTGATAGATAAATTCAACCCCTTCTTCGTCACTGTCATCCCAATCATCAAAATCATCGTCATCAAAAGCCTCATCCATCGCTTGTTGGTGATAATCATCCCACATAAATTCAACTTTTTCTGCTGCCGTTTCTGCTTCTTCTGCTTCACGAGGATGCGCATTCATGTAGTCCATTAGATCCCAACATAAAGCTTTTACCCCTTCATGATTAACTGCTGAAATCACATAATATTTATCATTCCAGTCGAGTGCTTTTGCAATTTCTGCTGCACATTTGGCACTTTCTTCTTCACCCAATACATCCATTTTATTGAAAACTAACAAGCGCGGTTTATTGGCTAATTTTTCACTATATTGGTGAAGTTCTTGAATAATAACTTTAGCATTTTCAATTGGATCTGATTCATCGATTGGAGCAATATCAATTAGATGAACTAAAATCCTACAGCGTTCTAAGTGTTTTAAAAAACGAATACCAAGTCCTGCGCCATCCGATGCGCCTTCAATCAACCCTGGAATATCAGCAACAACAAAACTCTGCTCATTATCCATTCTAACTACCCCTAAACTAGGTACTAAAGTTGTAAATGGATAATCAGCGACTTTCGGTTTTGCTGCTGAAACTGAACGAATAAACGTTGATTTACCTGCATTAGGCAAACCTAACATACCAACATCAGCTAATAGTAAAAGTTCTAGTAGCACATCACGTTTTTCACCCGGTGTACCATCAGTCTTTTGTCTTGGAGCTCGATTCACTGATGATTTAAAACGTGCGTTACCAAGCCCATGAAAACCACCTTTAGCCACAAGGACTTTTTGTTGATGATGAGTTAGATCACCAATAATTTCACCAGTATATTTGTCAGTGATACGAGTCCCAACAGGTACTTTAACGGTAATATCTTTACCTCGCTTGCCGGTACAATCAGAACCTTGTCCATTTTGACCACGTTCAGCGCGATAGTTCTTTTCAAATTGAAAATCCACGAGTGTGTTTAGATTTTCATCGGCAATAAAAAATACATCGCCACCATCTCCACCATCGCCACCATCAGGACCACCTTTAGGTATATATTTTTCACGACGGAAACCAACACAACCATTGCCACCGTCACCAGCTTCCACTCGAATTGAAGCTTCATCTACAAATTTCATTATTTGTCCTCTTTTTTCGGTTAATCAGCCAGCCCTTTCTAGGTTGCCATAAATGATGTCCAACTGTTGCAAACATTGCACCTGCTACAACAGATACCGCGCCAATATAACCTATAATATTTAAATATTGCATTACAAACTTTTCTGGCCATAGTAAAGCAAATAAATCTGAGAAAATCAGTGCAAAAAGTGGTGTCAGTGTTGTTATAGCACTTACTTGCGCAGCTTGCCAACGCTCCATTGCCATAACTAAAGCACCATAAGCAATAATGGTATTTAAACCACAAAAAATAATTGCAAACAATTGACTAAAATCAGCATTAGCAATTTTAGTCGGCGATGCTAGAGGCCATAAAAAGATACTACATATAAGATAAATCAACCAAAGTAGCTGCTCTGCTCTTAATTTTCTTAATAATACTTTTTGCGCTAATGCATAACATGCCCATGATATAGAGGCTAATAAGGCCAGCCACACACCTATACCATATGAAGACATATTGGCAAAGAGATCTGCTAGATTTTCATTAAAAAATAGCGCTAAACCAATTAACAATATAGTAATACCAATAATTTGTGTTGGTCTTAATTTCTCTTTGAAAATAAAAGCACTAGAAATCATAAATATGACAATGCCAGTTTGTCCAACAACTTGAGCTGTAGTTGCAGATAAATACTGAACAGCTGTAGCAAAAAGCGCAAAATTACCTAATAAACCAAATCCGGCAATCATTAATAGAATAAAACGGCGTCGTTTTTTAAACATCATCAAATTAGGAAATTGTTTTTTATAAGCCAACCAAAGCGTTATACCTACTGCTGATATACTTAAGCGTGACCAAGCTAACGTTAATGGATCAATAACAACTAATGCATATTTCATAGCAATTGGCACGAGTCCCCACATCACTGACGTCAACATGGCTAGCGCAAAACCTAATTTAACATTTTGCTGTTTTATCATAATGAATTAATTTATATAAATTTCAAGAAATGAAAAAAGCCCCACAATAACTGTGAGGCTTCTATAACTTATGAACCGCTGGTTTATTAGCTGTTAGCAACTACACTAACATAACGGCGGTTTTTAGGTCCTTTAACTTCAAACTTAACTTGTCCATCAACTAACGCGAATAGGGTATGATCACGACCACAACCTACATTAGTACCTGGGTGGAATTGAGTTCCACGTTGACGAACTAAAATATTACCAGCAAGAACTTCTTGAGAACCATAACGTTTAACACCTAAACGTTTACTCTGGGAATCACGACCATTACGTGATGAACCACCAGCCTTCTTATGTGCCATTGTTCGATACTCCTATTAAGCGATTGCAGTGATCTTCACATCAGTGAACCACTGACGGTGACCTTGTTGTTTACGATAGTGTTTACGACGACGGAATTTAACAATTTTCACTTTCTCGCCACGACCGTGCTCAACAATCTCTGCTTTAACTGTTGCACCTTCAACAAACGGAGCACCAACTTTGATGTCTTCACCATTTGCTACCATTAAAACTTTATCGAAAACAACTTCTGCACCTGTTTCGACTTCAATTTTTTCCAAGCGAACGACTTGTCCTTCGCTAACTCGGTGTTGTTTACCACCACTTTGGAAAACTGCGTACATACTTAACTCCGCAATAAAAAGCAGACGATTCCTGATTTAACATATATGTCTGCATTGATTAATCTTATAGGGCGTGAATTTTACGCAAAATTTATGCTTGTTGCAAGCGCTGTTTAATAAAAGATCGCAAAAAGTCATAAAAAAGATCTTTGATCAACGGTTTTCACGATACAATAGAGCTAAATTATTATTTATTTAAACAATATTTAACACAAAAATATTGAGTATCGATATGCTAAAAAGAAAATTTCGCTACAGTGCATCTATTTTAAATCGTTTAACACTTTTAATGTTTTCTTTAGGTGCCATGGCGTTATTAGCTTTGTTTTTATCAATACAAGTAGCTAATGATACTAAAGGCAGTGCTTATATGATAAACCAATTGGGTTTAATTAGGATGAAAAGCTATCAATTTTTAGCCATGATCCCGATTGAAAAAAAGGACTATGATCGACTTAATATTTTTAATGATATTCCGTCTTCTGAGCAATTAAAATTATTTGAACGTTACCATTTAATTGATGAGCTTAACCAATTACAGTCTCAATGGATAACTGATATTGTCCCCAAAATTAAACAAGCAAACAGTATAGATGAAATAAAAAATGAAATTGATAAGTTTGTAACTCAGACCGATAAATTAGTCCATCAAATTGATCAAAAAACAGAAAATCAAATCCATTATATATCACAATTGCAATTTGTTTTTATCATTCTTATTGTTCTATTTCTTCTTGCGCAAATTTACTATTTACGTCGTTATCTTCTTGCGCCTTGGCGCAAATTAATTAATATGGCTGAATCTATTTCGCAACATAACTTTAGCCAACGATTTAACAGTAAGAAAAGTAAAAAGAACGAATTTGATTTATTGGGGCAAGCCTTCAATGAAATGGCAGAACAAATTGAATTGCAGTACCAATTATTAGAAGAACGTGTCACAGAAAAAACTGCCGAATTACAACAAATCAATAAAATATTGTCGTTTCAGTATCAAGCTATAAAACAACTGCACACATCAGATCCATTATGTGAACGCTTTTTAATTATACTCCGCCAGCTTGAGGAATTAGTGCCATTAACACAGTTTCAAATTCGTTTTTATGAGTCGGATAATATAGAACATTATCAACAAATCAGCTATGCCAACCAACAAAGACTACCTTATTGCCAAAATTCAGAATGTAACGCTTGCCTTATTCCATCAAAATCTTATCAAGAAAATGGATTTCAACGTTATTGGTATCTTCAAGAAAAAGGTGAAAAATTTGGTATTTTATTTGCTCTACAACCATCAACAATGCATCTAAGTGCAGAACAAGAAAATTTAATTACAGCCTTAGTCGAGCAAATGACGACAGCACTAATGCTTGATAGGCAAATAGAACAACAAAAACAATATCTATTAATGAAAGAGCGCTCAGCAATGGCCAGAGAGCTACATGACTCTATAGCACAATCTCTTTCTTGTTTAAAAATTCATCTTAGTTGCTTACAAATGCAACCAGATTTAACCTCACAGACAAGTAGTGATTTGCTAGCTATTATGCGTACAGAAGTTAATATTACATATTCTCAATTAAGAGAATTAATAACTTCTTTTCGTTTACGTCTTAATCAAACCGGTTTTTATGCCAGCTTAATGGAATTGATCGAAGAATTTAATCAAAAATTGAAATTTAAAATACAAGCTGAATATCAACTACCTCTCAATGTCATTAAGAGCAAATATGCATTCCATCTATTGCAATGTGTACGCGAATCTTTAAATAATATTTATAAACATGCTAATGCAACACAAGTTAAAATAAGTTTAACTATTGATGATAACCAGATTATTACTGTCAGCATAAAAGATAATGGTATTGGTTTACAAAATAATGCTAATCAAGATAATCATTATGGATTAATAATTATGCGTGATAGAGTTGGAATATTAAATGGAAATTTAACCATTAATAGTAAGCCTAATCTAGGTACTGAGATTGTAATAACGTTTAAAGCAACTACAATGATCCCATTTAAAATGATAGAAGAATAACAAATGGAACAAGTTAAAAGTTCAATATTACTTATTGATGATCATCCCATGTTAAGAAATGGGGTTAAGCAGCTTATAAAAACAATCAATAATTTTGAGGTTATCGGTGAAACAGGCTCTGGCTTAGAAGGGGTTATGCTTGCAGAAACACTTGATCCGGACATTATATTATTAGATATCAATATGAATGATGTGAATGGATTAGAAATCTTGCGTTATTTACGAGAAAAAAATATTTCTGCACGAATCATTATATTTACTGTATCAGATGCAAAAGAAGATATCATTACTGCTATCAAAACCGGTGCTGATGGCTATTTATTAAAAGATATGGAACCGGAAAACCTTCTGAAAGCATTAATAGATATTTCTGAAGGCAAAATCACCATGGATGAAGCAATTTCACCTATTATTCTTGATTATATGCGTCATGGTGGAGGCACGACTACAAATCAGTCCCATAATATTAATTTACTCACACCAAGAGAACGAGAAATATTTAATTTATTAGTTCAAGGATTATCAAATAAATTAATAGCGAAAGAGTTAGATATTGTCGAAAACACAGTAAAAGTCCATATAAAAAGTATATTTAAAAAATTAAATTTTAAATCAAGAATGGAAATGACTGTATGGTATTTACAAAGTAAAGAATAGCTAGTACTAATTATGCCATTCTTCACTTTATCTAACATTAAAGTTTAGAAAACCAATTTAACTTTTTGCGTAATGCAACTACACGTCCAATAATAATTAAACTAGGACTACAAGCATGTAATGCAAGTTGAGTAAGATCACATAATAATCCCTCTACAACTTTCTGATTGGCTTTTGTACCTTCTTCTACTATAGCCACAGGTATATTACTATCCATACCATGTTTAATTAATTGTGTTTTAATATTTTCTGCTTGTGATAATCCCATATAAAAAACGAGAGTCTGTTTTTCAGCAGCTAAACTTTGCCAATCCAAATGAGTGCCATCTTTCAAATGCCCCGTAATTAAACGAACACTATGAGCATAATCACGATGAGTTAATGGTATTCCACTATAGGCTGAGCATCCTGAAGCAGCTGTAATTCCTGGTACTAACGAAAAAGGAATATTAGCATCAAATAGTGTTTCAAGCTCTTCTCCGCCTCGACCAAAAATGAAGGGGTCACCACCTTTAAGTCTTACTACTCGCAACCCTTTTTGGGCTTGCTCAAGTAATATTTGATTAATTTGTTCTTGTGGCACACAATGAAAACCAGGCCGCTTACCGACAAAAATTCGCTGAGCATCTCGTCGAGCTAAATTCATTATTTCATCGGATACTAATCGATCGTAAACAATAATATCGGCTTGTTGAATTTGTTGAAGAGCTTTTAATGTCAACAACCCTGGGTCACCCGGACCGGCACCAACTAAAACCACTTCACCTCGATAATCAACGGGCTCTTCAAATAATTCATTAGTTAACATTTCAACTTTTTCTGAATCATTATTAGCTATAGCTTGAGCTAACCTATCATGTGTAAATAGCTTTTCCCAGAATCTTCTTCGTTCAGTCATGCTTTGATAAGTTGCTTTTACTTTATTACGCAAATAACCAGCATATTTCGCTAGTTTGCCAATATTTTGCGGTAAAATCGCTTCTAGTTTTTCACGTAATAACCGTGCCAATACAGGAGCATGACCTTCTGAAGATATCGCAACCATTATTGGAGAGCGATCAATAATAGAAGGCATAATAAAACTAGCACCTTTAGGTGAATCAACGATATTACAAAAAATACGTCGCTTTTCTGATTCTATACTGACTTGCTGATTGGTTTGTTGACAATCTGTTGCGGCAATAACTAACCATTTATTATCGAGTAGTTGTGTATCAAATTCACCTTGTATTAAAACCAATTGTTTTTGTTCTTGCCAACAGACAAATTGCTGAGTAAATTCAAGAGCATTGACAGTTAAATTTGCGCCAGCTTCAAGCAATAACCGAGCTTTACGCTCGGCTATTTCCCCACCACCAACTAATAAGCAATCACGGTTTTCTAATTTACAAAATAAAGGTAAATAATCCATAGACTTTAAAAACAACCATTAATATCTTATTGATCTAAAAAATTTACTGTTAATAATCCAATAATTCTTAAAAACAGTAAGCTAAACAATTACAACCTTATTCAATAATGATTAAGGTCGATCTGCTTTAGGTGTTGAAAACCAATATCCTAAGCCCATAAAGAGTGCTCCAGATACTAAATTACCCAACGAAACCCATAACAAGTTATGCCCAATACCACCTAAAGTATAGGCATCAGTATGATTTCCAAACCAAGAAAGAGAAAATAACGTCATATTAGCAACACTATGCTCATACCCACAAGCAATAAATGCCAATAAACACCACCATATAGCAATAAATTTAGCTGAACCTTCAACTCGATTTGCCATCCAAATAGCTAAACAAACTAACCAATTACATAAAATTCCACGAAAAAACAGCGCCATTGCGGGAGTGGATGTTTTTGCTAATGCCGCAGTATGTATAAGGGAAGTATCTGTTGCCAATAATGGGCTTGCAGCCCAATAAAATAAAGCAGCGACAAAAATAGAACCCAGTAAATTGCCTAGCCACGTTTGTGGTAATACCCACCACATTTGAAAGTGTGTAATCTTTTTAGCTTGAACACCAAATGTTAAAAACATGGTATGCCCAGTAAATAACTCCGAGCCCGCTATAACAACTAACGTTAATGCAATTCCAAATGTTGCTCCCATAACTAAAGGTCTAACTGATGCATCAAGCAAATTACCCAGCGTAAAAATTAATATGATACCCAGACCAACATAAGCACCAGCCATAGCAGAACTTAGCCAAAACCCTATAGGATTGGTTTTAGCTAATTTAACAATACGTGCTGCATTAACAGCACATTTATTAATTGTTTCTGTATACATTTATTATTCCTATTTTTATTTATTAGTTAAATTTAACTTTAACAAATCCATCATTATCAATTTTGACCTCATAGTGTGCGATGGAATAACTTGCATCTTCAAAACAATAACCATCTTTTAAACGAAAGCGTTGTTTTTTCAGAGGACTAGCAACCCATAATTCATTTTCATGCTCACAAATAATCCCCCTAGAAAGCACACTAGCATTAGCAAAAGGATCAATATTACTAATCGCATAAAGCTCGTCAGAATGAAAAGGACGAAAAACAGCGACATGCTCTTTACCAACTAAAGCACAAACTCCTGTTTCAGGAAAAATATCTTCAATTTTACAGATAGTTACCCATTGACTCATAATCTACTCTCCTGACATAACTTGACGTTCTTCAAGGGTGGCGGGACGATGTTGTTGTCGCTCAGGTACAAACTGAACATTATCGTCTCGTTTAGGACTATTAATAAAATGAGCAAACCGGATTTGTGCTTCTGGATTATTAACAGTTTCTTTCCATTCACAGACAAAAAGCTTACGAATGCGAGCCATCTCTTTTTCAAGTTCGTCATTGATACCTAATTTGTCATCAATAATGACACTACGCAAATATTCGATCCCCCCCTCAAGGTTTTCAAACCAGACAGAAGTCCGTTGTAATTTATCCGCTGTACGAATATAGAACATAAGGAAACGGTCTAGGTAGCGAATAAGGGTTTCTCGATCTAAATCTGCAGCTAAAAGATCGGCATGACGAGGTTTCATACCACCATTACCACAAACATAAAGATTCCAACCTTTTTCAGTTGCAATAACGCCAATATCCTTACCCTGAGCTTCGGCACATTCACGGGTACAACCTGAAACACCAAGTTTGAATTTATGAGGCGCTCGAATACCTTTATAGCGGTTTTCTAATTTGACACCTAAACTAACACTATCTCCTACCCCAAACCGACACCAAGTGCTACCTACGCAAGTTTTTGCCATACGTAATGCCTTAGCGTAAGCGTGACCACTCTCAAAACCAGCATCAATCAGTTCTTTCCAGATAGCAGGAAGATCATCTTTTTGCGCACCAAACAACGCTATACGTTGTGAACCAGTAATTTTTGAATAGAGATTGTATTTCTTAGCAATCTGACCAATTGCAATCAATCCTTCCGGGGTAATTTCACCACCAGCACTACGAGGAATAATTGAATAAGTACCATTTTTTTGAATATTACCTAAAAAGATATCATTACTATCTTGTAACGGTACAAGATCTGGTTTAAGAATATAATTATTCCAACATGAAGCTAATATAGAGCCAACTGTTGGTTTACAAACTTCACAGCCATAGCCGGTACCATGTTTTTTTATCACTTCATCAAAGGAAGTTAATCCTTCAACACGAATTAAGTGAAAAAGCTCTTGCCGAGAATATTTAAAATGCTCACAAAGTGCATGGCTTACTTCAATACCTTGTTTCGCTAATTCCAAATTAAGGATTTGCGTTACTAGTGGTATACAACCACCACAACCACTACCCGCTTTAGTTTCAGCTTTAATTGCAGCAACAGTATGACAACCAGCATGAATAGCTTGAACAATTTTTGCCTTTGTCACATCAAAACAAGAACATATTTGTGCACTATCAGGTAATGCGTCAGCGCCTAATGCAGGCTTAGCACCTGCATGTGATGGTAAAATTAGAGAATCAGGATGTTCAGGTAAATCCATATCATTAAGCATCAGTTGCAGCAAGTTACTATAATCAGATGTATCACCAACTAAAACAGCACCTAATAGTTTTTTATTATCATTAGATACCACTAACTTTTTATAAACTGGTACACTTTCATCTAAATAAACATAGCTTCTGCTAGCTATTGTTTTAGCCTTTGCATCACCAATACTACCAACGTCGACACCCATTAATTTGAGTTTAGCACTCATATCGGCACCTTCAAATTTAGCGCTTTCACCGATTAAATGTGCTAAGGCAACTTGTGCCATTTTGTAACCAGGTGCAACTAAACCGTAAACTTTACCTTGCCAACAGGCGCATTCACCTATGGCATAAATATCCGGATCTGAAGTTTGACAATAATCGTTAATAACGATACCTCCTCTAGGTCCAATATCTAATTCACACGCTTTAGCTAATTGGTCATTGGGACGGATGCCAGTTGAAAAAACAATAAAATCAATTTCAAGTGATGAACCATCAGAAAATTGCATAACTTTACCTGATGGGGTATGAATAATTTCTTGAGTATTTTTGCTTGTATGAACTCCAACTCCCATCTCTTCGATTTTTCTACGCAGTTGATCACCCCCCATTGCATCAAGTTGCTCTGACATTAAGACTGGAGCAAATTCGACAACATGAGTTTCAACACCTAAGTTTTTCAATGCACCAGCAGCTTCAAGTCCAAGTAAACCTCCACCGACAACTGCACCTATTTTACAATTACTAGCACAATCACGAATCGCATCGAGATCTTCAATGGTACGATAAACAAAACAATTCGCCCCTTCAGCACCTTTAATTGGAGGAACCCATGGATAAGAGCCCGTTGCAATAATCAACTTATCATAAGAAACAATACGCCCAGTTTGTGAATGCACCTCTTTACGTTGGCGATTAATCAAAATAACCCGTTCATTAAGTAAAATATTAATATCATTTTCTTGGTACAAGCCTTCCCGAACTAAAGACAGTGCTTCTGCAGTATGGCCTGAAAAATAGGAAGAAAGATGAACACGATCGTAAGCTACTCTTGGTTCTTGGCAAAAGATGGTAATTTTAAAATTATCAGACTGCATTTTTTCGATAATTTCTTCGACAAAACGATGTCCAACCATCCCATTGCCTATAATAACGAGATTGGTTTTACTCATAAAAAGCTCCAAATTTATTTTTAATTCAATTATTTAATTTTTATCTATACGATATTTTAAGGAACTTTAAATAGAATATAATTACCCTCAAGGATTACCACTTTAGTAGTAGATTAAATAATAAGCTTTAAAACAATAAGTTATCATTTCTGACTAACTAAATATCAATGAAAATTAACAAATTAATGAGATCAACCTCTCAAACTAAAGTAAAAAAACAATTGCCAATTTAGGACAAACCAGTATAATTAGCCGACTAAATAAATTAGGTAAAGCAATTGAATTACAACTCAAGAATACTTCCTTCGCGCGAAACTTTAGCAAAAGCACAAAGTTTTAATGATGAAATTATCGAGGTTTCAGGCGTTGATCTGGTCCTAAGTTTAATTACTACTGCCGATTTAATTCGTTCTAATATTTATGCACAACTTGCAAAAGATTATGATGTTTCTGAAGGAAAATTTGCATTGCTAATGTCATTGTATAGTGAAGGTGAAACCTGCGCTAGCGAGCTAGCATTGAAAGTTGGCGTCACTCCTGCAACTGTCTCAGTAATGGTTAAACGGATGTTAGCTGCGCAAGATCCTTTAATATCGATGACGAAAAGTGGGGAAGATGGTCGTTCTCGACTAATCAGGCTCACCACAACTGGTGTAAATCTTATACAAAAAGCGCTACCTAATCACTTAAAATCGATTCGTGCTTTTGCTCAGGTTTTAAATGCACAAGAGCAGGAATCTTTAATTGCAATGTTACGTAAATTATTACGTAAATAATTGCTTTTAATCACTAAAAATCATGATATTTTAACAATATACTTAGCTGACTAAATAAATGAAAAATAAACTAAACTTAGATTTACCAAAAAACATTAAAATTCCTGCTATATTTTTATTGCTACTTCTAATTGGATCAACATTGATTTGTCTTGGTTCAAGGAACGATGCAGTAACTGTTGCTAAAAGTATCAAATCAGGCGTATTAACTGCTGATGAAATCAATGTTGCATTTCAAAATGTAGGTGGCAAAGTCATTAAACGGTTTGTCCAAGAATCACAATTTGTAAAAAAAGGCGATCCATTAATGCAACTTGAAGATACTGATACGCAGCTATCAATAGATCGCTTACAAGCGTTAGTTGATAGTCAAACAGCCGCAGTTAATCAAGAACAAGCAGCAATCGAAATCACTGAAAATGAAACTAACCTCAATGAATTATCAACGTGGCGGAAAATAGAAGAAGTTAAAGCGAACTTAGAAGCTGCAATATCTTCTCGAGACTTAGCTAATACTGAATTTCAACGTCATACTCAATTAAGAAAAACTGGAGGTACTTCACAATCACAACTTGATGCTGCACGCAATGCCTACATTAATTCAAAAATGCAAGTTGTACAGATTGAAAGTCAATTATCAACATTGATGATTGGTGCATCACCTGAGCAAATCACCCAGTTTGAACAAACTAGAAATGCAACGGGTATGACATTGCAGTCGATTACTATTGCTAGACAAAAACTGCAAAATCGCCAAAATCAACTTGCTCAAATCCGTGCTCAACTCGCACAAGCCGAAGCTGATTTAAAACAACTGAAAGTAAATTATAGCCGCCTTACATTAGTTGCACCAGAAGATGGAAAAGTACTAAAACTAATGTTTGAAGATGGTGAAATGGTGCCTGCTGGCGCACCAGCAGTATTGTTAGAAACAGACCGTAAATATGTTGACATCTATGTTAACGAAAAAATGGTTAATGATTATCAACCTGAAACTAAAGTAAAAGCTAATGTGATTGCCCTAGACAAAACAGTAAAAGGTACTGTCCGTTTTGCAACCGCGGCGCCTTCATTTGCTGATTTACGAATGACTCGGGAACGAGGACAGGCAGATTTAACATCTTATCAAGTCAGAATTTATATAGAACCTATACCGCATTTATTAACTGGTATGACAATTGAGGTTGATCAATGATGCAAAACATCATTAAATCTATGCTTGAAGAGCTTGATGCTATGTTATCAGGCCACTTCATTCCTTATTATAAAGTGTGCTTAGGTTTAGCTGCTATCGTATCACTTGTTTTTTCAATTGTGCTAAGCCATGGTTCAGTTTTTGAAGGAAAAATTGCTGTTATTGATCTTGATGGTTCCAATTACTCAACTGAATTAATCAGTAAAGTAAATACTTCACCATTTATTGAAATAACAGAAGTAATTCGCTCACCAATAAATCCAATTACATTAGTATCACACGACCGTAATTTAGGAGTGTTATATATTCCTAAAGGACTTGAAAAGTCTCTAAAAAAAGGGGATCAAACCGTTAAGTTAGGTTATTTTGCTGATGATTCAAATGACGCACAAAATGCCAAGGTAATGCAAAGTCTTAATGAAATCATCCCTGAATCAGGTGCTGAATTGAGCGTTGGCAAAGTTGCAGCATTAGGACTTGGAAGAGAAGCAACTGAAGCAACCTTATCACCAATGCAATTAAAAACTAGGACCATGTTTAATCCGTCTAGTTCATCAACAATATCCACTATAATCTATTTCGTTTACTTCTTCTCGTCATTAACGTATGGATTAACATCATTAATGATAATTGGCCGATTAAAAACAATGGGGATGTGGAATACCGTAATAGAACGTGGTTTTATACCACTATTAGCGAGAACCGTGCCTTATGCCCTATTTTATACCACTGCTTTAACTTTAATTACTGCAATACTGGTTTTATTTGGACAATTACGTTTTGATGGTAATTACTTTGTTTTTGTACCTAGTGTATTTATGACTGGACTCGCTTTTGGCTGGTTAGGCTTCTTATTATCTTGGAATACCAATCATCCAGGTGAAGGTGCTAGCAGAATGATTTTCCTTGTTCCACCAGGATTCATTATGGGTGGCTCAACCATGGCGGTAGGCATTATGCCAATCTGGGCATTTTATGTCAGCCACGCATTTCCATTAGTTTGGCTCTTCCGCTTTTTCCGCGATATAGGTATACGAGGACGCTCATTTGTCGATATGTTATCAACATATGGGATATTTATTATTTATTTAACCGTTATTGCTTTTATCGTGATGATGTTTGTTAATCGCTTGAAAAAACCAGACAATCAAACGCAAATTAATTAATTTATTCATACATAAGTTATTGAAACGCTTCCGCGGTTCAATAACTTTCTTCTTTACTATTATTCCAAGCGACCAGTGATGATGAAAATTGAATATTTTTATCAATCCACCGTTCAAATTCGTCATTTAACCAAATTAAACCGGCGAAACCCACCACCTAAAGTGACGTTAGAAATGGGGAATTTCCCAATTAACATGCAGGGCTTTTGTACTTTTTCAACCTTTAAACAAGCGATGAGTAAGGCAACGCAATAACCTTTATCTGATTGAAAGTATGCATAAATTTATGCTAAATTTTGTATGCTTTCAATCTAAAGACGGTTAAATAGATTGCGCTTGTGTGGAGCAAAAGCAGGTTGCCGGGTGTTATCCTATTAGCAAAACGTTTTTTTATTAATAATGAATTGATCGCTACCTGTGATTTTTTCAACAATCAGATCATTAAAGTTATCGATAGTTAGCTGGGCATGATGATTAATCAAATTAGACATATTAACACCAATCACCTGACAATTAGCCTTATTTGCTGACTCAATGCCCGCAGCGGAATCTTCAAAAACAATACACGAACTGGCGGCTAAATTTAACAGTTTTGCGCCTTGCAAATAGCCGTCTGGAGCTGGTTTGGTGTTAGCCACCATTTCGCCGGTGATAAATACCGACGGTTTAGCAACCTGTAGCAAACTAAATCTTGCTTCAGCCACAATTTTAGTGCCGGAAGTAACAATCCCCCAAGGGATATTCATTGATGATAATAGCTGCAGAAAATCGCTTGCGCCAGGTATTTCATCAATCCCTTGTACATCATTTGACTCCAATTGTTCCATCCAATGATATTCTTGCTCAATCAAACTAGCAGGCTGGTCAGGTAAAAACAGCTTAATATTATCGATAGCTTTACGCCCATGAATGGTTGTTAATACCTTAGTGGCATCTAAATGATGCCGCTGAGCAAATTTCAACCAGCAGCGCTCAACTGCTGGTAGAGAGTTCACCAAAGTACCATCTAAATCAAACAAAATACCTTTAGCTTTCATATTATAGTTTACCTGCACTTCCACAAATACGAATTTTATCTTCCACAATTTTCGCCATTGCCAGTTTAGCCGGTTGCATGTAGTGCCTTGGATCGTTAGCATCCGGTTGAGCTTGAAAGTATTGTTTCAACGCATCTGAAAAAGCAATTTTTAATTCAGTTGCCACATTCACTTTACAGATACCTAATGAAATCGATTTTTTCACCATTGCTTCAGGTATTCCCGAAGCGCCATGCAACACCAGAGGAATCGCAACTTTATCGCGTATTTTGGCTAATCGATCAAAATCCAATTTAGGCTCACCTTTATACATACCATGAGCCGATCCAATTGCCACCGCTAAAGAATCGATGCCTGTTCGCTCGACATATTCCCTTGCCGCATCCGGATCAGTAAAGGCGCTGTCTTTATCATCCACAACAAGATCGTCTTCTTGTCCACCCAGACGCCCTAATTCAGCTTCAACACTGGCATTAAATTTATGACTAAATTCGACCATTTTACGCACAATGTCAATATTTTCTTCAAAGGGATGATGTGAAGCATCGATCATAACCGAGCGAATACCGCCGGCAATTTTGGCTTGAATATCATCGACATCTTCATGGTGATCAAGATGCAAAGCAAACGGGAAATGTTTAATTTGGGCCGCTGTTTTACAAATGTTGATTAAATACTCTGTTCCGGCATAACGATAAGTGCCGGGGGTCGCGGCTAATATAACCGGAGACTGCAACTGTTTTGCGGTATCAACCACAACTTGAATTGTTTCAAGGTTGTGAATATTAAATGCCGGAACAGCATAATTTTCACGTTGCGCTTTTTTTAACATCTCTTGACTTGAAATAAGATACATAATAACTCCTTAATTAATATTTAATAAATTTGGTTAACAATAACTTGTTGGAAATAATCATCATAATTGTGCATATTCACAAAGCCGGTTTGCGATTCCATGGCATTTAACATGCCCATCGTCATCGCCCTTTTGAGCATGGTTTCTATCGATTCGTTTTCATGAATGCTTACTGCAAGACCCGCTAACGTCACATCGCCAGACCCAACCGGATTGACAACATCAATTTTAGGAATTGAAACTTGATAATATTGCTGATGACAACGAGCAAAAGCTCCATTTTTACCCAGTGAAATGATGATAAAAGGGATTGCATTCAGCAGTGGATGATCAACCGCCTTAATCAACGAAGCAGTATCATTAACATCAATATCCATCTGAATTATTTGTTGTAATTCATCTTTATTCGGCTTAATTAAGTAAGGTTTATGTTCAGAGACCAACGTAGCTAATAACATTTTGCCGGAGGAATCTAGTAAAACAGGAATGGCTTTTTTATTGGCGATTTGAATTAATGTGGCATAAAAATCAACCGGGAAACCTTGTGGTAGAGATCCTGAAATGGTCATTACCTTGGCTTTATCCACTAACGTTTGATAGTGCGCTAAAAAGGCATCCACCTCTTTTTGTTCGAGTGTTGGCCCAGATTCTAGAATTTCGGTTTGATTACCTTCATGTAATATCGCAATACAATTACGTGATTCATGTTTAGTAACATAAAAATGGTAATGGATATTGTCACTATCTAACTGTTTTTGAATATACTGGCCGGTTGTACCGCCAACAATACCTGAGGCTAACACATTGATGCCCGAAAATTTCACACCTCGTGTGACATTTAGCCCTTTACCACCGGCGGTTTTTTTAACATTTGTAACACGATTAATGTCATTAATATGGAGTGTATTGAGTGGATAAGAGATATCCACAGAAGGATTCATGGTAATTGTTAATATCATATTCTCGCCTACATATTGATTGCAAAATCATATCGTTGGGAGAAATAACAAGCTTAAACAATTAAATTAGTTTAATAATATTAATCAACATAATAGCCAACAACAATCCATTGTCATTATTACGTTAACTATATAAAATCAACTATTTAGCTAAAAAATCTTTTAAGCTTTATTCAAAAAGATACACAATCACCAGTCAAAATTTAAACAGCTATAAAATCAATGCCTTTTTCTTCAAATTGTTGTTTATAGCTGTTATCGACATCAGTATCGGTAATAATGGTACTTAGTTTATTAAGTGGTAATACGATATTAATGCCATTTCGTCCAAATTTTGATGAATCTAAAACTGCAATAACCTGCCTTGCCGCATTAGCCATCACACTACTGATAGTGTAGCCTTCGTTAAACGTTGTTATTCCTCTTTTTGCATCTATTCCATCTGCACCAACAAACAAAATATCAGCAGAAATGCCGTCTAACGATTGCTCAGCAATTTTTCCATGAAAAGAACGAGTCTTATGCCTCAGCGTACCACCACACATAAATAACATAATGTCACTGTTGTCCGACAAAATAAATGCAGAAGTAAGGCTGTTGGTAATGACAGTGATATGCTTGAGTTTTACTAACTCTTCAGCTATCAACATTGTAGTACTACCACTATCTAAAATAATGGTATCACCCTCTTTGACATGTTTAACTGCTTCAATTGCAATACGTTTTTTAGCCTCTATAAAACGCTGATAACGTTCTTCTAATTGCAATTCTTTAAATGATTTTAAATCGCCTTTACTCATGATTTTGGTTGCCCCGCCATGGAATCGAGTCAAAACACCTTGTTTTTCCAGCAAACGAAGATCTGTTCTGATTGTCACTTCCGAAACATCATATTGTCCTGATAAATCACTAACCAAAACAGTTCCTTTCGCATTAATAAGTTCGACTATTTGTTGACGTCTTTCACTTGCATTCATAATATTTCCTTTTTCGAAAATTCTTCAGCAGTGTATAACAAACAAAATCAAAAGATAAGCGCTCATTTTTAATAGCTGATCTAAATCAGATAATTAAATGCAATTTAATAAAATTTTACCGTTCATTGGATGACCGTTTAATGCACTAACTTGTTGAGTAAATTCATTAAAATCACCCACCCCTGCAATTAGCTCATCTAACCTGATTTTACCGTCAACAAAAAACTGACTAACGAGTTGCCACTCTTTGCCAGGCCATGGTGCAGAGTAATTCATCCAGCTTCCTAAGATCTCAAGCTCTTTTCGTAAAATCATCCCGAATGTTTTTTCTGAAAGAGTCACATCATGATGCATTGTGCCAATCAAACCGACTTTGGCTCTAGCGCCAGCTATTTCAATGGCTAAGCTTACTGTCGCTGGTGTGCCGGCGGTTTCTAATACCACCTGATCAAATCGATGTGGCATCAGTGCTTCATAGATCGCCGAAGCTGTCATATTTTTAGAGTGATAAACCGCATCAGCACCTAGCTTTTTAGCCAGATCTAAACGCTCTTGATTAATATCTAATACCGCAACAAATTTAGCTCCCATCGCTTTGGCGCACTGCATAGCAAGCAAACCAATGGTACCGCCACCAACAATCACCACATTCTTATTTTGACAACCGTCAGCCAATAACAGTGCATGCATCCCAACAGTCATTGGCTCAAAAAATGCCCCTTCGATAGGGCTAACACTTTTCGGTAACTTAAAGGCGTTTCTCTTATTTATGACGATATACTGTGCCAATCCGCCAGTAATTCTTGAGCCAACGAAGGTGTAATGTTTACAAAGTGAATAGTAATGTTTTTGACACTCATCACATTTAAAACAAGGCAATAAAGGTACACAAGAGATCAGATCACCAATCTCAAACTCTGTCACATCGCTGCCCATTTCGACAACCGTGCCACTAAATTCATGGCCAAGTGTGATTGGGTAAAAATGTGCACCATGATGAAAAATGCGTGGAATATCAGAACCACATAACCCGCAATACGCCACTTTCACCAGAATTTGATCTGGTGAAGTGATTTTGGGCATCTCAATATCTTCTACAGATAAAGTCCCCTCATCATTAACAACGACTGCTTTCATATTATTTTCCTATGTTAATAATCAAATAGGTTGCTGTTCTAACGTCCACTGGTTTAACAGTGAACGTTACTTAATGGATTTAAAAAATGGCTTTTTTATTGCTCATTTACGCTATTTGCACCTTCTACATATTGCTGTTTTAATAACAATTTGTATTTTTGCGCGCGTTGCCAGGTCAAAAATAGGCAAAACAGGTAAAAGAGACCAATGCAGGCAAACCCGATCGGTTGTTTTAAATTAACCAGTTGAACTAAGATATAAGTAATTGGCGAACCACCTTGATCCATCGCACCAACCGAGATGCCATTACCAGCAGTAATAGTACCGGCATTGACGGCAAGCTGAGTGGTTAGTGGCACCATTTGCGTGGCAATCCATAAGGTAATAGCAATAATGATTGAACCGGAAATAATAATCCTAAACAGATTGCCTTGATGAATCGCCACACCCATTGCGATAAAAAAGCCGATAGTTGCTAAGTCACCAAAAGGAAGAACTTCATTACCGGGCAGCACAATGGCAATAAAAATACTTAACGGGATAAAAATTAAGCTGGCAGAAACAACAGTTGAATGACCTAACAATAGTGCCGGATCTAAACCGATAAGGAAGTCTTGCCCACCAAATTTTGATTGAAGATGTTTACGTGCTTGTTTAGATATTGGGGTTAAACCGTCCATGATAGGTTTAATTACTCTTGGCATTAATAGCATTACCGCTGCGGTTTGAATCGCAAGTTGCAAGGTCTGTTTAACACCATAACCGGCTAATACGCCTAATAAAATCCCCATAAATAGACCAACTGTGACTGGCTCGCCAAATGCGCCAAATCTTTTTTGCATATCTACCGCATTGAAATTAATCTTTCTAATGCCAGGTATTTTTTCAATCACCGCATCGACAAATACCGCTATCGGTCCACAATAGGCCGAAGTACCATGTGGCACAGCAATGCCGTCAAGTTCAAAAAAATCTTTGGTATCTTTAGCAAACCAATCCCCCAATTTATAAGCAATAATTGCATGTACAACCACGCCAGCAATACCTAGCCAGTAAGAGCCGGTTGCAATATAAACCAGCGCCCCGCTGAAGGTCATATGCCAAATGTTCCAAATATCAACATTAACAACACGGGTTAATCTTAAAAGTAACATGGCAATGTTTACTGCAATGGCAATGGGAATGGCAACCAGCGCAATTTGCGATGCCCACGTCATAGGGGCTGCGCCAGGCCAACCAACATCGACAACATTCAAACTAATATCAAATCTTTCTGCCATAGCTTGAGCTGCCGGCCCAACTGAGCTGGTTAATAAGCCAACCACCAAACCAATACCGACAAAGCCAATCCCAATATGAATCCCGGCTTTTAATGCATCACCAATTTTCATTCTTAGCGAAAGTGAAAACAGAATAATCACAATGGGTAGCATTACAGACGGTCCCAAATCTAAGATGTACTGCATAATTTCAGTAAACATAGGTTCATCCTTTTAAAATAGACAATATTTTTGCTTTTAACTGCTCAATTCCAACGCCAGACACAAAAGGCATACCATGCACAATCGGAATATCGCCAAATGTTTGATCCATTTTTGCCGTCGTACAGATCAGGTCGACATCATCAATAAAGGTATTAATTTCATTAATACGACACTGCACTAAATCGAGCTCAATATTATTTTCATTACATAGCTCTTTTATTTCTTCTGCTGCTAAAGTTGACGTCGCAACGGCGCCACCACATGCAACAATAATCTTTTTTTTCATAATGCCTCCTAAACAACTTATTGATTAAATATCACTTCATTAAAACGTTCGACCACTTCGTTTTGCGAACGACTTAATAAAAAGTGATAAAATTCTTTATCTTGTAAATGGGTAAAAAGTGCTTTCAACAGTGATAGTTGATCAGCTGGTGAAGTCACTACCAATGAAATAATCAATGAAACATCAACGGTGCCATCGTCATCTGCACGTTGAAACGAAACCGGAGATTGGGTGCGAAGAATAAAAATCGCAGGACTGTTAGCATGTTCAGCTTCACAATGTGGAATAGCCACCGCATAGCCATCGAGCAAAATACCGGTTGGATATAATGCTTCCCGATCAAGTAAAGCTTTCAAATGGCTCTGTTTGACAATCCCTTTTTTTTGTAACTGTTGACTTAAATAAGTCAGTAAGGCTAACTCATTGTCAAATTTAAGATTGTCTTCGAAAAGAAGCTGACATTTATTCATATTTACTCTCCATTTTTTATCTTTTTAATGTTACGTTTTAAATTATAACTTTCGAAAACAAAAACAATATCGAAAGATTAAATACTTTCGAAATAAAAAACAAATAAGATTTTATATTTTTGTGATCGAAATCTATTTTTTAAAATAAACTTGAGATCCCAAATCGTGATAAAGACCTTTACCCAAAACAAAGTATGATCCAGATCACAAAATCAACTTTTTTGAATTGCAATAATGGATTAAAATGTCAAAATGTTACCCGTAACAGGTTATTTTGGAGAATAACGTAATGACACAACAAAGGAAAAATGTTTTCGTATTCATGGGTGTATCAGGTAGCGGTAAATCGGTTGTTGCAAAACAAATAGCCGATAACCTAAATGCCGCTTTTCTAGATGGTGACTTTTTACATCCCAAAGCCAATATATTGAAAATGCGCAGCGGTACCCCGCTAAATGATAACGACAGGATGCCTTGGTTAAACTTAATTAGTAATGCTGCATTTGCAATGAGTAATGTCAATGATATTTCGATTATTATCTGCTCAGCATTAAAAGAAAAATATCGAGACATTATTCGTGGAGAAAATGAAAATGTGCACTTTATTTATTTAAAAGGAAGTTTTGATGTTATCTCCCAACGTTTAGCTAAACGCCAAGGACATTATCAAAAAACAGGAATGCTACAGTCGCAATTTGACGCATTAGAAGAACCAACAGCCAATGAAAAAGATGTTTATGCTATCAATATTGAACAACCACTAAATGGTGTTATTGAAGATAGCATGAAGGTTATTAATTCGATATGTCATTGTGAATAAATTTATAAAAGTTCAGAAATTATAATAAATATAATCTAAGAGGTTAATGTGAATTCCACTATTTTAGCTGTAACTCAGCGCATTATTAATCGCTCTAAAGCAACACGTGAAGCTTATCTGCAAAAAATAGAACATGCTATGTTAAAGAAAGTTACCCGAGCAAGTTTGCCTTGTAGTAACTTAGCTCATGGCTTTGCCGCTTGTTGCCTCGATGAGAAAAATGATCTTAAAAATATATTAAAAAGTAATATCGGTATTATCAGTTCTTATAACGATATGTTATCAGCACATAAACCTTATGAATTTTATCCAGAACAAATTCGAAAAGTGCTACATGAAGTCGGCGCTGTTGGCCAAATGGCTGGAGGGGTACCGGCTATGTGTGATGGTGTAACCCAAGGCGAACCGGGTATGGAAATTTCGCTAATGAGTCGAGATGTAATTGCAATGTCTGTTGCCGTTGGGTTATCACATAATATGTTTGATGGCGCACTGTATCTAGGAGTCTGCGATAAAATTTTACCAGGATTATTTATTGGGGCCCTATCTTTTGGGCATTTACCCGCTATCTTTGTTCCTTCTGGACCGATGCCTTCAGGTTTACCAAATAAAGAGAAAGTTCGCATTCGTCAACTTTATTCAGAAGGAAAAGCTTCTCGCGAAGATTTATTAGAATCTGAATCAGCCTCATACCATACCAGTGGAACTTGTACGTTTTATGGCACGGCAAATAGTAACCAAATGGTCATTGAGTTAATGGGATTACATTTACCTGGAGCCGCTTTTGTTCACCCTGAAACAACATTACGCAATGAACTAACCAATGCCGCTGCAAGACAGATCACTCGTTTAACTAACCAATCAGGAAACTATATGCCCGTTGGTAAAATGGTGGATGAAAAAGTAATTGTTAATGGTTTAGTTGCGCTTTTAGCCACAGGTGGCTCAACCAATTTGACTATGCACATTGTCGCCATGGCTAAAGCGGCGGGTATTGTTATTAATTGGGACGATATTTCAGACTTATCAACAGTTGTTCCGTTATTGAGCCGAATATACCCTAATGGGCCGGCCGACATTAACTACTTCCAAGCAGCAGGTGGAACTTCATTATTGGTCCGAGAACTATTATCCGGTGGTTTGTTACATGAAGATGTTGAAACTGTAGTTGGCCATGGACTGAGCCGTTACACGAAAGAGCCAATTTTAGAAAACGGTAAACTCATCTTCCGCGAAGGTCCTAAAGAATCTTTAGATGAAAATGTGATTGCTTCAATAAAAAAACCTTTCAACTCTCATGGTGGCTTAAAAGTGATGTCTGGCAATTTAGGGAGAGCGATAATGAAAACGTCTGCTGTTACCGATGAGCACCAAATTATCGAAGCACCTGCAGTAGTCTTTAATAGTCAGTATGATTTAGATGCAGAATACAAAGCCGGCAACCTCAATAAGGACTGTGTTGTAGTTGTTCGTTATCAAGGCCCAAAAGCTATCGGTATGCCAGAGCTACATAAATTAATAACACCATTGGGTGTTTTGCAAGATCGCGGCTATAAAGTTGCGTTATTAACTGATGGACGGCTATCTGGCGCATCAGGCAAAGTACCGGCAGCTATTCATGTTACACCTGAAGCCTATGCAGGTGGATTATTAAGCAAAGTTGAACAAGGTGATATGATCCGAGTCAATGGTCAAACCGGTGAAATAACACTATTAGTTGATGAAGCTGAACTCGCAAAACGCAGTCCAGCACCAATCGATTTAACCGATTCCCATAAAGGTTTTGGTCGAGAACTTTATACAGTTGTTAGAGAAAATTTATCTTCAGCTGAAGAAGGTGCTGTTAGTTTTTAATCAAACTTATCTGTCGCAAAATGCGGCAGATATCGTAAAAATCCCCCTAAAAACCCCGTTCCTCAACTTTTTTTATCTATTGCTTAGTCTATTTTTTTACAAAATTATCAACCAACAAATTAACCACATCTTTCATTTTGCCACTCAATGATGCCTTTACACTATAAAGCGCCATTCCCATTACTTGTGAAGTATGAATTTCAGGCGGCATAACTAATTCATATTCGTTTGTCTTAACATCTAATAATGCAGGTCCAGGGTGAGCTAAAAATGATTGCACTGCGGCTTCAAGCAAATCTGAACTATCGACACGAATAGCAAATAATCCCATCGCTTCAGCTACTTTAGCAAAATCAGGATTTTTTAAATCAGTATAGTGATCGACAAGCCCTTCTGATTTTTGTTCCAATTCAACAAAGTTAAGTGAGCTATTATTAAGTACAACAACTTTGATTGGCAGGTTTTCTTGAATTGTGGTTAACAAATCGCCTAACAACATACTAATACCACCATCTCCTGATAAGGTAATGACTTGACGATTAGGAAAAGCTTTTTGTACACCTAATGCTTGTGGCATCGCATTGGCCATAGTGCCATGTTTTAAACTAATAACTGTCCGTCTTTTACCATTGGTTGAAAAATGACGGCAAGCCCAAACCATAGCAGAACCAACATCTGCACATAGTACGGCATCATCATTGGCATATTTATCAATCAATTCGGTTAAATATTGAGGGTGAATAACCGTTTTTGATGGTATCGCTTTCTTACCTAATTTATCAATTGCTTTAGTGTGTAATTCACGACATTTATCTAAAAATGCACTGTCTGCTTTTTCATTAACTAATGGCAATAAAGCGGCTAGGGTTGGTTTACTTGCACCTACAACACCAATATCTACACTATGGCGATGACCTAGATGAGTTGCATCGATATCTACCTGAATAATTGTTGCGTCATCTGGATAAAATTGTGACCACGCAAAATCAACACCAAACATCAAAAGCACATCACACTCTTTTATCGCCGTTGCGCCAGACTCCATACCAAACATCCCTGTCATACCAACGTTATACGGATTATCATATTCGACGAAATCTTTAGCTCTTGAAGTATGAACAATTGGTGACTTTAATTTTTTTGCTAACGCAACTAATTCATCATGAGCTTCTGATACTCCATGACCTGCAAATATTGCCACTTTACTGTTTTTATTTAGAATTTCTGAGATTTGTGCTAGCTCTTCATCAGATGGCCGAATTACTGGTTTCGGGTGAAAAATTTTATGTCCACTATTATCTTCAACTTTGACTAAACTTATATTATAAGGAATAACTATAACAGCAACACCTCGTTGATTTATTGCCGCTTGTACAGCTGCTGTAGTAATTCGTCGCGCTTGTGTTGGATCCGAAATTTGCTGACAAAAGACAGAACAGTTTTTATAAATAGATTCAAAATCAACCTCTTGCGGAAAATCAGTTCCTTGTTGAGAGGTAACTAACTGGCTAGCCAGTAAAACCAATGGTACTTTATTGCGTTGTGCTTCATAAATACCATTTATAAAATGTAGGCTTCCTGGTCCACAAGAACCAGCACAAGCGGTTATTTGATCGGTAAGATAAGCTTCAGCTCCTGCAGCAAAAGCACCCACTTCTTCATGACGAACATGTACCCATTCAATATCACTTTTTTTGATAGCAGACGTAATTTGATTTAAGGTATCTCCAACAATACCATAACAATGTTTAACCCCCGCTTGAGATAACACTTCAATAATAATTTCCGCAACAGACTTTTTTGATGACATATTGACTCCTAAATATGGTTTTAAAATTAAACGCATCAAGTTGACTAAATTACACCTAAGTTTTATGAATGCGAAGAGCTTAAAAATAAAACAGCAAAAAATGTTAAAAATGTCATTTTAACCATAGTTGATACTTAAGAATCTTTACTTCAAGATATTCCCTATTACAATAAATCAAGGTATTATGTCAAAAATATAATCAACTTCATGAGCTACCTTTTGTGGAACATTCGTCATCTGGACATAGTTTTTTATCATCAATGTCTGCTCTTTTACCTAATTATATAATCGAATATTACCCACTCATTACTGTTTGTTTGTTACTTTTTATTGCGATTTTATTGTTTTCATTCAGTAAATTAAGAATGGATATTATTGCGTTATTGACGATAACTGCAATTACCGTCACGGGTGTATTAACTCCGGCTGAAGCGCTTGCGGGATTTAGCGATCCCAATATTATCCTCATTGCACTGTTATTCGTAATCGGTGAAAGTTTAGTAAGAACGGGTATCTCTTACAAAATGAGTGAATATATCTTAAAAGCAGCAGGTAAAAATGATATTCGAATTATTACCTTTATTATGTTAGGTGTAGCTCTACTGGGTTCGGTTATGAGCTCAACTGGTGTAGTTGCAATCTTTATTCCTGTTGCTATCAGTATTGCTAACCATACAGGTATCCATGTAAAAAAATTGATGATGCCACTGTGTATTGCAGCATTAATTAGTGGCATGATGACTCTTGTCGCAACAGCTCCAAACCTTGTAGTAAATAGTGAACTTAGCCGAGCTGCATTAACCGAGTTTGGCTTCTTTTCAATTACGCCAATAGGCCTTGGCGTATTAGTTGTTGGTGTGATTTATTGTTTATTAACACGCAATTGGTTACTTACAGCGGACCAAGTCACCGCTAACAATAGTTTACCTCAAAGACGTAAAATTACCGATTTAATTAGAGATTATAAATTAATTGGCCGAGCTCACCGCGCACAAATTCTTGCTGGTTCTCCTTTTGTTGGGCGAACCATTGATGGATTACATTTACGTACTGAGCATGGTGTAAATGTAATTGGTATTGAACGTTGGCGAAAATTCCAAAAAGTGCTCATCCCTGTAAATGGTAGTACTGAATTTAGAGAAAACGATATTCTTTTATTGGACATGTCTCATTCCGAAGCTGACTATCGCACATTTCTAACCACTAACAATCTTGAACCAAAAGTATTACGTGGTGAATATTTTTCAGAACAAGTCAAAGAAGTCGGTATGGCTGAAGTTGCATTGCTGCCTGAATCATCATTATGTGGAAAGACTCTTAATGAAATTGATTTTAGGGAAAAATATTTTCTGACCGTTATTGGAATCTGGCGAAACCATGCACCAGTTGAAACCAATAACCTATTCCAAGAACGACTAGAAATGAGCGATACACTTTTGGTATGCGGAGACTGGGGATCTATACAAAAACTACAAACTCGGACTAGTGATTTTGTGGTACTTGATTACCCATCAGACATTGATGATGTTGCACCAGCAAGCTCTCAGGCTTTTATCGCACTATTTAATCTAGCGGTAATGATTATTTTAATGGTGACAGGTATTGTCCCAAATGTTGTTGCTGCACTGATTGCTTGTTTATTAATGGGTGCCACCCGCTGTATTGATATGGCAAATGCTTATAAATCAATTCATTGGCCAACATTAATTCTCATTATTGGTATGATGCCTTTCGCGGTAGCGTTAAATAAGACGGGAGGGATTTCGCTCATATCACAATGGCTTGAAATCCACTTACGTTCATTTGGCCCTTACATGGTGTTAACTTTTATCTTTTTATTATGCTCAACGGTAGGATTGTTTATTTCTAATACCGCAACCGCAATTTTAATTGCACCAATTGCGATTGATTTAGCAATAAAATTTGGATATTCACCCTATCCATTTGCTATGACCGTTGCTATTGCGACATCTGCATCGTTTATTACACCTGTTTCATCACCTGTAAAAACAATGGTTGTTGCACCTGGTGGATATAGCTTTAGTGATTTTGTTAAAGTTGGTGTGCCGTTAACCTTTTTGGTTATGTTAGTTGATATAGCGTTGGTACCAATATTTTTTCCATTTTAAGTAAAATAAAAACATAATTAATTGGTTAAATATAAGGTTGCTAAGTTGTTTGTGGATTTTTACTATTATTTTATCCATAAACTTTTCATCAGCTATTATGAGATTTCGCTATGATTCAAGATTACTTAACGCTATAACCACCTTTACTCGGTATACATATGATATCCATTATGAGTACAGTGATGTGATTAAGGATTATTAGGTCAATTTAAAGTATAATATCTGTCATATTTTGATTATGGATATATTACGCATGTCACACACAACAAATCCCCTAAAGATTATTTTTGCTGGTACGCCTGATTTTGCTGCTACCCATTTAAAAGCA
Organism: Gilliamella sp. B3023; assembly: GCF_026536845.1. Taxonomy (NCBI): domain Bacteria; kingdom Pseudomonadati; phylum Pseudomonadota; class Gammaproteobacteria; order Orbales; family Orbaceae; genus Gilliamella; species Gilliamella sp. B3023. The sequence goes on from NZ_JAFNNH010000004.1 coordinate 109,373, forward strand.
TTAATTGATGCTAAACATAATGTTATTGCAGTTTTTACTCAGCCCGATCGCCCTGCTGGACGTGGCAATAAGTTAACTGCAAGTCCGGTTAAACAATTAGCAATCGAAAATCATCTTCCTGTTTATCAACCTGCTACACTCAAAACTGAAGAAAATCAGAAAATCATTGCTGAGCTCAATGCCGACATTATGATTGTGGTAGCATATGGTCTTATTTTACCGCAAGCTGTGCTTGATATGCCTAAACTAGGTTGTTTAAATGTGCATGGTTCATTATTACCAAGATGGCGAGGCGCAGCTCCTATTCAACGCGCTTGTTGGGCTGGTGATACTTTAACCGGTATCACAATTATGCAAATGGATGCAGGGCTTGATACGGGTGATATGTTATATAAACTCACCTGTCCAATTGAACCTTCTGATACCAGTGCAACGTTATATAACAAATTGGCGCAATTAGGTCCAGAAGGACTACTTGATACCTTAACACTAATTACCGAAGGAAAAATCCAACCTGAAAAACAAGATCCATCACAGGTCACTTACGCTGAAAAATTATCTAAACAAGAAGCTAAACTTGATTGGAACCTATCGGCACAGCAACTGGAACGTTGCATTCGCGCCTTTAATCCTTGGCCTGTTAGTTATTTTGACGTTAATGGCGAGCCAGTAAAGGTATGGCAAGCAGAAGTGATAAAAACATCCCACAATCGACCTGTTGGCACTATTTTACAAGCAGATAAAAAAGGAATATGTATTGCAACAAGTGATGGCGCATTAAATATGACACTTTTACAACCTGCTGGTAAAAAACCAATGTCTGCTCAAGATCTATTGAACTCTCGCAAAGCATGGTTTGAAGTAGGTAAGATACTGGGGAAATAGTTAAAAAGATATTACAGGATAAATTCCTGTAATATTATCGTTTTTTGGCTAACAACGTCGCAAAGCGGAGCTTTATTCGGTTGCCATGGATATCCGTTTTATGCAGTTCGCCAACATCTTCATTGTATTTTAGGATGTCCCAATTTTGATAATAATTAAGTAACTCATTCTCTTTAAACGTAAACGAAAATCCTACAGTGCAAGGAAAATCATCAGTTGACATAGCGCAAACAATTAAATTATAACCACCCGTTTTAGTTATGTTTTGCATATTATGAATGATATCGGGAATTCTATCTGGTTGTAAAAACATCATTACAACAGTTGAAATAATTAAATCGTAGTTACCTTTTAAATTAGCCTGATTAATATCATAAATAGATGCATTGATATCCGATAAATGATCGTTTGCAATAATTTCTTGTAAATTACTAATACTCATTTCTGACTTATCAACGGCATCAACATCAAAACCAAGTAGCTGTAGATAGAGTGAATTACGGCCTGAACCACAACCTAAATCTAGTGCTTTTCCGGCCTGAATGATTTGACAGACTTCCAACACGTCAGAATGGGTTTTAGTCATCTGATATTTTTTCTGGCTATAATCCTCAGGTTGACAATAAAAAGCCAACTGGCACTGCAAATCATCTGAAACTTGAGCTATTCGATGCCATTGCTGAGGCTCAATAAATGGAGGCTGATGCTCAACATCAAAAACATATTGAGAAACGATATCGCCTTGCTCGGTTAACATATCAAAATTGATATAACCTTTTATAATGTTTAATTTTGCCCAAGTACCTAGTTGTGTATTATGTTTTTCACGAAACAAATCGGGTAAAGTTTTTGCATCCCAAACAGGTAACGTTTTATAGCAAACTAAATCTTTATCTTTCATCATGAAGTACCAACAATGTCATCTAATAGTTGAGTATTATAGTCAAGTATTAAACAAATAAACAACTTATTTTTAGAAATAAAATGACGATTAAATAAGGAAAAATAAATTTATAGTAGCGAAGTTAACTATATCAACATATAATCATCAGCATTCTAGAATATATAGTAAAAAATATTAGAGGAACAATTTATGGGATTTTTAACAGGTAAACGCATACTGGTTACCGGCGTTGCAAGTAATCGTTCTATTGCTTACGGTATTGCAAAAGCGATGCACCGTGAAGGCGCAGAATTAGCTTTTACTTATCAAAGCGAAAAATTAAAAGGCCGTGTTGAAGAGTTTGCTGCTGATTTTAATTCTAAAATCGTTTTACCTTGTGATGTTGCGCATGATGAAAGCATCACAACATTATTTACAGAGCTAGCTAAAACTTGGGATAAATTCGATGGTTTTGTTCATGCAATTGCCTTCGCTCCTGGTGATCAATTAGATGGTGATTATGTTAATGCGGTAACTCGTGAAGGTTTTGCCATCGCACATGATATTAGCTCTTATAGCTTTGTTGCTATGGCTAAAGCTTGTCGTTCAATGCTAAATCCTGACTCAGCATTAGTCACTCTTTCTTATTTAGGCGCTGAACGTGCAATTCCTAATTATAACGTTATGGGTCTTGCTAAAGCATCTTTAGAAGCAAATGTACGTTATATGGCAAATGCAATGGGACCTGAAGGTATTCGTGTAAATGCAATTTCTGCTGGCCCTATTCGTACTTTAGCTGCATCAGGAATTAAAGATTTCAAAAAGATGTTATCACATTGTGAATCAGTAACCCCTATTCGTCGTACAGTAACCATTGAAGACGTAGGTAATTCAGCTGCATTCTTATGTTCAAATTTATCGTCAGGTATTACAGGTGAAGTCATTCATGTTGATGGTGGCTTTAGCATCGCAGCGATGAATGAATTAGAACTTAAGTAATATAGTAGAATATTTTAATGAAAGGCTAATTGTAAAATTAGCCTTTTTTATTGCATAAAAGTAAATCTATCAATGATTAAGCTTTCTTAGATTTAATATGAATGCCTATTTTGCTAAGTAACGACACAAATAAACTGTTGTCTCGCTGACTTGCACATCAAATTGACTCTCTTTGGCGACATGAAAAATCTGCCCGGCTTCAAAAATTTGCCAATCAGTTGCAGTAGGTAATAAAACTTTGAGCGAACCAGTTATCACTGTCATTTCTTCTGGATTATTGGTACTAAAAACATATTCGCCAGGCATCATCACACCAACAGAGGCTTTACCCGTTGAGCCATTTTCAAAACCTATAGACTTCACTTTTCCATCAAAATAATCATTAATTTCTAACATAAAAACCCCTCTCCTCAACTTTTTTTATAAATTTTATTAAACTTATTATTATCAGCTTAATTGATTTCAATTAGCTATCCAACGATTATTTATTAGTTAAAAGTTATTTTTTAAACCAAAATCGCATCAATAACTAAGATATTATTAAAACTTCCTAAATTACAAAGAAAATAGCATACAGAAGCGTTTTTTTCCGTTAAAATTTAACATTATTTGCTCAGTAACAGTTTGTTGGAGAAAACATGAAAATAGCAAAAAATACAGTTGTAAGTTTAGCATATAAAGTTCGTACAAAAGATGGCGTGTTAGTTGATGAAGCTACAGCAGCTGCGCCACTTGAATATTTACAAGGTGCAGGAAACTTATTACAAGACCTTGAAAATGCGTTAGAAGGCCATCAAGTTGGTGATAAATTTGATGTGGAATTAGTTAACCCTTATGGTGATTTTAACGATGCATTGGTACAAAATGTACCGCGTGATGTTTTTGTTGGAGTTGATGACCTCGAAGTTGGTATGCGTTTTTTTGCTGATACTGACCAAGGTTCTTTACCCGTTGAAATCACGGCTATTGATGGCGATACCGTTACTATTGATGGTAACCATATGTTAGCTGGCCAAGACTTAAATTTTAATGTTGAAGTGCTTGCTATTCGTGAAGCGACACCTGATGAGATATCTCATGGTCATATTCATGGTGCACACGATCATGGACATGGTGGCTGTGGTTGTGGTGGTCACGATGATCATGACGATGATGAAGAAAGCGGTTGTTGTGGCGGTGGAAACGGCAGTTGCGGATGTCACTAATATTTAAATAAAATAGAATTTTAAAAGCGCTGATTAGCGCTTTTTTTGTAAAATAGTCTCGATCTTTGCGAACCATTTCACAACTTTTCATCTGTTTCGTTATCAATTTATAAAAATTAATCAATAATCTCATTTTAAAAAAATGGGAATACCATTATTATGTCAACACAATGCAGACTCTTGATGCCACGAGAAAAATTATTACAATTTGGTGTTGAAGCGCTGTCAGATGCTGAATTACTTGCTCTTTTTTTACGTACGGGAACTCGTAATTTACCAGTATTAACGTTATCTCAAAAATTATTAAATGAATTCGGTTCCTTTTACCATTTAATGAATGCAAGTCATGATGAATTTTGTAAAAAAGAAGGTTTGGGAACAGCTAAATACACTCAATTGAAAGCGGTGGTTGAACTATCTCATCGTTATTTAAAAGTTAAAATGACCAAAGAAAATTATCTTACATCACCTACTTTAACTCATCATTATCTAGCTAATCGTTTAATGGATAAAGATCGTGAAATTTTTATGGTTATTTTTCTAGATAACCAGAATCACGTGATTAATTGTGAGGAGATGTTTGTAGGAACATACAACTGCGTTGAGGTTCACCCTAGAGAAGTCGCTAGAAAAGCCTTGCAATACAATGCGGCAGCATTAATTTTAGCACATAACCATCCTTCAGGCTTAGCTGAACCAAGTCAAGCTGATCGTGCATTAACTAAAAAAATCGAACAAGTTTGTGAATTAATTGATGTCCGTGTTATCGATCATCTCGTCATTGGTAAAGGTGAATACGTCTCTTTTGCGGAACGAGGATGGATTTTATAATAACTTTTACTTACAATATAAAATTAAATAGCCATTAAGTAACAGACTATGAACCAACAATTGGAATTATTAGAAACAAAAGTTGCATTTCAAGAGATGACCATTGAAGAATTAAATCAAATGGTGGTTAATCTACAGGCCGATATCAGCAAACTTAAAGAACAATTAACGTTATTATCACAAAAATTACAAGCAACCCAAACATCGAACATAGCAAGTTTATCAGAAGAAACTCCGCCTCCACATTATTAACTTATAGCATTAAAATGTTTTGAAGAATTCCTACTAATTACGGACAAAATGGTGGCTATATCATTTGCCATCCCGCTTAAAATTGCTGGTACTTATATTAAACTTTGGTAGTTAAATCTATAATAATTAGCTAATAAAAAACCGGCTCATTAGCCGGTTTTAATTTTAAGCTTTAATTATTTATTCAGCTGCAACTTCTGCTTCTACAGCAGGGCGATCAACTAATTCAATATAAGCCATTGGAGCATTATCTCCATCACGGAAACCACATTTTAAAATGCGTACATAACCGCCAGGACGGGTAGCAAAACGTGGGCCTAAATCTGAAAATAATTTTTTCACTGTATCTTTATCACGGATACGAGCAAAAGCCAAACGGCGATTAGCTACGCTATCGCTTTTGGCTAGCGTAATTAACGGTTCAACAACACGACGCAACTCTTTTGCTTTAGGCAATGTAGTTTTGATGATTTCATGTTCAACAAGTGAACTAGTCATGTTACGAAACATTGCTTGACGATGGCTGCTATTTCGGTTCAGTTGACGACCACTTTTACGATGGCGCATAACTTTATCCTTCTTATATAAATTTTATTTTAGTCTTCAACAATACTTGCTGGTGGCCAGTTCTCAAGACGCATGCCTAAAGACAAACCACGAGATGCGAGCACATCCTTAATTTCAGTAAGTGATTTCTTACCAAGATTAGGGGTTTTAAGTAACTCAACTTCGGTACGTTGTACTAAATCACCAATATAATGAACTGCTTCTGCTTTTAAGCAATTAGCAGACCGAACAGTTAATTCGAGATCATCTACTGGACGTAGAAGAATCGGATCAAATTCCGGTTTATCTTCTTTAACTTCAGGTTGACGTACATCACGTAAATCAACGAAAGCTTCAAGTTGTTCAGCCAAAATAGTTGAAGCACGACGAATAGCCTCTTCAGGATCAATCGTACCATTAGTTTCCATATCAATAACTAATTTATCTAAATCGGTACGTTGTTCCACACGAGCCGCATCGACAGAATAAGCGATACGCTCGACTGGGCTATAACATGCATCAACTAATAGACGACCAATCGGTCGCTCTTCATCTTCTGACTTAACGCGAGCAGAAGCAGGGACATAACCACGTCCTCGTTGTACACGAATACGCATACTAATTGAAGCATTGGCATCAGTAAGATGACAAATTACTAAATCAGGATTTACAATTTCAACATCACCATCGTGAGTGATATCTGATGCAGTTACCGCACCTACCCCTGATTTATTTAAAGTCAGCATAACATCATCTTTAGTATGTACACGTACTGCTAATTTTTTCAAATTAAGCAGAATATCAAGCACATCTTCTTGAACGCCTTCTTTAGTACTATACTCATGCAGAACACCGTCAATTTCAACTTCGGTCACTGCATATCCCGGCATAGATGATAATAAAATGCGGCGTAGTGCATTACCTAAAGTATGTCCAAAACCACGCTCAAGTGGCTCTAAAGTCACTTTTGCATGAGTTGGGCTGTATTGAACAACGTCAACTAGGTGAGGTTTTAAAAACTCTGTTACAGAACCCTGCATTATGTCCTCTCTTAAGTGCTAAACTTTACTTAGAGTAAAGTTCGACGATCAAATGTTCGTTGATGTCAGCAGATAAATCTGAACGTTCTGGTAAGCGTTTGAACACACCTTCCATTTTGCTAGCATCAACTTCTAACCATGTTGGTTTTTCACGTTGTTCAGCTAACTCTAAAGCGGCTTTAATACGTGCTTGTTTTTTAGATTTTTCACGAACACTAATCACATCTTCAGGTGAAACTTGATAAGATGCGATGTTAACAACGTGACCATTAACAAGAACAGCTTTATGACTAACTAATTGACGAGCTTCAGCACGAGTTGCACCGAATCCCATACGATAAACAACGTTATCTAAGCGACGTTCTAAAAGACCTAACAAGTTTTCACCTGTATTACCTTTAATACGTGCTGCATTTTTGTAGTAATTACGGAATTGACGTTCTAGAATTCCATAAATACGTCTAACTTTTTGTTTTTCGCGTAACTGAACACCATAATCTGATAAACGCGGTTTACGCGCACCATGTTGTCCAGGAGCTTGTTCTAACTTACATTTACTGTCAACCGCTCGGACGCCAGACTTAAGGAATAAATCTGTACCTTCACGACGACTTAATTTGAGCTTTGGTCCCAAATATCTTGCCATTTTTTTTCTCCAATAATCCTATAAACATTCAATGTTTAATAAAAAATTAAACACGACGTTTCTTTGGTGGACGACAACCGTTATGAGGAATCGGAGTAACATCAGTAATATTAGTGATGCGATAACCCGCTGCATTTAATGCACGAATTGTTGACTCACGACCAGGACCAGGTCCTTTTACCATAACTTCTAGATTCTTAATTCCGTAGTCTTTTACGGCTTCTGCACAACGCTCTGCTGCTACTTGAGCTGCGAACGGAGTTGACTTACGAGAGCCACGGAAACCAGAACCACCAGCGGTTGCCCAACCCAACGCATTACCTTGACGATCGGTAATTGTTACGATTGTATTGTTAAATGATGCATGAATATGAGCTATACCATCAGAAACTTGCTTTTTAACACGTTTACGTGTACGAACAGGTGTCTTTGCCATTTATTATCACCTCAATTATTTCTTGATTGGCTTACGCGGTCCCTTACGGGTACGAGCGTTAGTCTTAGTGCGTTGACCACGGACAGGAAGTCCACGACGATGACGCACACCACGATAACAACCAAGGTCTAATAAACGCTTGATACTCATAGTTACTTCACGACGTAAATCACCTTCAACAGTGAATTTAGCGACTTGTTCACGTAACTTTTCAATCTGATCTTCAGATAGTTCTCTGATCTTAACATGTTCAGGAATACCAGCTTCAGCACAAATTGTCTTAGCGCGGGTATTACCGATACCATAAATTGCTTGTAACGCAATAACAGTATGTTGTTGATCAGGAATGTTAATGCCTGCTATACGGGCCACTATGCACTCCTTTATTGTTAATGTTCAGCAAATCCACCATACTGAAAAGCCCGTTTTCAGGATACTCAAACGGCGGATCTACAAAAAAATTTTAGGCTGGCTATTCTAGCCAGCTTTACTATACTTTGGCAAGTAAAATATGCAAAAGTTCAATTTCGCAGTTAAATAATATTAACCTTGACGTTGTTTGTGTTTACCTTCAATGCAAATAACACGAACGATGCCATTGCGTTTGATGATTTTACAATTTCTGCATAATTTCTTGACTGAAGCACGAACTTTCATGTTTTTCTCCGTAACTTCTGGCTAACTTATCGGCCGTAGCCTTTAAGGTTCGCTTTCTTTAACACTGACTCATAACGATTTGGCATCATTAAAGTCTGTACTTGTGCCATAAAATCCATGATTACAACAACTACAATTAATAAAGATGTTCCACCAAATTGAACTGGAACTTTCATCGCACTTGTCATAAACATTGGTACCAAACATACAAAAGTAATGTAGATAGCGCCAATTAGCGTTAAACGTGTCATTACTTTATCAATATACTTCGATGTTTGTTCACCTGGACGGATACCTGGAATAAATGCACCAGATTTTTTTAACTGATCTGCTGTTTCTCTCGGATTGAAAACCAATGCGGTATAGAAGAAACAGAAGAAAATAATCGCAGCTGCAAAAAAGATTATGTATAACGGTTGATCATGAGAGAAATATTGCCCAATAAGAACAAAGATATATCTCCATCCTTCACCATTTCCTTGAAACCAAGAAGCCATCATTGATGGTAACATAATAATTGTTGAAGCAAATATTGCTGGAATTACACCTGCCATATTAATTTTAAGAGGTAAATGCGTGCTTTGTGCGGCATACACACGACGACCTTGTTGTCTTTGAGCGTAATTAACGACAATACGTCGTTGACCACGTTCAACAAAAACGACAAAGTAAGTCACACCAACCACTAATGCAGCGATTACTAATAATAAAATCGGATGCAAATCACCAGAACGAGCTTGTTCAATTGTTTCATATATCGCATGAGGAAGACTTGCCACAATACCAGCAAAGATAATGATAGAAATACCATTACCTACACCGCGCTCTGTGATCTGTTCACCCAACCACATAAGAAACATAGTGCCAGTAACTAAGCTAACCGATGCAATAAAATAGAAAGAAAATCCTGGATTAATCACAACTTGACTATAACCAGGAATATTCGGTAAACCAGTCGCAATACCGACTGCTTGTACAATCGCTAAAGCTAGTGTGCCATAACGAGTATATTGGCTAATTTTCTTACGACCTGATTCACCTTCTTTCTTCAATTCAGCTAATTTAGGATTAATTGATGTCAATAACTGCACAATGATTGATGCAGAAATATAAGGCATTATCCCTAAAGCAAATATTGAAGCACGGCTTAAAGCACCACCAGAGAACATATTGAACATACCAACAATACCATTAGATGATGCTTGTAGTAAGTCCGATAACGCTTTAGTATCAACACCAGGAACCGGAACGTAAGAACCAAGACGGAAAACAATAAGCGCTAAAAGCACAAATAATAAACGTCTTTTAAGCTCACTACTACCGCCTCGTGTGCTTTGAAAATCTAATCCTGGTTGCTTTGCCATCTTTCTAATTATTCCTCAATTTTTCCGCCAGCAGCTTCAATTGCAGCTTTAGCACCTTTAGTTACTCGAATACCACGAACTGTTACTGGTTTAGAAATTTCACCAGATAACATGATTTTTGCATATTCGATTTGTGAATTAATCACATTAGCAACTTTTAAGCTATTTAGGTCAACAATATCACCTTCAACTTTCATTAAATCTGAAAGACGAACTTGTGCTGTTACCATAGCTTTACGTGAGGTAAAACCAAATTTTGGTAAACGACGATATAAAGGCATTTGACCACCTTCAAAGCCACGACGAACGCCGCCACCTGAACGAGATTTTTGACCTTTGATACCACGAGTACCAGTTTTACCAAGCCCTGAACCGATTCCACGGCCTACGCGCTTAGGTGCATGCTTTGAACCTTCAGCAGGAGATAAAGTATTTAAACGCATTACTATTACTCCTCAACTTTAACCATGTAATAAACTTGGTTTACCATACCGCGAATTGCAGGTGTATCTTCACGTTCAACAGTATGACCAATACGACGTAATCCTAAACCAACTAACGTTGCTTTATGCTTCGGTAGACGACCAATAGAACTACGAGTTTGTGTAATTTTAATTGTCTTTGCCATGGCTAATTACCCCAAAATTTCTTCGACGGTTTTACCACGCTTAGCAGCAACCATTTCTGGAGATTTCATATTTTCTAAGCCATCAATCGTTGCACGAACCACGTTAATTGGGTTTGTAGAACCATATGCTTTAGCTAGAACGTTACGAACACCAGCAACTTCTAATACAGCACGCATCGCACCACCGGCGATAATACCAGTACCTTCTGATGCTGGTTGCATATAAACACGAGAACCTGTGTGAGCACCTTTAACTGGATGCTGTAAAGTATCGTTGTTTAACGCAACATTGATCATATTGCGACGTGCTTTTTCCATTGCTTTTTGGATTGCTGCTGGCACTTCACGTGCTTTACCATATCCAAAACCTACGCGGCCATTACCGTCACCAACAACAGTTAGTGCAGAAAAACTAAAAATACGACCACCTTTTACGGTTTTAGAGACTCGGTTAACTGCGATTAATTTTTCCTGCAGTTCACCAGCTTGTTTTTCGATGTTTGACATCTTTAACTCCTACCTTAGAACTGTAGGCCAGCTTCGCGAGCAGCATCTGCTAGCGCCTGAACTCGACCATGATATTGGAAACCTGAACGATCAAAAGAAACTTCTTTGATATCTTTCGCTAATGCACGCTCTGCAATTGCTTTACCAACTGCTGCTGCTGCATCTTTGTTTCCAGTGTATTTTAAACTTTCACTGATAGCTTTTTCTAATGTAGAAGCGGCTGCCAGTACTTCTGATCCGTTTGGTGCGATAATCTGCGCATAAATATGACGCGGAGTACGGTGAACTACTAAGCGAGTTGCAAGTAGTTCATGCATCTTACGACGCGCTTTAGTTGCACGACGGATACGAGCTGATTTCTTATCCATAGTGTTACCTTACTTTTTCTTAGCTTCTTTAGTACGCACAACTTCATCTGCGTAACGAACACCTTTACCTTTATAAGGTTCAGGACGACGATAAGCACGGATATCTGCTGCCACTTGTCCGATTAACTGTTTATCAGCACTTTTTAGTACGATTTCAGTTTGAGAAGGACATTCAGCTGTTACACCTTTAGGTAATTGATGTTCAATTGGATGTGAATATCCAAGAGATAAACCAATTGCATTACCTTTAACTTGTGCACGATAACCGACACCAACTAGCTGAAGTTTTTTAGTAAAACCTTCAGTAACACCAATTACCATTGCATTAATCAATGCACGAGCTGTACCTGCTTGAGCCCAAGCATCAGCAAAACCGTCACGAGGTGCAAATTTAATTTGACCTTCTTCTTGATTAATTACAACAGCATTATTTATTGTGCGAGATAACTCGCCATTTTTACCTTTAATCGTAATTACCTGACCATTGAGTTTTACCTCTACGCCAGCAGGAACAACGACAGGTGCTTTTGCAACACGAGACATTTTTTTCTCCCTTACGCTACGTAGCAGATAATTTCACCACCAAGACCAGCTTGGCGTGCTGCACGATCAGTCATAACACCTTTAGAAGTAGAAATAACTGCAATACCTAATCCAGCCATTACTTTTGGTAATTCATCTTTACGTTTATAAATACGTAAACCTGGACGGCTAACACGTTTAATACTTTCTACAACAGCCTTACCTTGGAAATATTTTAAAGTGATTTCCAATTCTGGTTTAGTGTCACCAACTACTTTATAGTCCCCGATATAACCTTCTTCTTTTAGCACATTGGCAATTGCCACTTTTAGCTTAGAGGAAGGCATGGTGACTGCAACTTTATTCGCAGCTTGACCGTTACGAATACGGGTCAACATATCTGCTATAGGATCTTGCATGCTCATCTATAACACTCCCCTGATTACCAACTTGCCTTTTTAAGACCAGGAATCTCACCACGCATGGCTGACTCACGAACCTTAATACGGCTTAAACCAAATTTACGAAGGACGCCATGAGGACGACCGGTTTGACGACAACGACGACGTTGACGTGATGGACTAGAATCACGAGGAAGCGTTTGCAATTTAAGCACTGCATTCCAACGATCTTCATCTGATGCATTAAGATCAGAGATAATCGCTTTTAATTCTTGACGCTTTGCAAAATATTTTTCTGCTAGCTTTACGCGTTTCTTATCGCGTTCAATCATTGATTGTTTAGCCATTATGCCCTACCTTACTTACGAAATGGGAAGTTAAAGGCAGATAATAAAGCTCGGCCTTCTTCATCAGATTGTGCAGTAGTTGTGATAGTAATATCTAAACCACGAACACGATCAACTTTATCATAATCGATTTCAGGGAAAACGATTTGTTCACGAACACCCATGCTATAGTTACCACGACCATCGAAAGATTTTGCGCTTAAGCCACGAAAATCTCGAGTACGAGGAAGAGCAATATAAACTAGACGTTCAAAAAATTCCCACATACGTTCGCCACGTAAAGTGACCTTACAACCAATAGGATACCCTTGACGGATTTTAAAACCAGCAACTGATTTGCGTGCTTTAGTGACAAGTGGTTTTTGACCACTGATTGCTGCTAAATCAGCAACCGCATTATCTAATAATTTCTTATCAGTAATTGCTTCACCCACACCCATATTCAAGGTGATCTTTTCGATCCGAGGGACTTGCATGACAGATTTGTAGCCAAACTGTTCTTGCAGTTTATTTACTACCTGTGCTTTGTAGTAATCATGCAGTTTCGCCATCGTACACTCCAAATTACTTAATTGATTAATTTATTAGTAGACTTATAAAAACGGACTTTTTTTCCATCTTCAAAACGAAAGCCTACGCGATCTGCTTTGCCTGTATCTTGGTTAAAAATTGCTACGTTAGAAACGTTAATTGGCGCTTCTTTCTCAACAATTCCACCTTCTTGATTTAATGCAGGTACTGGTTTTTGGTGTTTTTTCACCAAATTAATACCTTCAACAATCACTTTACCAGTAGACAAAACACTTTTTACTTTACCGCGTTTACCTTTATCTTTACCGGCTAACACGATAACTTCATCTTCTCGACGGATTTTAGCTGCCATTACCCGCTCCTTACAGTACTTCTGGTGCTAATGAAATGATCTTCATAAACTTCTCAGAACGAAGTTCACGAGTGACCGGTCCAAAAATACGCGTACCAATCGGTTGCTCACTGTTATTATTTAAAATAACACAAGCATTGCGATCGAAACGAATGACAGATCCATCAGGACGACGAACACCTTTTCTAGTGCGCACGACGACAGCTTTAAGTACATCACCTTTTTTCACTTTACCACGTGGAATTGCTTCTTTAATGGTAACTTTGATGATATCACCGACAGCTGCATAACGACGATGCGATCCACCGAGAACCTTGATACACATTACGCTACGTGCGCCAGAGTTATCAGCAACATCGAGCCTAGTCTGTTCTTGGATCATTTTAATGCTCCGTATAAATTAATTATTGTCTAATCTACCTTCATCCACCTCAACTACCATGGATAAGAATAGACAACCAAAAACCCACATATGTGAGGGCGCATAGTATAACACCACTCAAATAAAATGGATAGCATAAAATAAACGGCCGATGAGCCGTTTATTAAATTATGTACAGTTTTTAATCAAAAAAGATTAACTAACTGCTTTTTCAACGATTCGAACAAGAGTCCAAGATTTGGTTTTTGATAATGGACGACACTCTTTAATTTCAACAGTATCACCAATACCACACTCGTTGTTTTCATCATGTACATGCAATTTAGTCGTACGTTTAATGAACTTACCATATAACGGATGCTTCACTTTACGTTCAATAGCTACAGTAATAGATTTATCCATTTTGTCGCTAATAACACGACCTTGCTGAGTACGAATTTTTACTTCAGTAGTCATATTACGCACCCGCCTTCTCAGTTAATAACGTTTTAACTCGTGCAATATTACGACGCACTTGTTTTAACATATGAGTTTGTGTTAACTGACCCCCAGCTAATTGCATACGTAAGTTAAATTGCTCACGTAATAAATTAAGAAGTTCAGTATTTAACTCTTCAACGCTTTTTTCGCGTAGCTCTTTTGCTTTCATTTACATCACCGTCTTAATCACAAAGGTGGTTTTAATTGGCAGTTTTGCAGCTGCCAACGCAAATGCTTCACGAGCAACTTCTTCCGGTACACCGTCCATTTCATAAAGGACTTTACCTGGTTGAATCTGAGCAACCCAGTATTCAACGTTACCCTTACCTTTACCCATACGCACTTCAAGTGGTTTTTCAGTAATTGGTTTATCAGGGAAAACTCGAATCCAGATTTTACCTTGACGCTTAACTGCACGAGTCATTGCACGACGTGCCGCTTCGATCTGGCGCGCAGTCAAACGACCACGACCCACAGCCTTAAGACCGAATGTACCGAAACTAACGTCAGTACTTACAGCAAGACCACGATTGCGGCCCTTGTGCACTTTACGGAATTTTGTACGCTTTGGTTGTAACATCAGCGACGCTCCTTATTGTTTTCGGCCTTTGCGCTGCTTTTTCGGTTGAGCAGCAGGTTGTTTTTCTGCTTGTTCAACGGCAGCCATACCACCAAGGATCTCACCTTTGAAGATCCACACTTTAACACCAATAATACCATAGGTAGTTAATGCTTCAGATGTACCATAATCGATATCAGCACGTAGAGTATGTAGAGGCACACGACCTTCACGATACCATTCACTACGAGCGATTTCAGCGCCGCCTAAACGACCACTTACTTCAACTTTGATACCTTTAGCACCCGCTTTCATTGCGTTTTGAACCGCACGTTTCATAGCACGACGGAACATAACACGGCGTTCTAACTGAGAGGTAATACTGTCAGCAACTAATTTAGCGTCAAGTTCTGGTTTACGAACTTCAGCAATATTAATTTGTACTGCAACATCACGTTTCTCTCTTTTGTCTTTGTATTTATTGACAATAGAAGCTACGGCATTACGTAATTTTTCAACGTCCTCACCTTTTTTACCAATCACAATACCTGGACGAGCAGTGTGAATAGTAATGCGAACGTTAGTTTCTGCTGAACGGTCGATCACAATTTTAGAGATAGATGCTTGTGCTAATTCTTTATTTAAGAATTCACGCACTCTAAAATCACTTTCTAAATTATCAGCGAATGTCTTTGTACCCGAATACCATGTAGATGTCCAAGGCTTGACGATGCCTAGTCGGATACCATTTGGATTTACTTTTTGACCCATTGCTATTCTCCAGCCTAGCGATCAGAGACGATCACGGTGATGTGACTCGTACGCTTCAAAATTCGATCTGCACGACCTTTTGCACGAGGCATAATACGCTTCATGGTTGGGCCTTCGTCTACGAAAATTTTCGCGACTTTCAGATCATCAATATCAGCACCATCGTTATGCTCTGCATTAGCAATAGCAGACTCTAATACTTTTTTAACTAGTACAGCCGCTTTTTTATTGGTGTACGTTAAAATATCAAGTGCCTGAGACACTTTTTTACCGCGAACAAGATCTGCAACTAAGCGAACTTTTTGTGCAGAAGAACGAGCGTGGCGGTACTTTGCAATTGTTTCCATCTCTTTCTCCTACTTATTTCTTCTTAGCTTTCTTATCCGCAGCGTGGCCGCGATAAGTACGAGTCGGCGCGAATTCACCCAATTTATGACCAACCATTTCGTCGGAAACATAAACTGGAACGTGCTGACGACCATTATGGACAGCGATGGTCAAACCGATCATGTTAGGAAAGATCGTTGAACGACGGGACCAAGTACGAATTGGTTTCTTGTCCCCGCTTTCCACCGCTTTCTCTACCTTCTTCAGCAAGTGTAGGTCAATAAAAGGACCCTTCTTGAGAGAACGTGGCATAGCTAATCCTCTATATTAATTATTTCTTATTGCGACGGCGAACAATATACTTATCAGTACGTTTGTTGCTACGCGTTTTCAATCCTTTGGCTTTTTGACCCCATGGAGACACAGGATGTTTACCAAAGTTACGACCTTCACCACCACCATGTGGATGGTCTACCGGGTTCATTGCTGTACCACGAACAGTAGGACGAACACCACGCCAACGCGAAGCACCCGCTTTACCTAATACGCGAAGCATATGTTCTGAATTACCCACTTCACCAATAGTGGCGCGGCAATCAGATAATACTTTACGCATTTCACCTGAACGTAGACGTAATGTTACATAAGCACCATCACGAGCAACGATTTGAACATAACTACCAGCAGAGCGAGCAAGTTGTCCGCCTTTACCTGGTTTCATTTCAATATTATGCACGGTAGAACCGACTGGAATATTGCGCATCGGTAAACAGTTACCTGTTTTAATTGATGCATCAACACCAGATTGGATCTGATCACCTGCTTTTAAGCCTTTAGGCGCTAAAATATAACGACGTTCACCGTCTTTATATAGAACCAATGCAATATTTGCACTACGGTTCGGATCATATTCCAAACGTTCAACAACTGCTGGAATACCATCTTTATTACGCTTAAAGTCGACAATACGATAATGTTGTTTATGACCACCACCGATATGACGGGTAGTGATACGACCATTATTATTGCGACCACCAGTTTTGCTTTTTGAATCAAGCAACGGTGCATAAGGCTTACCTTTATGCAACTCTGGGTTAACCACTTTAACAACGTGGCGACGACCCGGAGATGTAGGTTTACACTTAACAACTGCCATTGTTCTTACTCCTCCGAATTACTCAGCGACGCCAGCAAGGTCTAAGTTTTGACCTTCTGCTAAAGTAACGTAAGCTTTTTTCCAGTCGCTACGGCGACCGATTTGTTGACCACGACGTTTTACTTTGCCTTTAACAACAAGAGTATTTACGTCATCTACTTTAACTTCAAATAGTTGTTCAACTGCGGCTTTAATCTCTCTCTTAGTAGCATCTTTAGCAACTTTCAATACTAATGTATTTGTTTTTTCCATTGAAATAGATGCTTTTTCAGAAACATGTGGTGCTCGCAGGACTTTAAGCAGACGCTCTTCACGAATCATGCTAACATCTCCTCTACTTGTTTAACGGCATCAACAGTGATAACCACTTTGTCAAATGCAATCAAACTAACTGGATCAATACCTGCCACATCACGCACATCAACTTTATATAAGTTACGTGCTGCTAAGAAAAGATTTTCATCAACTTCAGAGGTAATGATTAGAACATCATTTAAGTTCATATCATTTAATTTCTGAGTTAATAATTTAGTCTTAGGTGCTTCAACAGTAAATGTTTCAACCACGATTAAACGTTCTTGACGCACTAATTCAGAGAAAATACTCTTTAATGCACCACGATACATTTTACGGTTAACTTTTTGGCTATGATCTTGTGGTTTTGCTGCAAATGTTACACCACCACTACGCCAGATTGGGCTCTTAATAGAACCTGAACGAGCACGACCAGTGCCTTTTTGACGCCATGGTTTTTTGCCTGAACCAGCGATTTCTGCACGAGTTTTTTGTGCGCGAGAGCCTTGACGAGCAGCAGATGCATAAGCAACAACTACTTGGTGAACTAACGCTTCATTAAACTCACGTCCGAAGGTAGTTTCGGAAACAGAAAGCGCTTGCGCGTCTTTTACTACTAATTCCATCTCTATCTCCTCGACGTTAAGCCTTGATTGCCGGTTTAACAATTACGTCACTATTGATTGCGCCTGGTACTGCACCTTTAATTAATAAAAGGTTACGTTCTGCATCAACACGCACAATATCTAAGTTTTGAACAGTTACACGTTCATTACCTAGGTGACCTGCCATTTTACGACCTTTGAACACTTTACCTGGAGTTTGGTTTTGACCAATAGAGCCATGACCACGGTGTGCCAAAGAGTTACCATGTGTTGCATCTTGAGTACGGAAATTCCAACGTTTAGTTACGCCAGCAAAACCTTTACCTTTAGATGTTCCAGTAACATCAACTTTTTTAACGTCTGTAAAAATATCAACGTTAATGCTTTGACCTACAGTATATTCGCCTTCTTCAAAACGGAATTCCCATAGACCACGACCAGCTTCAACGCCAGCCTTAGCGAAATGACCTGCTTCAGGTTTATTTACGCGGCTTGCTTTTTTGCTGCCAGTAGTAACCTGAATAGCTTGATAACCATCATTCTCAAGCGTTTTAACTTGAGTAACGCGGTTGCTTTGAACTTCAACTACGGTGACAGGAATAGAAACACCCTCTTCGGTGAAGATTCGTGTCATTCCTACTTTACGACCGATTAAACCAATCATTGTTTAGACCTCTCAATCATTCAGCTTAGGATTAACCTAAACTGATCTGCACATCAACACCGGCAGCAAGGTCTAGACGCATTAAAGCATCAACTGTTTTTTCAGTTGGCTCAACGATATCAACTAGACGTTTGTGAGTACGAATCTCATATTGATCACGCGCATCTTTATTTACGTGCGGAGAAATCAATACGGTGAAACGTTCTTTGCGTGTCGGTAATGGAATAGGACCACGAACTTGTGCGCCTGTGCGCTTCGCAGTTTCTACAATTTCAGCAGTTGATTGATCAATCAAACGATGATCAAACGCTTTTAACCGAATACGGATTCTTTGGTTCGACATGAGACCAGAGCTCCACTATTTAAAAGTTATAACAAAAGATTACTCCTCTTGCCCTGTTTCGATTGACAGGAGAGTGTAATCCGTTCTTTTTCGTAATTCCCAAATCGGGAATATTGTTGATATAATTCAATATTTTTACATAAAGATTATATCTTTTTACTCATTTGCTTACATAAAGACAATAAACAAAGTGGCGGGATTATACCCCGTTAGTTAATCAACATCAAGTATTAATTATCATACAGATAGAGAAAATATGATCATTAATAGCTATCAAAAAAGTTGAGGAACGGGGTTTTTTGACATATTTATGTCGCTATCAGTCACTCAAGTCTGACTATCAAAATGCGCCTCAATACATCTTTTTTATTTAATATTGCAATAACTCATCGCGATTTCAGATGCTAATTTTGCATTATTAAAAACAAGATTGATATTTGCTTCTAAGCTATCACCACCAGTTAACTCAACCACCTTCGCTAACAAGAATGGGGTAGTCTCTTTACCTTTAATTCCTTGCTCAACTGATTCTTTTAATGCCTTTTCAATTGCTGCCGTAATTAACGCTTCATCCATTGCATATTGTGTCGGGATAGGATTTGCAACCACAACTCCACCATTTAAACCTAAATCCCATTTTACTTTAATCATGTCAGCAATCTGTTTAGCGCTATCTAGTTTTACGCTAACATCAAACGGACTAGTTCGGCTAAAGAACGATGGCAGTTTTTCTGTTTGATAACCAACCACAGGTACACCAAATGTTTCAAGATATTCCATCGTTAAACCTAAATCTAAAATTGATTTAGCACCAGCACAAACTACAGCGACACTTGTATTAGCGAGTTCTTGAAGATCGGCTGAAATATCAAAGGTATGCTCAGCGCCACGATGAACGCCACCAAGCCCGCCGGTTGCAAAAACTCGAATACCCGCTAATTCAGCAATAATCATTGTAGCTGCAACGGTTGTCGCACCATTTTGTTTATTGGCTACAACAACTGGTAAATCACGACGACTTACTTTTGTTACATTTAATCCTTCTTTACCAAGAATGGTGATCTCTTCTTTTGATAACCCAGCTTTTAATCGACCGTTAATTACCGCAATCGTTGCAGGAATTGCGCCATTTTTTCTGACTATTTCTTCCACTTTTAATGCTGTTTCCACATTTTGTGGATAAGGCATACCATGTGAAATAATAGTAGATTCTAAAGCAACGACAGGTTGATTATTTTCAAGCGCTCGTTTGACTTCAGGCGAAATATCAAGATATTGATTATACTTAGACATATTGTTCATGAAAGGGACTCCAAAATATTTTGAACACAATTAATTGATAAATTAGGATTATTAGTAAATTCTGATGATAATGTTAATGATGAACAGGCTTGACCAAATTTCACACTTTGATAAAAATTCAGTCCATCCAAATAACCTTGTACAAGCCCAGCCAGCATCGCATCACCAGCACCGGTTACGCTAACAATGTCGGTAGGAATTGGCGCGGACCAACCACGATCACCATCGATTTCACTATAGTAAACACCATCAGCACCAGCACTAATCGCAATTCGCTGTACACCTTGCTGATGGAACCAGTCAACTACTTTAGGAATATCATCATTGGTTTCGATTTTTATTCCACTTAAAATTTCCGCCTCTAAACGATTTGGTTTTAAGGTATGAATATATGATAACCAATCTTTGATTTTATGGGATTTAAATGCTGAAACAGTATCAACAAAAATCGGAATAGAACCAGCATTACTAAACAGCCATGTCAGAGCTTCTTGTTGCAAATTACAGTCAATAACCAGTAATTTAGCATGTTGAATTAACTGTTTTGATTCATTTAATAAACTTGGGTTTAACTTATTAATAATATCCATATCATTAATAGCTATCACCATTTCACCTGACTGATCAAGTAAAGAAAGATAGGTCGAAGTACGATCCCCTTTTATCACATGGCAATGATCCATATTAACGCCTGACTTTCGAGTATGTTCGATAAGTTGCGCACCATAAAAATCATCACCTATCATTGAAACAAGGTAGGTATCAAGCCCTAATAGCGCTAAATTTTCAGCAATATTTCGCCCCACACCGCCAGGTGTACAACGAATTTTACCGGGATTGGAATCTTCATAAACTAATTGCTTATTTGAATAGCCGGTCACATCCATATTACATGAACCAACGACAACAACATGATTATTCTCCGATAAAAGATACCCTTTTCCTTTTATATAGCCTTTTTGAGTCAGCGTCATAATATAACCTGCCACACTAGAACGGGTAATGCCTAACATATCAGCAATAACATGCTGTTGGATGAAAGGATCGTTGCGAATAATCGTGAGGATCTGTTTTTCTCTTTTATTCATAAACACCTGTCTATTTTTAAGCACATGTTTAGTCTCTGACAATAACAGAATTATGAAAAGGTTAAAAGCAAACAAATAAACTAGATTGATAAAATGTGATAACTATCACAATTAAAAAAGTTGAGGAGCGGGGTTTTTGAGGAAATCACGTCGCCATAAAGGCGACTAATTAATGATCTTCTTTGGCGTGATTTAGGCTAT
Organism: Gilliamella sp. B3023; assembly: GCF_026536845.1. NCBI lineage: Bacteria > Pseudomonadati > Pseudomonadota > Gammaproteobacteria > Orbales > Orbaceae > Gilliamella > Gilliamella sp. B3023. Next base: position 130,945 of record NZ_JAFNNH010000004.1, read on the forward strand.
ATCTTGGAATTTCGACTTCAAGATCTTCGTCGGTCACTCGAGCTTGACAACTTAAACGACTATGAGGCTCAACGCCCCAAGCTTTATCGAGCATGTCATCTTCTTGTTCATCACTCTCTTCAAGTGAATCAAATCCTTTTCGAACTATACAGTGGCAAGTTGAACAAGCACAAGACATCTCACAAGCATGTTCAATTTCAATGTCATTGCGCAAAGCAACTTCTAAAATAGATTCGCCTTCTTCTGCCTCAACAGTTTTTCCTTCAGGACAAAGATCAGCATTTGGTAAAAAGGTAATTTTTGGCATAATAATCTCATTGGTTAAATATCATCAACGCTATGCCCGGTTAAGGCATGGCGTATTGATCTATTCATGCGTTTTGCTGCAAAAGTTTGCGTTGCATTATCAACATGTTTAATTTCTTGCTCAATCAAATAATAATCATCAGATTCAGTCGCTTGCTGTAATTGATTTTTAGCCTGTAATATGAGGTTAAGTTCCTCTTCATCTAATAAATCGGCATCTTTATCTAAAGCACTTTGCAAGGTTTCAAGAACTCGTGCTGCTTCCACTTTCTGCTCTGCAAGCATTCTTATTTGTTTATCTTGATTTGCATAATTGATTGAATCTTGAATCATGGTCGCAATTTCATTTTCTGTCAGTCCATAAGATGGTTTAACTTGAATTGCTGCCTCAACTCCTGTCGATTTTTCCATTGCAGTGACACTTAATAGGCCATCAGCGTCAACTTGAAAGGTAACTCGAATATGAGCTCCGCCTGCTGGCATAGGAGGAATGCCCCTTAAAGTAAATTTTGCTAATGATCGACAATCATTAACACTTTCTCGTTCACCTTGTAAAACATGAATCATCATAGCCGTTTGGCCATCTTTAAATGTGGTAAATTCTTGTGCTCTCGCACACGGTATTGTGCTATTACGAGGGATGATTTTTTCCACTAAATCGCCCATCGTTTCAATGCCTAATGATAAAGGAATCACGTCAAGCAATAACATATCCGAATCAGGCTTATTGCCAACCAGTATATCCGCCTGTATTGCTGCACCAATGGCAACAACTTTATCTGGATCTATTGAAGTTAAAGGTTCGGTTTCAAAATAATGACCAACCAATTGTCTTACTAATGGCACTCGTGTTGAACCACCGACCATCACAACTTCACTAACTTCTTCAACATTAATTTGAGCATCTTTTAATGCTCGACGACAAACCGCCAACGTTCGTTTGACTAAAGGTTCAATTAGCGTTTCAAATTGCTCACGCGTTATAGTTAAAGATTGACCTTCTATGTTGACTAAAACAGAATCTTTCTGGCTTAGTGCAATTTTGATTTTAACCGCTTCATCAATAATTTTTTGGTTGATATGGGGATCAGTGTTATTTTCTAGACCGACTTGTCTTTTTAAATAATCGGCAAGTAGTCGGTCAAAATCATCACCGCCAAGCGCAGAATCGCCCCCCGTTGCTAAAACTTCAAATACCCCTTTATGTAAGCGCAAGATAGAAATATCAAACGTACCACCACCTAAATCATAAACAGCAATCACCCCTTCTTTGCCTGAATCTAAACCATAAGCAATCGCGGCAGCAGTTGGTTCATTCAATAATCTTAAAACATGCAGCCCAGCTAATTTAGCTGCATCTTTAGTTGCTTGTCTTTGCGCATCATCAAAATAAGCCGGTACGGTTATTACCGCCCCATCAATTTCACTTGCTAAACTCTGCTTAGCACGTTCAGCTAAAGCAATCAAAATTTCAGATGAAACTTGTACGGGATTAACTTGTTGATTAGGTAAATTTAATAAAGGAACACCATTATCAGTTTGGGAAAACGTATAAGGAAAACGCGAAATATCAATATCAGATAAACTTCTTCCCATTAAACGTTTTATAGAACTAACAGTATTTAATGGATCACTTGCCGCATTAGTTTTAGCATTTTTTCCGACAGTTATAATAGTATTATCATCATGATCAACACCATAATGCACAACTGAAGGCAATAAGGCATCGCCTTCTAAATCAGGCAATACTTCGGATTGCCCGCTACGAACTGTTGCGACTAAGGAATTAGTTGTTCCAAGATCGATACCAATTGCTACACGACGCTGGTGAGGTTCTGGTGTTTGCCCTGGTTCACTAATCTGTAATAATACCATTTGATCTATCTCTAATTGATGTGTGACTTAATCTTAAATTATAAAGCAAATTGCTTTTCTTGTAACTTTTCGATTTGTTCAATCAACCTAGCCAGATAACGGATTTTATAGATTTGATTAAGTGCGGTTTGCCAATCTTGTTTCGAAATATAATCCAATAATTGCTGATAGACTTGTTTTTTTCGTTCTGAAATTTCCGAATAAAAATTATCTAAAAGATCAAGATTATTTTGGCTTTCAATATCATCCAATTTTTCTCGCAAACTGAATTGTTCCATTAAAAAATCAGCATCGTGAATAATATTCTGTTCTGTAGCGACATCAAATCCCTGCAAAGATAACAAATATTCAGCCGCTTTTATCGGATTTTTTAATGTTTGATAGCCATCATTAATCATTGCCGACTTCTGAATAATTGCCACTTTTTCATTATCAGCTACCTGAGCGAAATTATCAGGATGATATTGCCGTTGTAACTGTTGATAGTTGACCGTTAACTGGCCATTATCAATTGGCAATTTAATCGGTAATTGAAATAATTCAAAATAATTAGTCAAAATTCATGTCCCAACTAAACATTAAAGCTTTCGCCACAACCGCATTCATTCTTAGAATTAGGGTTATTGAATTTAAAGCCTTCGTTTAGGCCTTCTTTGACAAAATCAAGCTCTGTTCCATCAATATAAGCTAAGCTCTTTTTATCAACGATAACTTTGATATCTTTATCTTCAAATACACTATCATCGTCATTAATAGCATCAGCAAATTCTAGGACATAAGCCATACCTGAGCAACCAGAGGTCCTCACTCCTAATCTGAGTCCAACCCCTTTACCTCTATTAGCTAAGAAAGCTTGAACTCGATTGGCTGCACTATTAGTTAATGTGATTGCCATCAACGTTGTCCTTTTTTGGATTTATAATCATCAATTGCCGCTTTAATTGCGTCTTCGGCTAAAATTGAACAGTGAATTTTAACTGGTGGCAAGGCAAGTTCTTTAGCGATATCTGTGTTTTTAATCGCTTCAGCTTCATCTAACGATTTACCTTTGATCCATTCAGTCACTAATGAACTTGAAGCAATGGCGCTACCACAACCATAAGTTTTGAATTTAGCATCTTCAATAATACCATCATCATTAACTTTGATTTGTAATCGCATTACATCGCCACACGCTGGGGCGCCAACCATTCCACTACCGACATTAGGATCATTTTGATCGAAAGAGCCAACATTGCGGGGATTTTCATAATGATCGACGACTTTATCACTGTATGCCATAATTTGCTCCTAATTTTAATGGGCTGACCACTTAATTTTTGTTAGATCAACACCATCTTTAAACATTTCCCAAAGTGGAGAAAGATCCCTTAATTTACCGATAGAATCTTTAATTAACTTAATAACATAATCCACTTCTTCTTCGGTACTAAATCGCCCAAGTGAGAATCGAATTGAGCTATGTGCAAGTTCATCGTTAAGTCCTAATGCTCGCAATACATAAGATGGTTCTAAACTTGCAGATGTACATGCAGAACCTGATGATACTGCTAAGTCTTTTAAAGCCATCATAAGTGATTCACCTTCAATATAAGCAAAGCTTACATTTAAGATATTAGGAACACTATGTTCTAATGAACCATTAAGGTAAACTTCTTCGATATCTTTTAAACCATTCCATAAACGGTTTTTTAATGCCAAAAGGCGGGGCATTTCTGTAGCCATTTCTTCTTTGGCTATGCGATAAGCTTCGCCCATACCAACAATTTGATGAACTGGTAATGTACCAGAGCGCATACCGCGTTCATGACCTCCACCATGCATTTGAGCTTCAATGCGCACACGAGGTTTACGTCTAACATAAAGTCCACCAATCCCTTTTGGTCCATAGATTTTATGTCCAGAAAATGACATAAGATCGACTTTTAATTTAGACAGATCAATTGGCAACTTACCAACACTTTGGGTTGCATCAACATGAAATACAATACCTCTTTCACGACACATCTCACCAATTTTTTCGATATCTTGAATAACGCCAGTTTCATTATTAACGTGCATAATAGATACCACTGTTGTATCACTACGCATTGCCGCAGCTAATTTATCAAGGTTAAGTATACCATCTGATTCTGGCGCTAAATAAGTAACTTCATAACCTTCTCGTTCTAATTGACGACAAGTATCAAGTACGGCTTTATGTTCAGTTTTACAGGTAATAATGTGTTTACCTTTAGCTTGATTGAAATGTGCTGCACCTTTAATGGCTAAGTTATCTGCTTCTGTCGCTCCTGATGTAAAAACAATTTCTCGTGAATCTGCACCAATTAAATCAGCAATTTGGTTACGTGCTATGTCAACAGCTTCTTCTGCTTGCCAACCAAATTTATGAGAACGTGAAGCGGGATTTCCAAAAACACCATCCGGTGTTAAATACTGCATCATTTTTTCAGCTACTCTTGGATCAACAGGCGTAGTGGCTGCATAATCCATATAAATAGGTAATTTCATTAATTACTCCCAATTACAAATTCTGTATTCTATTTCTTTAATTAATTCTGGCGTGATGGAGATGACTTTGTCGATTTGCGACAGCTCTTACTTCCTGATTATTCACTAGTTCGCTTAACGTGATGCTGGTCAAAAAATCGTTTATTCGTTCACTTAAATCATTCCATAAACTATGAGTAAGGCATCTTACACCTTTTTGACATCCAGTATGCCCATGGCATCTGGTTGCATGAACAGTTTCGTCTACTGCTTTAACAATCGAACTAATCGCAATTTGATCCATACTACGGCCAAGTACATAACCTCCGCCAGGGCCTCTTACACTTGAGACTAGACCATTTTTACGCAACCTAGAAAAAAGTTGTTCTAAATAAGATAGTGAAATTTCCTGACGTTCTGAAATATCAGCAAGTGATACAGGGCCGGAACCAGAATGCAGCGCTACATCTAACATAGCTGTAACCGCATAACGCCCTTTTGATGTCAATTTCATTAATCATTCCTCTATATTTAATAATAAATATTTTATATATCCTTTAATTTTAGTCAAGTATTTAGTTGACTATTTTAGTGGGAATTAAGTTATCAGTTCATCATCGACGAAATATAACCAAATATGCTAATCTAATAGGCTGATTTGATACTGGAGTTAAGGAATGAATTTAGTAATACGTTGGTGTTTAATATCAAGCACTTTATTGGCAAACAGTCTATTTGTAGAAGCATCACAACATGAGTTGCGCCAAAATTATCAAAGATGGCAAAACACCTATCAATCATTAAACTATGATGAGCAACAAGCATTACTAAAACAATTAAATAATTACTCACTTTATCCTTATGCGGCTGTGCAGTTTTTTCAAAAAAATATCAAAACGGTACCACCACAACTCGTCAGTAGTTTTGTAAAAAAATATGATGACTTTCCATTAACTTCATCATTAACGCAAGCTTATTTGAATGAACTATCAAATCGCAAAGATTGGAATGCCATAGTCTCTTTTCCTAAAGACAATTCAATTAGCTCTAATTGTCGATATCAATATGCAAAATTACAAAAAAATAATGACAAATCGGTTTTAGATAATGTCGAATCGCTATGGTTAACGGGTAAAGAATTACCTTCAGCCTGTGATCCATTGTTGGATGCATGGTCAAAAAGTGGAAAACGTACATCAAATCTTATTTTATCTCGTATTGAGCTTGCATTTGAAAGCAATAATTTAAAACTCGCTCGTCATTTAACCAACTTATTAGATGACAATAATCAAACAAATTATTTATTGGCCGTGCTTGATAATCCAAGAAAACTTGACGAATTTTCCAAAAACATTAAAACCAGCACATTTACCAAAAAAATAGTCTTAGCATCTTACCCTCGTTTGGTCAAAGCCGACAAAAATCTTGCGGCAGCATTGTTACCACAACTGATAAAAAAACAGAATCTAACTGATGAGGAACAAAATAGATTACAAAGTAGCTTAGCAAATAGCTATTTTAGTGATTCAGTAACAACAGAACAGAGCAAATGGCGAGATAATTACCTAACTAAAAGCCATGATACTGCATTAGTTGAAAAACGTATTCGCATGGCTATTGATGCAAATAACTACAAAGATATTGCTCATTGGATAAAACAATTAAAACCAGAAGACCAATTAAAAGAAGAATGGCAATACTGGCAAGCCAGAGTATTACTTAAAAATAAGAAAACCAATGAAGCCAAAAATATTTTAAAAACATTGAGCAACAACCGAGGTTTTTATGGAATGATCAGTGCTCAAGCACTTAATCAACCATATATAATCAACAATTTATCTAAAAAACTGCCAACAACAGAAGTAAATTCTTTGAAAGCCAAATATGATCAAAAACCATTTGCCATTCGAATCAAAGAGCTAAGGTTTTTAGGTATGCTAGCGGAATCAAAACAAGAATGGCGTTATATACTTAAAGCAAAAGAAAATGAATATCTCGATTTAGCTCAATATGCTTACCACAAGGGCTGGGGAGATCTTAGTATTCAAGCAACAATATCTGGAAAATTATGGGATAATTGGACAGAACGATTACCTATCATGTACAAAAAGCTATATAATGAAGCTTTAAAAGATAAAGCTATTCCGCTATCTTATGCTTTAGCCATCACGCGTCAAGAAAGTGCTTTTGATGCAGCAATACAGTCTCCTGTCGGAGCAAGTGGCTTAATGCAATTAATGCCAGCAACAGCAAAAGAAACGGCCAAAAAAGTCACCAACATTAGCTATAATTCACCAAACCAATTATTTGAGCCTATGACTAATGTACAATTAGGCACTTATTTTCTAAACAGCGTTTATTTACAAAATGATAATAACCGTATTTTATCTTCAGCAGCCTATAATGCAGGTCCAAGCCGAGTAAAAAAATGGTTGAATAATAGCAACGGAAAGCTTGATGCAGTCGAATTTATTGAAAGTATTCCTTTCAATGAAACGCGAAATTATGTCAAAAGTGTATTAGTATATGATTATATTTATCAGCACATTTTAGGGGAACAAACCCCACATATACTGACAAAAAAAGAATTTAATAGACAATACTAATGGTGCATTACATGAAAACTAAAGAATGGAACCAAACGGTTGAAATATTACACCAAGCATTTAATAACGGTTATTCATTAGATATTTTAAAACTACTGATGACATCTGATGAACGTGATGCTTTAATTACACGAGTCAAAATTGTACGCTCATTACTTGATGGATCAATTAATCAGCGCCAGCTTAAAGATCAACTGAAAATCGGTATTGCAACAGTCACCAGAGGCTCAAACAGTTTAAAAGAAGCAACACCTGAATTTAAAGCATGGCTAGAAAAGATTTTATTGAACTCTAATGACTAAAAACTATCGTCAATATTCATGACGATAGCATGTTATAACGATAGGTTTGATTGAATATTGACTTCTTCATCCGCCACAACAGGGACACAATAATCACATTCCATGCTAAGGATATCTTCAAAACATTTTACAGAATCATCATGGTGATTATGATGGATTTCAATTAAACAGCTTGAACTACGCAATCGCACTTTTAAGGCTGGCATCGCCGCTAAATGGACTTGAGAAATAAAATCACTAAAATTTTCTGGTGGACCAATATATTTAAAACAAAGATATAAACCACCTTCACTAACAAAAGGCTCAATATGCTCCAAATTGTTATTGTGATCTAAAGCAATGGTATATAAAAGTTCTTGCTCATTAGCATTATCTTTACTTTTTAAAATACGACTAAAAGCAAAGATTTTGTCGGGTAAACATTCACTCTTGTTCTCATAATGAGACAGATAATTATGAAAAAACTGCGATCTTAATTTATTTTCTTCATCTAAAATTTGGCTCAAATTACAGTTATTCTTATATGAAATTCCCCAAAATGTTTGCTTTGGCATATTAACGAATTTAGGTTCAGGTAAAGAGAGTCGATTTTTATTTAATTCAATAGCCGGGGTTAAGCCAGTTGGATCCCAAAATTCACCTCGTCGATAGCTGGCTGGTGTTTCATTAAATTGTTTTTTAAAAGATCGGGTAAAAGTTTGTTGTGAATCAAAACGATATTGCATAGCAATATCTAAAATAGGTTTGCTTGTCATTCGCAAAGATAATGCCGCATAAGTTAATCTGCGGTGACGAATATAAGTACCGAGCACTTGACCGGTTACTTCTTTAAACATCCGTTGTAAATGCCACTTTGAATAACCTGATTTTTGGGCAACATTATCAATAGATAAGGGCTGCTCCAAATTTTTTTCAATCCAAACGATAAGATCTGAAATAATACTAACTTGATTCATAAAACCCCATCATAAAGTGAATTGGCAGACATCATGCGATTATGACTTAATCCCAGCAATAAGCAAGATTTAAATCGAAAAATTTTTAACAATAAGAATGGCTTCCCGCTTGATGTTCAGTAATATCTTTAACGCCTGCTAATTCAGGGAATTCCGCAAGCAATTGCTTCTCAATACCCTCTTTTAAAGTAAAATCAACCATTGAACAACCATTACAACCACCACCAAATTGCAATATAGCATAATTATCTTCAGTCAATTCCACTAAGCTAACATGGCCACCATGACTAGCTAATTGAGGATTAACCTGAGCTTGAATAACATAATTAACGCGCTCAATTAATGGGGCATCATCCGCAACCTTTTTCATTTTTGAATTTGGCGCTTTTAAAGTTAACTGTGAACCTAATTCATCTGTCACATAATCAATCACGGTTTCTTCTAAAAAAGGTGCACTAATTTCATCGATATAAACAGAAAAACCTGCTTGTTGTTCTTCTTCGATATCACCATCTTCAACAGTATCTGCCGGACAATAGGAAACCCCACATTCAGCAGATGGCGTGCCAGGATTAATAACAAAAACCCGAATTTGAGTACCATCAGGCTGATTAGCAAGCAATTTTTTAAAATGTTGTTGAGCTGATTCAGAAATGGTAATAATAGACATAATCCCTCACTTTGACACGATTGACATTGATAATCCTCAACATCATCGATAATAGTTGACTTACTCTCTTGGTTATTATAGGGGGTGTTTTGGATTTTACAAGACGGTCCGACACAAACAAACTACCTGCACATAAGCGGCACCACTCTCTTTTAATTGCTGGCTAATAACATTTATCGTATTACCGGTAGTAACAATATCATCAATAAGCATTACCGATTGATTGGTTAAATCAGAGTGACATCGAAAAAGTGTTTCTACATTACTCATTCTTTGCTTAAGCGATAGGTTCTTCTGATCGCAAGCTGCAAATTTTCGCGACAATAGGTAAGGCTTAAATTCTCGATTTAACCATCTAGCTATTGGCTTAGCCAATAATGCCGCTTGATTAAAACCTCTAGACCAATAACGAAAATGGTGTAAAGGGACACAAGTCACAATGTCAGGTTTAGCAAGACCATCACTTAATCGACGTTGATACCAGGCTAAAAACATTAACCTAGCTAATGCGTTGGTTAATTCGATTTTATTATGAAATTTTAAATGTTGAATTAATTTTTTTAATGGATCGATATAGCCTGTTACTGCCACCATTTCATCCCAATAAGGTCTTTTCTCTCGGCATCGATAACATTCATTTGTTGATAATGAGTGAGGAAGGCAGCATTGATGGCAAACTTTATTAAGCTTCGGTAAGTTTTCTATACATTGGCTGCAAATTCCATGGTGAGATAGCACCAAAGGCATATTACATAAAATACATCGCATCATCATTCAGAAAAAAGTTGAGGAACGGGGTTTTTGAGCTAATTAATGGATTAAAAATAGTCATAAAGAAGAATATCAATTTAATAATATTCTGGATTATAGTGAATATAAGTCATTTTTTACTGGTTTAGAAAAATATTGCGATTTACCACACAAAATTTTAATTGATTTTGCATATTTATGATTTCAATTAAACCAATATTAGGTATAATTTGCCGGCAATATAATAATAAGGATTCATAAAATGAAAAAAATCAAAGTGTTATTTATAGGAATATTATTAACCCTCTTTTCAACCATTACTTTGGCTGATACTAAAGTATTAATTCAAACCAGCATGGGCGATATTGAAGTTGAGTTAGATAGCGAACATGCTCCAATCACTACGAAAAACTTTCTTGATTATGCTAATAGTGGTTATTACGAAAATCTAACATTCCATCGCGTCATTCCTGGATTTATGATTCAAGGTGGTGGTGCTGATGATCAATTAAAATTTAAAGAAACTAAACAACCCATCAAAAATGAAGCTAATAATGGCTTAAAAAATGATCGTGGAACTATCGCAATGGCAAGAACCAATGCTGTAGATAGCGCAACTAGCCAATTCTTCATTAATGTTGTGAATAACGATTTCCTCAACTACCAAGGACCAGAAAAATATGGCTATGCTGTTTTTGGAAAAGTCACCAAAGGAATGGATATTGTTGATAAAATTGTGAATGTACCAACTAAACGTATGGGACCACATCAAAATGTGCCTGTTGAGCCAGTTTATATTAAAAAAGTTACAGTTGTTGAAGATAAACAATAAGTTTATTTAAAACCAATAAATATTTCATGCAAACCATCTTAATGATTTAAGGTGGTTTTTCTCAAATCATCAAATAATAGTATTATTTTTCTAATTCGTCACAAGCCTTTTGAAAAGCTTGATCACAAGACTGCTTGAAATACTCTTTAGCTAACGATCTATTTTGCTCCACTCCGTTACCATTATAGTACATGATGGCGACATTGTACTGTGAAAAAGGATTACCTTGTGCGGCCGCTTTTTCAAACCAAAAAAATGCCTTTTGTTTATCCGCTTCGGTTCCTTCACCATTAAAATACATAGCTGCTAAATTGTTTTGAGCATTTAAGTAACCTTGTTCTGCAGCTTTAGTGTACCAAAAAAGAGTTTTTTGTTTATCCTGCTCAATTCCATCGCCTTGATAATACATCTGCGCTAAATTGAATTGGGCTTCAAGGTGACCTAGTTCTGCCGCTTTAGTATACCAATAAGCTGCTTTTTGTTTATCTTGCCCAACGCCTTTACCCTCATCATATACAAGTGCTAAATTGAATTGAGCATTAGGGTTATTTTGTTCTGCTTCTTGATGACATTGAGCGAAAAACTTTTCAAAATTTATTTTATGAAAATTTAGTTCGCACAGGCTAGCGTGAACGGCGGGAAAAAATAATAATATAATCCATAATATTTTTTTCATGGCTTTCCTTATTTCACTATAATCAACAATAGCTTAATTAGAAATTTAGTACCTATAAAATTATTGATAAATATTATAAATAATTCTTAAATTCGCCTTTAATTATCAAGATTAAAGATAATCAAACGCTTTTCAATTAATTGAAATAAATGCTTTTGTGTAAAACTATCTTCATATTGAAGATAGTTTTTCTAATTTATTTAATTATTTCTACAAAGTATTATCACAAGCAATTTGTAGCCCCAATGAACAAGCTTGTTTTAGATACTTTTTGGCTAAAGCTTTATCTTTTTCAACACCTTCGCCCTCATAGTACATAACAGCTAAATTATTCATTGATTCAGCTTTGCCCTGATCTGCTGCTTTTTTATACCAAAATGCTGCCTTTTTCTTGTCTTGAGCTATACCATCACCTTCATCATACATAATAGCTAAATTATGCTGAGCATCGGCATCACCTTGTTCTGCCGATTTTGTATACCACAATACAGCTTTTTCTTTATCTTGCTCTACACCCTCGCCATCATCATACAGAACCGCTAAATTAAATTGCGCATCAGAGTCACCTTGTTCAGCACTTTTAGAGTACCAATTAAAAGCTTTTTGTTTATCTTCTTCAGTACCTTCGCCTTTATCATACATAACCCCTAAATAAAACTGTGCAACAGAATCACCATTCGGCGCTTCTTTTGTACATGCCTCAAAAGCTTTTTCAAAATTTTCTTTTTCAAATTCTGTTTTACAATCACTTGCATAGACAGAAACTGAAAATAAAAGGGGTATCAGTGTTAATAACTTTTTCATACTATTCCTCATTCCTTATATATTTATAAATAATTTAGCGATTCAATTTTATTACAATTTAATACAATTTGCTTAATAAATTAGCAAGTGTTCTTATACCAATACCTGTTGCACCTGTTGCCCATAATGCGGTTGCGCTTTTACGAAAGGTTGCTGAACAGTCAATGTGGAGCCAATTTTTTTTATAATTTTTAATAAAATAGGATAAAAATGCCGCTGCTGTACTTGCACCAGCGGTGTTCGGTAATCCAGAATTTGCCATATCTGCAAACGAAGATGGGAATTGGGCTCGATGAAAATCAGCTAATGGTAATCGCCAAAAGGCTTCATGTTCAGCTTGACTACTTGCTAATAACTGATTAGCAAATTTGTCATCAAATGAAAGTAATGATTGATAATCATTACCTACAGCAATCTTTGCTGCCCCAGTAAGGGTTGCACAATCAATGATATAATTGGGGTTATCATTATCAGCACTAATTAATCCATCAGCCAAAACCAAACGCCCTTCGGCATCGGTATTATCAACTTCCACTGTTTTACCATTACGATAACGAATGATATCGCCAAGTTTGAAAGCATTACCACTTACCAAATTATCTGCACAGCATAAATAAAGTTTGATACGGTGTTTAACTCCACGTGCAATCGCAAGGGCTAGAGCTCCTGTCACCAATGCAGCTCCCCCCATATCCGATCGCATTGATTCCATAAAACTGCTTGGTTTCAAGCTATATCCACCTGAATCAAAAGTAATTCCTTTGCCAACTAAGCAAGCAATGATTGGTGCTTTAGGATTTTTAGTAGGATTATAATCAAGCTCAAGCAAGGCAGCCGGTCGTTGAGACCCTTTGCCAACTGTGTAGATCCCCATATAATCTTGCTCTTTTAATGCTTCACCTGAAATAATGTTATAAGCTACATCAGAGGAATAATGGCTAATTAAGTTTGCACTTTGCGTTGCCAGTTCGAAAGGGCTTAATGTTTCCGCTTGTTGATTAACAATGTCTCGACACCAATCAATAATGGCTAAGCGATTTTTTAGTTCTTGTTTATCTTTATTACTTAGCTTTGGCCAACTGATTTTATTATTATTCTTGGCATTACGATAACCCATCCAAAAATGCCAACATGACTCTAAATCCCAATTGTCACCACTCAATTTAACCGATCTAATACCTTGATTATCTAGTTTTCGTGCAGCTCGTTGAATAGCACCATGCCGATGCTCAGGTCGATAATGAATAGTAACAGCATCTTCTGAAAAACTGAGTAATGCATCTTTGCCCCACTTTGATGGAGCAGTTTTTTCCGAAAGTAATATAGATAACATCGACATAATAAATTCCTCAAGCAATAATAATGCGAAAACAATGAATCAATTCTAATCAGAAACATGCTAATATAGCAAGCAAAGTTAAGCATAAATAAGGACCTATAATGACATCAGTTGTACCGATCAAAAATGGAATTAATTTTCGTGACTTAGGTGGAATTAAAACTAGTGATGGTCGCCAAATTCGAGCTGGAATGTTGTATCGTTCAGGTGAGTTTTCACGCCTAAGTGATGATGAAAAAGATTTTTTATCTGATGAGCTTAATTTACATTATGTCTTAGATTATCGCGATCAACATGAAATCGATCGTCATCCAGATAATCTTTGGAACAATAGCCAATATATTAATATCCCTGCCAATCCATTAAGTGATGAATTTACGGCAAGTTTAACGAGTGAACAAGGTAAGGATATTTTTGTGTTAAAAAAATACTCACCGTTTGATTTTATGGTTAAGCTTTATCAATTGTTACCTTTTAATAATCTCGCGTATAAAAAGTTAACATCACTATTACTTAATGCTAACGGAAGACCTTTAGTCCAACACTGTGCTGTAGGTAAAGATAGAACTGGTATCGGTGTCGCTTTAACCTTATTTGCATTAGGTGTGAGTGAAGAAATTGTTATGCAAGATTATTTGCTTACCGAACGCTATTTAAACGACTATCGTGAAGCCGTACTTAGCGAAAATAAAAGTAAATTATCGCCAGAAGAACTTGAAAAACATAAGATCATCTTTGCGGCTAAAAAAGAGTTTTTAACCGCAGCTATTGAGGAAATAAAAAAACGTTATGACACTATCGATAATTGGTTAGCAAAAGAATATCAATTGGACGATAAAAACAGAAAAATTCTTCAAGATATTTATTTGATTTAAATTAGCTTAATGTTTGGACAGCCACCTTACGTTTATCAAAAAGCTGTCAGTAAGTAATTGCTAATGCATTAAGATTGTAAGACAAAATTTGTGATAGGTTTATCATGATTTACAGCAAGATGAACTGGTGCCTGTTGTTGATAATGATAATAAAAATGCTGACCAAACGGCGCGCTAATTAATTGGTTTTCAATATCTACTTTTACCAATTTCATTTGCCAAACCCCTTTGGCATATAATTTAAGCGCTGATTCTTTTAATGTCCAAAGTTGCCAAAAGGCGTTTAAAGTATTACTTTGCGCTAACATCCATTGATATTCATCATTAGCAAAAAAACTTTTGGCAACATTCAGATAATTTTGACGTTGTCGAGAAACTTCAATATCGAGCCCAACTTTACCATTAAGCGAAATTGCAACGGCTACCCAATCTTGGCTATGGCTGATATTAAAATCAGGAAGATGACTATCTAAAAAGCCTGGGCGATTATTGTCGGCAATTATCATCCTCGGCAAAGTATCAATATGGCAATACTGTTTAAGCAAACTCGCTAATATTGAACGGCAAGCTAAAAACTGTTTTTTACGTGTTCCATTTAACGATTCCGCATCATTAATAACTTGTGGTGATAACAGAGAATAATTTAATTCCACCGAATCTAAATGGGCTAGTTTGACAATTACCATGTGTGTAAGCCAGTTTAAACAAAAATTATTTTTTACTATTTTAACAGCATGCTATGCTAACTGTTATCGAAATTTATCAGATCACTAAGGATGCATCATGTCATTACAAACAAAATTAGTTCATGCTGGTCGAAAAAAACGCTATACCCAAGGTGCAGTCAATTCCGTTATTCAGCGAGCTTCATCGCTAGTTTTTGATTCAATCAAAGCCAAAAAAGAAGCAATGGAAAATCGGACTAAAGGGGGTCTATTTTACGGTCGTCGTGGCACTTTAACTCATTTTGCTTTGCAAGATGCCATGGTAGAAATAGAGGGAGGAGCAGGCTGTTACCTATATCCTTGTGGAGCAGCAGCAATTGCAAATGCCATTTTAGCTTTTGTAAAAGCAGGAGATCATATTCTGGTATCGGAAGCCAGTTACGAACCAACCCAAGAATTTTGCGAGCATATACTTAAAGATTTTGGAGTGGAAACTGATTATTTCCCGCCACTCATTGGTCGATATATTACTAAATATATAAAACCGAATACTAAAGTGGTATTTCTTGAATCACCAAGCTCAATTACCATGGAACTGCATGATGTGCCTGCAATTGTTAAAGCAATCCGCAGCGTGAATCCAGAAATTGTAATTATGATGGATAATACATGGGGAGCAGGTGTTTTATTTAAAGCATTAGAGCATGATGTTGATATCTCAATTCAAGCCGGTACAAAGTATTTAATTGGTCACTCAGATGCCATGCTAGGAACGGCTGTTGCTAATCAACGCTGTTGGGATAAATTACGTGAACGTTCTTATTTAATGGGGCAAATGTGTGATGCAGATACCGCTTATATGGCAGCACGAGGATTGCGAACTTTAGCCGTTAGATTAAAACAACATCATGAAAGCAGTATAAAAGTGGCAAATTGGTTAGCTAATCACCCTAAAGTGGCAACCGTTAATCATCCAGCACTCGAAAGTTGTAAAGGACATGAGTTTTTTAAACGTGATTTTAGTGGCGCTAGTGGTCTATTTTCATTTGTACTTAACGATCATTTAAGCGAAGTGCAATTATCTGATTTCTTAGATAATATGACTCACTTCTCAATGGCATATTCATGGGGTGGATTCGAATCACTAATATTGGCCAACCAACCCGAAGATCTAGCAAAAATACGACCAATATCCGGCATTGATTTCACTGGTACGTTAATCCGATTACATATCGGTCTTGAAGATCCTGATGATTTAATTGCCGATTTGGCTGCTGGTTTGGATAGAATCAAACTACATAAAAACAAGGTTAATGCATTACAAAGTTTAGTATAAATGGATAGCAGATGGGTCATCAAACAAAGAGCGACAATGTGATTGAACAAACTATTTTACAACACCTAAACGGTCGGCAATCGCTACTTGTTGCCTTCAGTGGTGGAGTTGATTCAACCGTATTAATGCAAGCATTAGTCAATTTAAAGCGACAGTTACAAAATTTGAAACTCAGAGCAATTTATATCCATCATGGTTTGAGTCAAAATGCCGATAATTGGGCTGAACATTGCAAACAACAATGCCTAGTTTGGCAAGTCCCTTTGATTATTGAAAAAGTAAAACTTGATAGAACAGCTGGCAATATTGAAGAACAAGCCAGAGAAGCCCGTTATCAAGCCATTTATCAACATTTAAAAAATAATGAATTTTTATGTACTGCCCAGCATCTTGATGATCAGAGTGAAACTTTTTTTCTAGCTTTAAAACGTGGCAGTGGTCCAGCGGGATTATCAAGTATGCCACTTGAAAATGGCCAACACCTTCGACCATTACTCACAATTTCACGTCAAGAAATTGAGCAATATGCCAATCAACACCAATTAAGTTGGATAGAGGACGAAAGTAATCAAGATGACCATTATGATCGCAACTTTTTACGTTTAAATGTTCTACCAACACTTAATCATCGTTGGCCTCATTTTTCACAAATGGTTGCTCGCAGTGCAGAGTTATGCCAACAGCAAGAAGCATTAATACATGAAATTTTATTTCCAGAATTTAAAAATATTATTGGTGATAAGAAGCAACTTAGCCTTCAACCATTATATGATTATTCAGAATATAAACGTAATGCAATGTTGCGAATGTGGTTCAAAGAGCAACATATTGGAATGCCAAGCCAAAAGCAACTTTCACTAATTTGGCATACGGTTATTCAAGCTAAACAAGATGCTAACCCGCGATTTATTTTACATAATTGGCAAATTCGCCGATATCAAAATCAGCTCTATTTGTTACCTTTGTATCAAGATATTGAGCAACAAATTTTACCTTGGGATTTAGCCGCTTCGCTAACGTTGCCGGATAATTTAGGTATATTGCAGCCCAATTACCAAACCAATTTAACTTGTCGTTTACCACAAAATGATGAAACCGTATCAGTCCGATTTCAGGCTCAAGGGCAATTTCAAATTGTTCAACGCCAGGGATCGCGCTCGATAAAAAAATTGTGGCAAGAGCATCATATTCCACCTTGGATGCGCACACGTATTCCCTTAATTTATTATAATGAACAACTCATTACCGCAGTTGGGGTATTTGTTACTGAGCAAGGTAAAGGGTCACAAATTGGATTTAACCTTATAAATAAAAAATAAGGAGACAATCCGTCTCCTCAATTTACAAAATATCAAATTATTCAGAACGCGCTTTCCATCGTTTCAACAACAACGCATTTGTCACCACACTCACACTGCTTAGTGCCATTGCTGCACCGGCTATCATTGGATTCAAAAATCCTAAAGCAGCGAGAGGGATGCCAATTAAATTGTAGAAAAACGCCCAAAATAGGTTTTGTTTAATTTTATTATAAGTTCTTCGAGAAATATCAATAGCATCGGCAATTAAAAATAGATTGCCACGCATTAAAGTAATACTGGCTGTATGCATTGCCACATCAGTTCCCGTCCCCATTGCAATACCAATATCAGCGGCAGCTAAAGCCGGTGCGTCATTAATACCATCACCAACCATGGCAACTTTATTATTACTTTGGCTATCTTTTTGTAATTGATAAATATAGTTCGCTTTATCTTGAGGCAAAACTTCAGCAATAACTTTATCTAAATTTAATTGCTGTCCTACATAATTAGCAGCTTGTTGATTGTCACCGGTTAACATAACCGTATTTACCTTTAATTGACGTAATGCATCAATAGCACTTTTCGCTTCAGGCTTAATAACATCAGAAAAACCGAATATGGCTAATATCACAATACTATTTTCTGATTGCTGTTTGGCTAAAAATGAAATTGTGTAACCTTTTTGCGTAAGCTCATTAACTTTATCCTGCATATCTACAAAATAGGCATTTAACGTTTTCATCCAACGCAGACTGCCTAAATAATATTCATGGCTATCAATCGTTGCCATCACTCCTGAACCCGCGATTGATGTAATATTTTGTGCATAACTGTAGGATTTATCCTTAGCTAATATTGCTTTAGCTAGTGGGTGTTCACTACCTGCTTGCATAGATGCTGCAACAGAAAGAATTTGATCGGCTGTTTCCATGCCCAGCACATCTAGTTCAACTAACTCTGGTTTACCGATTGTTAATGTGCCAGTTTTATCAAATGCTACAGTATTAATATTGTGTAAGGTCTCAAGTGCTTCGGCATCTTTAATCAAAATACCATGACGAGCAGCAACCCCCGTACCAACCATTATAGCTGTTGGCGTTGCTAACCCTAGCGCGCATGGGCAAGCAATCACTAACACCGCAACCGCATGAAGTAAAGCTTGCTGCCAATCATGAGAAATAAAGCCCCAAGCAAGCAGTGTAATTAAAGCAATCAATAAAATGACGGGTACAAAAATAGCACTAATCCGATCCACAATACGCTGAATTGGTGCTTTTTTCGCTTGGGCTGACTCAACCATAGCAATAATCTTAGACAACATAGAATCAGCTTGAATAGCGGTTGTTTTTACAATTAATAGTCCTTCACCATTTATAGTTCCACCGGTTACGGTACTATTGAGTGTTTTAGTAACCGGAAAACTTTCCCCAGTCAACATAGACTCATCACAACTTGATGCGCCTTCAAGAACAATACCATCAACGGGTATTCGCTCACCGGGTTTAATAACCACCACATCATTAACCTTAACCTGACTTATTGGCAAACTCACCTCTTGCTCCCCTTGTCGAACTAATGCCACTTCAGGGCGAAGCGCAGAAAGTGCCTCAATCGCTTGGGTCGTTTGATGTTTGGCCCTTGACTCTAACCATTTACCAATCAAGATCAAGGTAATAATAACCACTGATGACTCAAAATAGAGGTGATCGGCATGACCAATAATAAGCTGATAAAGAGAAAGCCCATAAGCAGCGCTGGTACCAATTGCAACAAGTAAATCCATATTCCCAGACAATGCTTTAGCTGCATTAAAACCACTACGATAAAATTTAGCGCCAAGTCCAAATTGTACAATCGAAGCAATCACTAATTGCAGCCAAGCGGGCATCATCCAATGAATTCCAAATAATTCAAATAACATCGGCAAAACAAAAGGAAGTGCTAATATAACCGAAATAATAATCGGCCAAACTGATGCTTGCTTACTCACGTCTTTAGCGTGAATTTCAGGCTCGGAAATCTTCACTGCATGGTAACCAGCTTTATCAACTGCTGCCATTAAAGTTTCTAATTTAACATCAGCATTAGCCTTAACGGTGGCCTTTTCAGTTGCAAGGTTTACACTAACATCAATCACACCATCAATCTTTTTTAATGCTTTTTCTACACGGCTAACACATGATGCGCAGCTCATCTCTTCAACAAAAAAATTATATTCGATAGTTTTCATTTGAGGCATTCCTTGATTTTAGGTATGGTAGATATTGTAGTATTAATTATCTTTTTAACAAGAATGCACCTTTTTGATATATACTACCCAAAAAGATACTGTAAAGATAACCAAGTGAAAAATAATTCGATTATCAACCCCCATTGTGAAAAACAAGACCAGACAATTACCTATTGCCCAGTTGATGTCACAATTAATATGATTGGTGGTAAATATAAATCGCTAATACTATGGAAATTGATGTCCAAAAGCGCCATGAGATTTTCTGAGTTACACAAAGAAATTCCAACGGCCACAGCTAAAATGCTAACCCAACAACTACGCGAACTTGAATCAAATGGCTTAATTCATCGACAGGTTTTTCCGGTGGTACCACCTAAAGTTGAATATTCTTTAACTAATTTTGGCAAAAGTATAAAACCAGTACTTGAATCTATGTATTTATGGGGCAGTGACTATTTAAATAATCAAGGCTTACAAGTTAATTGTTCAATGACCGCATTAGATCAATAAATTACTGTTCGTGGTTAATGACAAGTATAGATACAGGGACAATACATCCCTGCATTTAGAGAAAGAAATTAAAATTAATTACGTAATTTTTCTGGCCAATCGTTTTGAGTCGTCACCAGCAAATCTTTAACAATTTTCGGGTTTCCTGCGACAATATTACCAGAAACCATATAATTGTTACCGCCAGCAAAGTCGGTAACCACACCACCAGCTTCACGTAAAATCAGTTCACCTGCAGCAATATCCCATGGTTTTAAACCAATTTCAAAAAAGCCATCTAAACGGCCTGATGCAACATAAGCGAGATCTAACGCAGCTGAGCCAGTACGGCGGAAATCACCACATTTAGTAAATAATTTTTGCAAAACTGCAAAATAACTATCACTATGTTGTTTCGCTTTAAAAGGGAAAGCTGTTGCAAGCACACTACCTTCTAAATCTTTAGCATTACTTACACGAATACGATAACCATTAAGTTGAGCACCTTTACCACGTGCAGCAGTAAACAACTCATTACTCATTGGATTATAAACGACCGCCACTTCGGTTTTACCTTTGACACGAGCAGCAATAGACACAGCGAAATGTGGAATATTTTTAATAAAATTTGTAGTACCATCAATTGGGTCAATTATCCATTGCGTATCAGCATCACTACCTTTAGCAAGGCCACTTTCTTCGGCAATAATAGTATGATCTGGATAAGCTTTTTTGATTGTTTCGATAATCAAAGCTTCAGCGGCACGATCTGCATTAGTCGCAAAATCATTAGCACCTTTAGTATCAATTTCGATTGAACTAGGATTTTCATAGGCCTTAATGGCAACATTACCTGCTTTACGAGCAGCACGAATAGCAATATTAAGCATCGGATGCATAATTTTCTTCCAATTGATGATGTTAAAGAACGGGTTAATTTAGCAAACTTACAAAGTCATACTAAAATTTAGGGCATAGTATAAAGGTTTTATCGATTTATTGCCAGATTATGTTGGGATCTAGATTTGAAATCGCAAAAGTAAAAATTTGGGCAATAAATAAGCTGTTGCGTAATATAAAAACAAAATTTAATAATAAAAGTTATAATTATACTATTTAATAAATTTAACATACTTACTTGAATTTAATAGATTTAATATGAAAATATAAATTTTGTGTAATACCTGTGTAAATATTAAATTGTGAAGTTTTCGAATGAAAATGCATATTTTAAGTTTAGACTTTCTCGTCTTGTAAGCTAAGCCCCTCCCCATTTAAAGAAGCACATTATTTGCATAAAACCTAAATGTTTTAAAGCTAGACAAAAAGCTTATCTAGCTTGGGTAAAATGAAACTGGAAAGATAAAGAATTAACGGAATATGGAAAAAAGATTAGCGCTCTTTGAAAAATAAAACCCATCATAAATTAAATTGCTTTAGCTAGCATATTAATATGTTCTTCAGAAATATACTGAACAAAATCTAGACAAATGTCATATTCAATACAATAATAAAGATGCTTCAAATATTAACTTATTATTTATGGAGATAAAAAATAATTTGATGAAATAAAAATATACAAAAGGAAACATAAAATTATGAAAATTTTTAAATACGCTTTATTAAGTTGTAGTTTGTTCATATTATTTGGATGTTCTGGAAATAGAGAATCATTACCAAGAACAAAGATTGTAGAAACAGAAGTAATTACCTTAAATAATGGCACGAATATTAATGTAATAACTGAAAATGCCATTAATGGGCAGGTAATTAATGATACTAATAATTATTTAAACGTTGTTACCCGAGGTGATACAGCACAAGCTGTTGGAGTAAAAATGGTTCAATTTGCCACTGCATTTTTTGGTAACCTTGGTGGAAATGTAAATACTTTTTCAAAAACAGATTTAAAAGGTAGTTATGTAAATTCAGTACCAAATAAAACCATGGAGCTTTTAAAACCTCAGTTATATACAATATTAAAAAAAATAAAAGCTAACAAACAAAAAGAACACACCATAACTATTCAACCTTATAAATTTAAACTAATTTATGATGGTATAACTGATAATAAATACAATTTTATTTACCAAACATTCATTAAAACCAATGGATTTACTTTTACTTGTTCTAGCGATAGTTTACCGCTAGATGATAAAACCAAAACTTTTGATGCATGGGAAAGTAATAACTATCAGTTGGTCCAAAATATTACTTCAAAATTAATCAATAATTGTATAACTCAATTAAATTCAGAAAAAAATTTCATACAACTTGAAGATGCTTTTAAATAAGAATTAATTATTAGCAATATAGTATGCTAACCATATAAAAGATTGATTTTAATCAATCGGTTATAAAATTCTTTTTTGATTATAAAAACCAGAAATTTAAATTATAAATATCTGGTTTTTTATTCATCACATCGTAAATTATCATATATTAACTATTACCGTTTGAATTCAATATGATTATTAATCATAATCATTTGCTTTAGTAAAAATATCATTTAATACATACACTTAAATTAAAAATAAAGTTACATGTTTTTTTGTCTGGGAATTCGCTTATTATTCGCATTAAATTAGGAATTATTGCATAATATATGGCGTATAAAATACCGAACTTAAGTTAGGAATAATTATGGAACTTCTTTGCCCCGCTGGCTCATTACCATCCCTAAAAGTGGCGATTGATAATGGAGCTGATGCTGTCTATATTGGTTTAAAAGATGATACCAATGCTCGCCATTTTGCTGGTTTAAATTTTAATGAAAAGCGACTTGTTGAAGCATCAGATTATGTTCACAAGCGCGGTAAAAAATTACATATAGCTATTAATACCTTTGCTCATCCTGAAAACTTTGAGCGATGGCAATATGCTGTTGATACTGCAGCTAACATTGGTGCTGATGCTTTAATCATTGCTGATTTAGCGATGCTTGATTATGCTGCTGAGAAGTATCCGAACCTTGAACGTCATGTCTCAGTGCAAGCCTCATCAACTAATGAGGAGTCAATTAAGTTTTATTATAATAACTTTCAGGTGCATCGTATTGTTTTACCTCGTGTGTTATCTATGCATCAAGTTAAACAGTTATCACAAGTATCACCCGTGCCTTTAGAGGTTTTTGCGTTTGGTAGTTTATGTATTATGGCGGAAGGTCGCTGTTATTTATCTTCATACCTAACAGGTGAATCGCCAAATACTGTTGGCGCTTGCTCTCCTGCAAAATTTGTCCGTTGGGAAGAGACCGATAAAGGGCTTGAATCAAGACTCAACAATGTTTTAATTGATTGTCATAAACAAGGTGAAAATGCTGGGTATCCAACACTTTGTAAGGGACGTTATTTTGTTGGAAATACACTTTATCATCCAATTGAAGAGCCAACCAGTTTAAATACAATTGAACTATTACCGGAGCTTTTTGCTGCAAATATCGCTTCCGTTAAAATTGAAGGAAGGCAACGCAGTCCAGCTTATGTAGAACAAGTCACAAAAGTATGGAGACAAGCTATTGATCGCTATAAAGCGAATCCACAAGCATTCCAAGCTGAAAAGAATTGGATGGATACCTTGGGCTCTGTTTCAGAAGGGACTCAAACAACTTTAGGTGCTTATCACCGTAAATGGCAATAATTGGTCAGCATTGATATTGAAATTTTAAAATAAAATAAACATATAATAATCTTAGTAGTTTTCAATATTAATGTGCTAGCCAATTGACTATTCAAGAATTTAAATATAGTGAGCAAAACTATGAAATATGCATTAGGACCAGTGCTTTATTATTGGCCTAAAATTGAAACTGAATCTTTTTATCAAGCCGCTAAAGATAGTGAAGCTGATATTATTTATATGGGCGAAACGGTATGCACCAAACGCCGTGAAATGAAAGTACCTAATTGGTTAGATTTAGCCAAAGAAATTGCTAAGTCTGGTAAACAAGTAGTACTCTCTACCCTTGCGTTACTGGAAGCGCCATCAGAACTGAACGATTTAAGACAATTAGTAAATAATGGTGACTTTTTAGTTGAAGCTAATGATTTGGCTGCCATTAATATTGCCCACGATAATAAAGTACCTTTCGTCGCTGGCCCAGCGATTAACTGTTACAACGCATTTACGCTAAAATTATTACAAAAACAAGGTATGGTACGGTGGTGTATGCCCGTAGAACTATCTCGTGATTGGTTAAATAATGTTCTCAACCAATTTGATTCTTTAAAAATTGATCGTAAATTTGAGGTTGAAGTGTTTAGTTATGGTTATTTGCCATTAGCTTATTCTGCTCGTTGTTTTACAGCCAGATCAGAAGATAGACCAAAAGATAAATGTGAAACTTGCTGTATAAAATATCCTGTAGGACGAGAAGTCTTTTCTCAAGAACAACAAAAGGTGTTTGTACTAAATGGCATTCAAACTCAAAGTGGTTATTGTTACAATTTAGGTAATAATCTTAAAGATATGAAAGGGTTAGTCGATATTGTGCGTATTTCACCACTTGGTATTGAAACGCTTGATATAGTTAAACAATTTAAAGCCAATGAAGACGGCACAAACCCATTACATATTGAACATAAACGAGACTGTAATGGTTATTGGAATGGGATTGCTGGACTTGAACTTACACAATAAACTACCTGAAAAATTTAGAGCAGATTTCCCTGCTCTAAGTAACTCTGTTTATCTTGATTCGGCTGCTACTGCGTTAAAACCGCAAACTATGATTGATACAACGGTTGAATATTATGCACATAATACCGCAACCGCACAGCGCAGTTTACACCAAGATGCACTAAAAGTTACCACAGCGATTAGTGAAGCTCGGCAAAGTGTGGCTAAGTTTATTCATAGTCAATCAAGCCATCAAATTGTTTGGACTCGTGGAACCACCGAATCTATAAATATAATTGCGCAAAGTTATGCGAGACCTTTACTACAGGCCGATGATGAAATAATTGTCAGCGAATTAGAGCACCATAGCAACCTATTACCTTGGTTAATCGTAGCCAAACAAACTGGTGCAAAGGTAATTAAGTGGACTGCCGATGTTAATGAACTTTCATCATTACTATCACCCAAAACTAAAATTGTGGCCATAACCCAGATGTCTAATGTTACTGGCTTTTGCCCAGATTTAGTAAAAATTAGTCAATTAGTCCATCAGCATAATGCCATTTTAGTGGTAGATGGTGCACAAGGTGTTGTTCATCAGCCAATTGATGTTGAAAAGCTAGATATCGATTTTTACGCTTTTTCTGCCCATAAGTTATATGGCCCAACAGGGCTTGGCGTTCTATATGGAAAACAACATTTATTAGAACAGATGGACGTTTGGCAAGGTGGCGGAAAAATGTTGAAAAATACAACATTTTCAGATTTTGAAGTCGAAGATTTGCCTTATAAATTCGAAGCTGGTACCCAAAATATTGCAGGAATACTTGGTTTTAAAGCAACATTAGATTGGCTAAAAAAATGGGATGAAGCACAATTAAATGGTTATATAACACAATTGGCAAATTACGCTGAATCAAAATTAAGTGAATTGAACCATATCCAATTCTACAGTGTTAAGAATAGTCCAATAATTAGCTTTAATATGCACAACATTCATCATAATGATATCGCTATTTTATTAAGTGAACAAAACATAGCAATTCGAACAGGTGGATTATGTGCAAAGCCGCTGATGGATAAACTTGGCTGTCATGGGGTTATTCGCATTTCAATAATGCCATATAATAATCAGCAAGACATTGATAGTTTTGTTACAGCACTGAAAAATGCTATTGAGGTATTAACTTAGGATTTTACGCTAATCGCTTATCTTTTATCTCTAATTACTAACTGGTTTTATTATGTTATCACCACTATTTGAACTATTTTCTAAGCAACATAATTGGCAAGATCGTTATCGGCAATTAATTGCTTTATCAAAGCAATTACCAGCGTTTCCTGATGACCAAAAAACTGAGGCTAATCAGATTGATGGCTGTGAAAACCGTGTATGGTTAACAGTCAAAAAACAACCTGATGATTCATTTATTTTTCAAGGTGACAGCGAAGGTCGAATTGTTAAAGGATTACTCGCCGTTTTAATTATGATTGCCAATAATAAAAATGCAGAACAAATTAAGGCTCTTGATTTTCACGCGATATTAAATCAGTTAAAAATTATTGATGAATTGAGTCAATCCAGGCAGCAAGGACTAGATAAAATAATTGAACGAATTAAATTGTTAACTAATGATGTAAAAAAAGGAGAATAAATTCTCCTTTTTTTAACTATTTATGATTAGCGTTGAGTGAATAATGTAACAACTTTCTTCACGCCAGCAACTTTACTTGCAACATTAGCGGCTTCTTGCCCTTCTTCACTGGTAACAATGCCAATTAAAAACACTTCGCTATTTTCAGTTACCACTTTGATATTACGTGCTTTTGTTTTGGAATTCATGACAAGTTGTGATTTAACTTTTGTTGTTATCCACATATCATTACTGATAGTTCCAGCACCGACAGGCTCACCTGAACGAATTTGATTGTAAACTTTCTTCACACCTTCAACTTGATATGCAAGACGTTCAGCCTTTTCAATTTGTTCTGCATTCGCTTGGCCAGTTAAAATAATATTGCCATCATAGGTACTTGAAGAAATACGAGAGCCTATAAAGAAAGGACCATTTTCGCTTAGCTTATTATTCATTCTGGTATTGAGCGTTGTATCATCAACTTGCGTTCCAGTAGTACGTGGATCGGTTGCAACTTTTGCTGTAGCGCCAGCGCCGACACCAATAACAGCCGCGACACAACCTTGTAGCATTAAAGCACCCGATACTAATACAGCAACTAAGACAATTTTTTTCATTATTACTCCTTTTATTTACAGCTCAGTAAAATTCAAATACTGATAAATTCTTTTTATTATGCCTTGTAGATAATGATTTGCAAAATAATTTTATTATTCTGAAATGTAAAAGTTATTTGATTATTTTTAATTAACATATCTCAAGAAAGCAATTACTCTACTTGTTAAAACAAACATTTATTTTTCTATAAAATCTGCTATCTTTTTACACAGATTAATAATAAACATTAACAGAGTTAAGCTATGCATCAAGATTGTATCGATTGGTTATTTGGATTATCTGCACCAATGGTTGCATTAAATAAAGAAGAAGGCGCAAGTTATACCTCACCTTATTTTTATCCAGAACGAAATTATACTGATATGAAAAAAGACTGGGGCATTGACTCTCGAGAAAGCCTATTATCAATGATTTTTGATATGGTTGATGATGGTCATGCGCCGGCTTTATCTAAACACTATTTTATGTACCCAAGATTAACCGCTCCTCATTGGCTTAAATATATTGAAAAACACTGCGATTACGATAAAGTCTTAATTGAATATGTAGAAAAAACCTATTCCGAGTGTGGTGTTGGTGGCATACGTAGCTTTGATTATGCAAGAATGGGCTATCTATTACGCAATGGCACCAGCAATATGTTCATTACTGAAGATGAAGCACTATGGATTTTTTATAGAATAGCGCTACGAGCTCAGCACTATTATTCATCTTGGCAAAGCTATTTTTCAGGATGGTTTATTGGGTATCAATATTGGGAATCATTATCCAATAAAGAAGATTTAGAGCAGCTACGTTGCGAATTATGTCGCTCATCGCGTAATTGGACTATGTCCAAATTATATTCCAATGAAGACTCCCCCTACCATCATTTACCTTGGTATATCGAACTTGAAGAAATAGAAAAACCACAATCTTTAATGGAGTATGCTTGGTCATGAATAATAATTTTTGGCAATTATTGGGTATTGATAAAACCATTGATATAACAGAAATTCGTAATGCTTATCGGGCAAAACTTCCGCAATATCACCCCGAAACAGATCCAGTAGGCTTTAAAGCTTTACGGGAAGCTTATGAATTGGCGATGCAATACGCAAAGTCACCAGAAGAAACAGATGAACAGTCCAATCAAGAGCAAGAGGAAGTAAGCATTACCGAAGAAGAACGCCAAGTCAAAGAGATCTGCGATAATTATCAAGCTTTACTAGATGATCCTGCTCGCTGCAATGATGTTGATGAATGGCAAAAGTTTATTGCCTCCTTTTTTGATTACCCAATGTCTGTATTAGATATTGCCAAATGGAAAATGTTAGATATCAGTTATGATACATTAACCATATCACTTACTTGCTTAAAAATATTGGCAGAAAATTTACGTTGGCGCCAACAAGTGATGGATCACTATCCTGATAAGATTGAAATGTACGAGAATTTTTTCGATCACATTGAACGAGGTGATTTGTTTGACTATAACTGCCTACCTAAAAATAATAAAGCAGTACAAAATGAAACTATCAATTATGTGCGTAATGCGCAATGGATTTTTTGGGATAAACCTTATAAGGAATTAAATAAGTATTTTTCTATTCATACTGTGATTTACTTACCCAATAACCAGGAATTGATGGAAGATTTAGCTCATTGGCATAGCTTTGCTAAAGTGAAAAATAAAAGTTTATTAGAGTATGCTTTAACTCGCATCGCTAATTCCAATCAAGATGAAGCTAATCAATGGAAAGTTGTTGCAGCAATACAATACTCTTTACTTGAAGATGAAGAAAATGCCTTTCAATTCTGGGTAGAGTTATATCATTTACCACAATATCAAGAGCAAGCTACTTTTTGGTTAATTGAGTGGTGTACCAAAAACCATCAAAATTATTTACCTTTACTGCTCCTTGCACTTAATCAATCACATTGTCTACCCGCTGAAACTGATAATAAATATTTATATGCGATACCCCAGCTTACTACATCTACAAACTCGCGATTGTTTAAATTAAAAATAGAAGATTACCCAGAAGAAATTGCTAATGTTATTAGATGGGCAACTGATATTAATTGGAATTATCGCCAAGTGTTATATACATTATTACATGATGATGGAACCAGTAGCTTTTATCGCTTATATCGTCATGCAATTATGTTACGACACGGTAATGAAACATTATTACATGCAATCTTAAATGATCACTTTGAAGATCAATTTGAACAATTTATCTTACAAAATCTACAACGCCAGGCTAAACAGCACCTTGAATGGCTAACAAAACTTTCACCAGTCCAAGAATTTAAAGCTTGGTTATATTATGATGATACTATTATTCCAACTAAGTTTGACCCAGATGAAAATGGTGAATATGTTTTATTTGGTCGTTTATGGCTAGATAGATTCGATGATATTCCAGACACAGCTAAACTAAATTTATATAGAAATATTAACTATCGCAATATGGAGATGTTTGACTGGCCAATATATTTTCATTTCAGAGGGCGAGATAATTTACCCAAATTACCAGTCGAGTTAATTACTGAGAATAAAGATGCATATTGGCAATGGTATCGTCATTGTCTATTGGTCGTGACTATTGGTAATTCGCCGTTTAAAGCTGCAAATTTCATTAGGAAAAATAATCAGTTATTTCATTTGCCTGATGATGATCAACTCACACCACTACTAAATACTTTTAAGTCTAATGAATGGCAAAATGAAGTTGAGTTATATAATCTGATCGATTGTAATAACAAGTTAACTAGTAGTATGTTATGTAATTACCCTAATGCCATTGAATATTTTATTGATATACCTGAGGATGTTAATTTTACCGATATCAAACAAAATATAGATCAATTATGGCAAGCTAAATTAGCTAACCACTCACCAGCATATTTAATGCTACTCCATACAATAATCTTAAATAAACTGAATCAAAAAGAGGAGTTACATCAGGTCTTACAAAAATTAGCTGGTGATGATGAAGCATTGCAACAATTAGCTAAAGCATTTGAGAACAAACTATCAATCTCCTCCTCATTTAGGAAAGAAAATCGTGATATTTATCAATTATTAAACCAATTGAAAACCCTTAATGAAAATTTATCTGAAGATAATATGATTTTTAATGATGATAAAAGTAATAAATTGGAGAATATTAGAAGTGATACGGATAATGATCTAATATTACGTTTATGCTCGACACTACTTCTAGCAAAAAATATTGAAAATCAAAAGAACCTTGAAGCAAAATCACTACCTAAAAATAAATCGAATCAAATATGGCGTTGGAATGGTCGAACCAATGGCAAAGGTTTTTATAATCAAATATGTTGCGTCACCGCGATATTAAGTTTTTTGATAATAAAGTTAAGTGGGGTGAAATCATCTCATCATATGATTTACTATATATTATTTGCATTAATTATAATTAATATTATTTTTGCAATTAGGCGACGTTCAAATGATGCATATAGTAGCGGAAAATATCGTCTTTCTATTTTCTCACCCTCAATTAATCAAACTAATCGCTATGGACCACCATTAGATAGCTAAGCAAAGATACGGCTTATGCTATCTTCTTTGTATACTATCATCTTTGTATACTATCTCGTTTGTATAAAATCCCCTTTGAAAAGCTATTTAATTATGACCAAAGGGGATATTTTAAATCTATCTGATTATCGATTAAGATCGTTAAGATTCGATTCAATTTCGCTTCGAACCTGTTCTATCTCTTCAAGATTTTGCTGATTTAAGACTTCCATAAAAGCTTCGATATAAGAGCCAATGAGTAGTCGTTCATCACCCAATGATTGTGCCCATGCTCTCTCTAACCTTGCTAATAAAGTACGATTTAACATTTCATCACGAGGATGAATTTTAAGTGCCGCTAATCGGTCATGGCTTTCTTGTTTTTGTTTATCGGTTAATCCAATCGGACTGTGATCAATCACTTTACCATGCAATGCCCCTGTTTCAAGTAATACCACGTCGACTTCAAGCAAACCATTTAAATCATAACTAAAGCGAACATCAATACCTTGTATTTTTTCCATAGGTGTGACTGGCACTTCAAATTCATCAATCAAAACGTTATTTTCAACCTTTGGATTCTCACCTTGATAAACAGAAAGCATAATACTTTTTTGTTGAGGGTATGAAGTGTAAAACGTTTTGACCTTTGAAGTTGGAACTATCGTATTACGCTCAATAATTGGCGAAAATAACCCTTTAATATTACCCGAAGAAATTTCAATACCAAGTGTATATGGGCAAACATCGGTTAGAATAACCTCTTCAACATCGGCATTTCGCAAACGACATGCCGCCTGAACAGCTGCACCTTGTGCAACAATAGTAGTTGGATTGATATGACGATAAGGCAGTTTACCAAATAACTTTGTCACTAACTCACGAACCACACCTAATTGCGATGAACCACCAACTAAAACAATATGTTCGAGTTCATTAGCCTTTAAGCGAGCATCACTTAATGCTTGTTCAACTGGCGCTCGTAATCGATTGAGTAATGGCAACCAAATTGACTTAGCTCTTACTTCATTTAATGAAAATTGCCATTGCTTATCTTGCCAAAACCATGTCAAATTATGCATTTGCTCGCCACTTAGCTTACATTTTAATTGTTCAGCTAAATCCAATAAACGCGCATAATCATCGACAGGAATATCTTCTTGTTTAAGTTCCCATTCACTCAAACATGCTTTAACTATTTCATGAGTAAAATCTTCACCGCCTAAGTAGTTATCGCCTGCTGATGCATGAACCTCAATGATTGGCATTGCATATTCCAATACTGTCACATCAAATGTGCCACCACCTAAGTCAAAAACCAGCGTATTTCCTGATTGTTCTTCATGTAATCCATACGCCATTGAAGCAGCTGTGGGCTCATTGATTAGACGGACCGCGTTTAATCCTGCAAGCTCAGCAGCAAAGCGAGTTTGTTTACGCTGTTCGTCATTGAAATAAGCGGGAACTGAAATCACGACATCACGAATTTCTTGTTTCAAGAAAGCTTCAGCATCCGCTTTTAATGATTTTAAAACTAATGCTGAAAGTTCTGTTGGGGTAAATTTTTGATCACCCAACTCAAAAACTTTACTTGAACCTAAAAAACGTTTGAATGCTGCTGCACTACGACTAGGATGAGTAGTTAAACGAGATAAAGCCGCATGACCAACCAAAATGGTATTATCTTCATCAATGCTGACAGCTGAAGGAGTAACAACTTCACCTATTGAATTGGGAATTAGTGTCGGCTGGCCATTTTGCCAAACACAAATTAAACTATTGGTAGTACCTAAATCAATACCTATTGGAGGATGTATAACCACTTTATTCTCTTAGTATTTTCCAACATGTCAGATATTATATCCTTAATACTATTTGAGGTGCAATTTTATCCAATGTGTTGAGTTAAACATTATTGAAAAAAGAGCAGTTTTACTTATTTTTTTTATCTATCTCAACAATTTGGCTGATTAATTTACCTGTCTTAAGCTGGGTTAAAATAAAGTCACCAATAGACACTTGTTCAACCGTTCTTATCACTTGTTGTTGCTGGTTAGTCGTTACTGAATAACCACGATCTAAAGTAGCAAGTGGACTAACACTATTAAGCTGAGATGTTTTTAATACAAATTCATGCTTAGCGTCCGTTAACCTTTTTTGAACCAGATTAATCAGTTGCTGCTGTTTTCTCTCTAGGTTTTGACCATAATAGAGCACTTTATGTTGTGGTGAAACACGTAACAAATATTTATCCAGCATATTATGTCGATAGGATTGTTTAGATAAATAGTGCTGCATATTTTCAAATAAAGCATGACGACTAGTTAATAAACGATTTAATTGCTTAGATAATTTAGTTTGAGGATGTTGTGATTGCAATCGTTGATAACGCTTATTTAATAATTCTCGTCGACGTACTAAATAGTAATCAATCGCCATACATAAGTATTGTTCTTGAACTTGTAAACTTTTTATCTGCTCTAGCTTATCCCGGCTAACCAACTCAGCTGCTGCCGATGGGGTAGCTGCGCGCACATCAGCAACAAAGTCAGCAATGGTGAAATCAACTTCATGACCAACAGCACTAATAATAGGTAATTGACTAGCAAAAATAGCTCTAGCTAAAAGCTCCTCATTAAATGACCAAAGATCTTCAAGCGATCCCCCTCCTCGCCCAACAATTAAAACATCACATTCTTGGCGAATATTTGCGATTTGAATCATTCTGGCAATTTGTGCCGCTGCTTCGGTACCTTGTACCGACGTTGGGTAAATAATCAAATTCAAACTTGGATCGCGCCGGTTTAATATCTGACAAATATCATGTAGTGCTGCACCTGTTGACGAAGTAATAATCCCAACCGTACGAATATTATCAGGTAACGACTTTTTATAAATCGGATCAAACAATCCTTCTTCTGACAGTTTTTGCTTTAGTTGCTCAAACTTTTGTTGTAACAAACCAGCACCAGCTGGTTGCAATTGATTAATAACCAATTGATAATCACCACGTGCTTCATAAAGAGTTACCGAGGCATTAACTAAAACTTGTTGACCATTTTGAGGGGTAAATCCCGTACGATAATTATTATTACGAAACATGGCACAACGCACTTGCGCAATATCATCTTTCAAAGTGAAATACCAATGACCTGAAGCTGGACGAGAAAAATTGGAAATTTCACCAACTAACCAAACTTGCCCAATAGCATCAGAAAGCAAATCTCTAACTATTTGATTAAGATCTTTTACCGATAAAATCGAACTATTGTGCATACTATTATCCTAACAAGTTTAATCTAAATCAAAGTCGGCCCAAATTGGCGCATGATCGGAAGGTTTTTCCATACCACGAATATCGTAATCAATACCGGTTTCACCACAATACTGCATAAGTTTTTCACTAGCTAAAATAAGATCGATTCTTAATCCGGTTTTTACACTAAAACCTCTGGAACGATAATCAAACCAAGAAAATCTCTGTGTATCTGGATTGGCATGACGGTAAGTATCAGTATAACCTGCTGCCATTAAATTATTTATCCATTCACGCTCTTCAGGTAAAAAAGAGCATTTACCCGCACTTAACCACCGTTTGCGGTTATTTTCATTAATCCCAATATCTAAATCAGTTGGACAAATATTCATATCACCCATAATGAGTGATAATTGGCTATTCAGCTGTCGATCCTGTATATATTCAATTAAATCTTGATAAAATTTACGCTTAGCTGGATATTTAATTTCATTATGCAAACTTTCACCTTGCGGGAAATAACCATTAATGACGGTCAAATTACCTTTGCTAGTAGGAAATTCAGCTACCATTAATCGACATTGAGCACCATCTTCATCGGTCGGAAACCCACACTCGACCGACAACGGTTTTTGCTTAGTCAATAAGGCTACACCATAATAACCTTTTTGACCGTGATAATATAAATGATAGCCAAATTGCTTAAGTTCTTCGATTGGAAATTGGTCATTATGAACTTTAGTCTCTTGTAAACCAATGATATCGGGCTGATGTCTTTCAATAATCGCAGCTAATTGATGGATTCTAATACGAATACTATTAATATTAAAAGATAAAACTTTAATCATAAATTTATTGTATTTGATTTAATTTTGCAATTGACCCATGCTACCAAAAATACGTTATACTGTTAAGCAATTACAGCGAAAGCTATAACTAGTGATTAAAGGATCAACAATATGTCTAAGGAATTACTTTCATTGCGTCATAAAATTGATGAAGTTGACAAATCAATTTTAGCTTTAATTAGTCAACGACTAGCATTAGTTGCTGAAGTTGGTGAGGTAAAAAGCGAGCATGGAATTCCGATTTATGATCCTAAACGTGAAGCCGATATGTTAGCTAAACGTAAGCAAGAAGCCGAAAATTTAGGTATATCACCCGCATTAATTGAGGATATTTTACGCCGGTTAATGCGTGAATCCTATATCAGTGAAAACGACAAAGGTTTTAAAAAAGTTTACAACGGCAAAGGCTCGATTGTCATCATTGGCGGTAATGGACAAATGGGTAGATTATTTACCAAACTATTTACCCTATCAGGTTATGAAGTTAAAACCTTAGGTTCCAAAACCATGCATCAAGCAGCCGAAGTTGTCGCTGATGCCGCTGCCGTTATTGTTACAGTACCTATCAACAAAACATGCGAAATAATTGAACAATTACCGCCATTACCTAAAGATTGCATTTTAACCGATTTTACATCAATCAAAGTCAAACCTTTACAAGCCATGCTAGCCAAACACGCGGGGCCTGTGGTTGGATTGCATCCAATGTTTGGTCCGGACGTGCCAAATTTAGCCAAACAAGTCATTGTCTACTGCCAAGGTCGATATCCTGAACAATATCAATGGTTAATTGAACAGATGCGAATTTGGGGAGCCAATTTGTGCGCGATTGATGCCAAAGAGCATGACAAATGTATGTCGTTTATTCAAGCATTACGCCATTTTACTTCGTTCTCATATGGTGTAAATTTACAACGAGAACACGCTGATTTAGAACAATTAATTACCTTATCATCACCTATTTATCGCTTGGAGTTAATGATGGTTGGTCGCTTATTTGCTCAAGATCCCGTTCTTTATGCCGATATCATCATGGCGTCAGATGAAAATATTGAGTTAATCAAACGCTATTATGAATGTTTTGGGCAAATGGTTAAATTAATTGAACAACGAGATAAAACTAAATTCATTGAAAATTTTAATGAAGTAACTAAATGGTTTGGCAGTTATGCTGAACGTTTTATAAAAGAGAGCCAAGTATTATTAAAATTTGCTAATGACAATCGAGAATAATTTTACTTCGCTTCCTTTTATAGGATAAAAAACGACTTATAAGAAAGGCAATTGGTCAAATAAAAAACTTTAGTATGAGGAAATAACATGTCTAATCGGAAATATTTTGGGACAGATGGTATTCGTGGAAAAGTTGGAGAATATCCTATCACGCCTGATTTCGCCCTCAAGTTAGGCTGGGCAGCAGGACGAGTACTGGCTAAAGATGGTGTTAAAAAAGTCCTCATCGGTAAAGATACTCGTATTTCAGGTTATATGCTTGAATCGGCTTTAGAAGCAGGATTTGCCTCCGCGGGCGTCGCTGCTGCTTTTACTGGACCAATGCCAACACCTGCCATTGCTTATCTAACTCGCACATTTCGGGCTGATGCGGGTGTAGTCATATCGGCCTCTCATAACCCATTTTATGATAACGGTATTAAATTTTTCTCAACTGAAGGGCGAAAACTCGATGACGCCATTGAATTAGAAATCGAAGCCGAGCTTGAAAAACAGATCGACTGTGTTGAATCAAAACAACTTGGCCGAGCAAGCCGAATAACCGATGCAGCGGGTCGATACATCGAATTTTGTAAAAGCACCTTTGATCACGACTTAAGTCTATCAGGACTAAAAGTTGTTGTGGATTGTGCCAACGGAGCCACTTACCACATTGCCCCAAAAGTACTTCGAGAACTTGGTGCTAAAGTAATAAAAATTGGTTGTGAACCGGATGGAGTCAATATTAATGAAAACTGTGGTGCTACTGATGTAAAAGCATTAACTAAAACTGTCCTTGAAGAAAAAGCTGACTTGGGCTTTGCTCTTGATGGTGATGGTGACCGCATCATTATGGTCGATCATAAAGGCAATAGAATTGATGGTGATTTAATTATTTACATTATTGCTCGTGAAGCCTTAAGGCAAGGTCAACTTAAAGGTGGCGTTGTCGGGACCTTGATGAGCAACATGGGACTTGAAATCGCCCTTAAAAATCTTGGCATCCCATTTGTACGAGCAAAAGTGGGGGACCGTTATGTGCTTGAAATGCTGGTTGAAAAAAATTGGCGATTAGGTGCAGAAAATTCAGGCCATGTCCTTTTACTTGATAAAACTACAACAGGCGATGGTATTGTTGCAGGCTTACAAGTTCTGGCAGCAATGATAAGAAATAACATGTCACTCGCTGAATTATGTCAAGGCATGACCATGCTACCACAAATATTAATTAACGTCCGTTATACAGGAAACCCATTAGCCAATGCTGCGGTCAAATCTGCAATTGAACAGGCAGAAACGCAACTTGGCAATGAAGGTCGGGTATTGATACGCAAATCAGGCACCGAACCGCTTATCCGCGTAATGGTAGAAGGTAGTAATCACTCTCAAGTGCAAAAATTAGCGGAACAAATTGCCAATGCAGTTAAAGCATCAAATTAGCCTGTTTTTTCATCATTAATTAAGCTATTGATGAACAATATTTCTAATAAAGTGATCGGTAAAGCTGTTATTCTTTACACAAAATTAGTAAAAAGTGTCTAAATTCTTTATTTTTTTAATCAGTTGTTGACTTATTATAGGGAATTAGGTTTAAAATAATAGCTTCGGTTATTGCAGTGATTGTTTATACCTTTTAAGGCAAAAACAAACTGTAGTTTTTATTTTTAAAATAGGTAAGAGGGTTATATGGCAGTTTCCTCTCCAGCTTCACCGCAAGCTTATATAAAACACCATCTGGAGAACTTACAAGTTGGTTCTGGTTTTTGGACCTTTAATCTTGATTCCTTGTTCTTCTCAATTGTACTTGGTGTGCTTTTCTTATGGATTTTCCATCGTGTAGCAAGGAAAGCGACGAGTGGCGTACCAGGTAAACTTCAATGTGCGGTAGAGATGATCTTTGAATTTGTAAATAATACTGTCAAAGACATGTTCACAGGTCAAAATAAACTCATTGCCCCTTTAGCACTTACTGTGTTTATCTGGGTATTTTTAATGAACT
Organism: Gilliamella sp. B3023; assembly: GCF_026536845.1. Classification (NCBI taxonomy): domain Bacteria; kingdom Pseudomonadati; phylum Pseudomonadota; class Gammaproteobacteria; order Orbales; family Orbaceae; genus Gilliamella; species Gilliamella sp. B3023. Next base: position 169,172 of record NZ_JAFNNH010000004.1, read on the forward strand.
TAATGGATCTAATCCCTGTTGATTTCCTACCTTATGCGGGACAATATTTAGGTCTATCTCATTTAAGAGTCGTACCGACAGCTGACGTGAGTATCACAATGTCAATGTCACTCGGTGTCTTTGCACTTATCATCATTTATTCAATCAAATATAAAGGGATTTCAGGGTTTATTAAAGAATACACCTTGCATCCATTTAATCATTGGGCATTTGCACCAATCAATTTAGTCCTTGAACTTGTTAGCTTATTGGCTAAACCTGTTTCTTTAGGATTACGACTCTTCGGTAACATGTATGCTGGTGAACTTATCTTCATCTTAATAGCAGCATTATTACCTTGGTGGTCACAATGGGTATTATCACTACCATGGGCTATCTTCCATATTTTGATAATCACCTTACAAGCATTTATTTTTATGGTGTTGACTATCGTCTATTTAGCGATGGCCTCAACAACAGAAGATCATTAATTTTAACTTTTTTTTAGATAATAAACTGGAGTATATAATGGATAGTATGAGTATGTTATTTGTAGCCGCTGGCATAATGATGGGATTAGCTGCAATCGGTGGTGCAGTTGGTATCGGTCTATTAGGTGGTAAATTCTTAGAAGGTGCTGCTCGTCAACCAGAATTAATGCCTATGTTACGTACACAATTCTTTATCGTTATGGGCTTAGTTGATGCGATTCCTATGATTTGTGTGGGTATTGCGCTATATGTTATTTTTGCTGTTGCTGGTTAATAATAATTTAAGAGGAATTGTCTCATGAATATGAACGCAACTCTCCTCGGCCAAGCAATTACATTTGTATTGTTTGTTTGGTTCTGTATGAAGTTTGTTTGGCCTCCGGTTATCCGAGCGATTGAAAAACGCCAAAAAGAGATAGCGGAAGGATTAGCTTCAGCAGAAACAGCAAAAAAAGATTTGGAATTAGCCAAAGCAAATACATCTGACATAATGCAACAGGCTAAGGTTGAGGCTAATGCAATTATTGAGCAAGCGAATAAACGCAAAGCAGCCATTCTAGAAGAAGCTAAACAAGAAGCTACTCGTGAAAAAGAAAGGATTGTTGCTCAAGGACTTGCTGAAGTTGAGGCTGAGCGTAAACGCGCTCGTGAAGAGCTTAAACAACAAGTCGCTACACTCGCTATTGCCGGTGCAGAAAAAATTATTGAACGTTCTGTTAATGAAGCCGCTAACAGCGACATCATTGATAAACTCGTAGCTGAACTATAAGGAGAATAGAGCAATGGCTGACTTAATTACGATTGCTCGCCCTTATGCTAAAGCCGCTTTCGACTTTGCTGTTGAAAAAAATAGCATCGAATCATGGCACAAAATGTTAGTGTTAACTGCTGAAGTGAGCAAAGATGCTCAAATAAAAAGCATTTTAACATCTGACATGAAAACCGATTCAGTGGCTAACTTACTCATCAACATCTGTAAAGATGTGCTTGATGAGTTTAGCACTAATTTTATTAAAGTGATGGCTGAAAACAAACGCTTATCCCTTCTTCCTGAAGTGTTAACATTGTTTGAGCAATACTGTTTAGAAAGAGAAGCGCAAGCAGACGTTGATGTAATTTCTGCCAATGAGCTTACTAGTGAACAACTTGATAAAATTTCTGTCGCTGTCGAAAAACGTTTATCACGAAAAGTAAAACTAAAATGTCATATTGATAAATCGCTCATTTCTGGTTTTATTATTCGTACGGGCGATATGGTTATTGATAGTAGTATCAGAGGACGTCTAAATCGACTAAATGACGTTCTACAGTCTTAAGGGGACTGATAATGCAGCTAAATTCAACTGAAATAAGTGAACTAATTAAAGAGCGGATAGCTCAGTTCAATATTGTGAGTGATGCTCACAATGAAGGAACGATCATCTCAGTAAGTGATGGTATCCTTCGAATCCACGGATTAACTGATGTCATGCAAGGCGAAATGATTGCATTACCAGGCAACCGATATGCAATGGCATTAAACCTTGAAAGAGATTCTGTTGGTGCGGTGGTCATGGGACCATACGAAGACTTATCTGAAGGGATGAAAGTACAATGTACTGGCCGTATTTTACAGGTACCAGTAGGTGATGGTTTATTAGGCCGTGTTATTAACACACTTGGTGAACCAATTGATGGTAAAGGTTCGATTCAACATGACGGCTTCTCACCTGTAGAAGTTGTTGCGCCAGGCGTTATCGATCGTCAATCTGTTGACCAAGCGTTACAAACTGGTTATAAAGCGGTTGACTCAATGATTCCAATTGGTCGTGGTCAACGTGAACTTATCATCGGTGACCGTCAAACCGGTAAAACCGCATTAGCCATCGACGCCATTATTAATCAACGTGATTCTGGTGTTAAATGTATTTACGTCGCAATCGGTCAAAAACAATCAACTATTGCTAACGTAGTGCGTAAACTTGAAGAGCACGGTGCACTTAAAAATACCATTGTGGTTGTTGCATCAGCGTCTGAATCAGCAGCATTACAATACTTAGCACCTTACGCGGGTTGTGCTATGGGAGAATACTTCCGTGACCGCGGACAAGATGCACTAATTGTTTATGATGATTTATCGAAACAAGCCGTTGCTTATCGTCAAATTTCATTACTACTTCGTCGCCCACCTGGACGTGAAGCTTACCCTGGTGACGTGTTCTATCTTCACTCACGTTTACTTGAACGTGCAGCTCGTGTTAACGAAGCTTATGTTGAAGAGTTCACTAAAGGCGAAGTAAAAGGTAAAACCGGTTCATTAACTGCGTTACCAATTATCGAAACTCAAGCGGGTGACGTTTCTGCATTCGTACCAACTAACGTAATTTCGATTACAGATGGTCAGATCTTCCTTGAAACCAGCTTATTCAACTCGGGTATCCGTCCTGCGGTAAACCCAGGTATCTCGGTTTCTCGTGTAGGTGGCGCGGCTCAAACTAAGATAATGAAAAAATTATCAGGCGGTATTCGTACAGCACTTGCACAATATCGTGAATTAGCCGCTTTCTCACAATTTGCATCTGACTTAGACGAAGCAACAAGAAACCAATTAAGCCACGGTGAAAAAGTAACTGAATTACTCAAACAAAAGCAATATTCACCAATGACTGTTGCAGAGCAATCAATTGTACTTTATGCCGCTGAGCGTGGTTATCTAGAAGATGTTGAACTTGCTAAAGTATTATCATTTGAAACAGCACTTCTATCTTATGCCCATAGTCAATATGCCGATTTTGTAAAACAGATCGACGAGACAGGCAATTACAACGATGAGATTGAAAGTAAGTTAAAAGCATTGCTTGAAAGCTTTAAATCAACTCAAACTTGGTAAGGGTGAGGTAACAAATGGCTAATGCAAAAGAGATTAGAACGAAAATTGCCAGTATCCAAAGTACGCAAAAGATCACCAAAGCGATGGAAATGGTAGCCAACTCTAAAATGCGTAAAACGCAGGACAGAATGGCTGCTAGTCGTCCATATGCTGAAATGATTCGCGAAGTAATTGGACATTTAGCGTTAGCTCAAATAGGCGCCAAACATCCCTATTTAGAAGAAAGAGATGTAAAGCGAGTTGGCTATCTTATCATATCAACCGATCGTGGTTTATGTGGTGGATTAAATATCAATCTTTTCAAAACTGTTATCGCTGATATGTCAGCATGGCAAGAGAAAGGTGTTGAAGCAGATGTGGCTTTAATTGGTTCACGTGGGGTATCGTTTTTCTCTTCAGTAAAAACGAATATTTTAACCCAAGTAACTAATTTAGGTGACGAACCCACTTTATCTGATTTAATTGGTCCGGTAAAAACAATGCTTGAGGCATATGACAACGGTAAAATTGATAAATTATATATAGTAACCAATAAATTTATTAATACCATGTCCCAAAAGCCGACAATACAGCAATTATTACCGTTACCACATTCAGAAGATAAAGAGCTAAAAGCTTCATCATGGGATTATATTTATGAGCCAGATGCAAAATCATTATTAGATGTGATTTTACGTCGTTATATTGAATCACAAGTCTATCAAGCGGTGGTTGACAATTTAGCGAGTGAACAAGCAGCAAGAATGGTGGCCATGAAAGCAGCAACCGATAACGGTGCAAATTTAATTAATGAATTACAAATTGTGTATAACAAAGCACGTCAAGGTGCGATTACCAACGAATTAATTGATATTGTATCGGGTGCAGCTGCTGTTTCAGGTTAGTGCTAAATATTGGCTTATAGTTAAGAAAAAGACGTAGAGGAATAAAAATGGCTACTGGAAAGATTGTCCAGATCATCGGTGCGGTGGTTGATGTCGAATTCCCAGAAGATGCAGTACCAAAGGTATATGATGCATTAGAAGTGGAAACTGGCACTGAAAAATTAGTTCTGGAAGTTCAGCAACAATTAGGTGGTGGCGTTGTATGTTGTATTGCAATGGGCTCATCTGATGGTTTAAGACGTGGACTTAAAGTAGTAAATACAGGTCACGGCATAGAAGTTCCTGTAGGAACAAAAACACTTGGCCGAATTATGAACGTACTTGGTGATCCTGTTGATAAAGCAGGTCCTATTGGTGAAGAAGAGCGTTGGGCGATTCACCGTGCAGCACCAACATACGAAGAGTTGGCTAACTCAACAGAATTACTTGAAACCGGTATCAAAGTTATCGACTTAATTTGTCCATTTGCAAAAGGTGGTAAAGTTGGTCTATTTGGTGGTGCGGGTGTGGGTAAAACCGTTAACATGATGGAATTAATTCGTAACATCGCGATCGAGCACTCAGGTTACTCAGTATTTACTGGTGTGGGTGAACGTACTCGTGAAGGTAACGACTTCTATCATGAAATGAAAGAATCAAACGTACTTGATAAAGTATCGTTAGTTTATGGTCAGATGAATGAGCCACCAGGGAACCGTTTACGCGTAGCGTTAACTGGCTTAACCATGGCGGAAAAATTCCGTGACGAAGGTAAAGACGTACTATTATTTATCGATAATATTTACCGTTATACCTTAGCCGGTACTGAAGTATCTGCACTATTAGGTCGTATGCCATCTGCGGTAGGTTACCAACCGACATTAGCAGAAGAGATGGGGTTATTACAAGAACGTATCACCTCAACTAAAACCGGTTCAATTACCTCAATCCAAGCAGTATACGTACCAGCCGATGACTTAACTGACCCATCGCCGGCAACAACCTTTGCTCACTTGGATGCAACAATCGTATTAAGTCGTCAAATCGCATCATTAGGTATTTACCCAGCGGTTGACCCACTTGACTCAACAAGTCGTCAATTAGATCCACTTGTTGTTGGTCAAGAACATTACGATTGTGCTCGTGGCGTACAGTCAATTCTTCAACGTTATCAAGAATTAAAAGATATCATTGCAATTCTTGGTATGGATGAATTATCGGAAGATGATAAATTAACTGTTGCTCGTGCACGTAAGATTCAACGTTTCTTATCTCAACCATTCTTCGTTGCGGAAGTGTTCACTGGTTCACCAGGTAAATACGTACCATTAAAAGACACCATCAGTGCATTTAAAGGTATTATGAACGGTGATTATGACCATATTCCTGAACAGGCATTTTATATGGTTGGTTCAATCGACGAAGCGATTGAGAAAGCAAAATCTCTCTAAGAGATTTATAGAACGGAGAGAGCATTATGGCACTAACTTCCTATCAATTAGAAGTTGTTAGTGCTGAATCTCACCTTTTTTCAGGTGATGTTCAGCGAATCAGAGTCACAGGGCGAGAAGGTGAACTCGGAATTTATCCCGGTCACACTCCGTTACTGACCACCATAAAGCCGGGAATGGTCGGGATTGTAAAAGCCAATGGTGAAGAAGAGTTTATCTATCTATCAGGTGGTATTTTAGAAGTACAACCAACTTTGGTCACAATCTTAGCCGATACCGCTATTCGTGGTGAAGACTTAGATGAAGCAAGGGCGCAAGAAGCAGTAAGACAAGCACAAGAACACATTAATCACCCAAGCGATGATATGTCTTTTGCTCAAGCATCTGCTGAACTGTCAAAAGCCTTAGCAAAAATACGTGTTATCGAGTTAACGCGTCGTATGGGTCAATAAAATATACGTTGATCATTCAACAAAGCAATAAAGGTTACAAATTAATAAATTGTAGCCTTTTTTATTAGCGACTTAATCGCATCATTTGATAACTAAAAACACAACTTTCCCTTCAAAAACCCCGCTCCTCAACTTTTTTTCGATAAAAAACTAAAAAACCACCCTAGTTGAGGTGGATGATTTACCTTTAACATTAAGCTCTGCGTAAAAATGCTGACCTTATTTATAGCCTTTTTTCTATCAGCGGATTTAATAAATCCGATAGAGCCATCAGGCACAGTGTGCTCTGCTATTAATGCAATTCACTAAAATAATTCTTCAACGCCTGAATAAACGCACTATCTACCATCGATTTATTTGCCTGCCATGATTGTAAAAATAATAGATGCTGAACCGTTAACGGTTTATTCATATCGCGAAATTCGTTTAACTGTTCGTTTACCTCTTGGGATGTTGTGAGAAGGGATTGTGGTGTTTTTTGCTTCGGTATTTGGCAATGCTTTTGGTACCATAATTCATAACCACTTAAATCATAATCACCCAATAACTCATAACCCGTTAAATTAGGGTTGGCATTAGGGTAGCGTTTAGTAATAGAACGGGTAGGAAATCCACCGCAAACGATAATTTGGTCTATTTTTTTTATATACTTTGCCGTTACCTTTAAGTTAAAACCCAATAATTGCTCAACCACATATAATGATTGATTATAAAGCTTTAAAAAATTACCTTCGGCTATAAACTGAACCGGCCTTTTACTTAACGCTATTTTTTCTTCAATATTCATTTTATATTACTCCTTTAATATCAATATTTTTAACCACCACCTCGGTGCCCAGCATTTTTGTCGCTAAGCCACAAAATCGCTTTTTTTTATGGCTAAACGACGTTGACTCCTTGAGTCAGCTTACTTTTAATCACCTAATACTATTTTTTATCACTCCCACCCCCGCCCTAAGGATTAAGGGCGAAGAAATAAAAACTAAGGATGGGAGCAAAGGCCGGAGTAGCCGCCGTAGGTCCAATCCACGTTACCGTAGTTTGGGTTCACGATAAACTGGCGACTACCACGCGGGTCACTAGTCCAGTACCAAAGGCTGTAGAAGCCAACGCCTGAATAATCATCCATTTTGCCCCACTCAGTGAAAAAACCTGAACCTATATGACGCATAAAATAATTACCCGGCGAGGAAGGGGTGGCGCTAGAGATAATTCCATCAGAACGAACAGCGTTGGTTAAATCCCTTACGCTAGGTAGACGATAACCAAGACTATTACACCAAGATAAGGTATTAGAATAATTGTCCCACTTAGAACCACGGTTCACGAACCACTGCTTCAAAGTAAAACCATATCTGGCGACAGGAGTACCATTAGTATCACGACCGACCAACTCGAAGGTCTGAGGCAAAGTAGGTTTAGAAATAGGACCAGGAGTGGATGAATTATGCTGGGATTCTGTAGCGTAAGGACCCGTTAAAGTAACACGAACGCTTGTAGCAGAAGGATTAGACATTGTGACTGTGATACCACCCCGAGAAACAGAAGACCAAGACAATGGCTGACTACTACCACTAATGAGTAAATCAAAGTACAATTTGTTAGCACCAGTAGTAGGAAAGTTTCTACCGTAAAGTGACGGGTCAGTTGACTGAGTGAGAAAGCCCTTAGTACGGTCCCACATTGAAGATGGGCCATTTTGGCTAGAATCATAGTGATACGTGCTTGGTCTGGCGAAACAAACCACCGGCACAGCCTTAGGATTGACGTAATAAATCACGCTACTTTCACGGAAAGTACTACGATTAGGAACGCCGTAACGAGTAGATAATGTACCGTTAGTACTAGATAACTTAACACTATAAGGTGCCTTACAAATCTCTGGCACTGCACTACGTGATACCGTTTGACCGTTTTTATCGACGATAGATAAACTTAAACGACCAGTAGCAGTAACACCAGAATCTCCATCATCATCACCCCAATAATTATTAGGAGGACCGATAAGAGAACTTAAATCGACTGAATTTGTATCAGTAGGAACGAACATACGAATATCAGCAAAACTCTGACCCTCAACCGGCAAGACGATTGGGGTTGTAGATGAAGTATTATTAGAAGGCGTGTAATTAGCTCCGTTAGATAGTGTAATCCCAAGCAGACCGTTAGCATCGACAGCACGTGTACGACCACCGTCGAAAGTCAAATAAGGAGGAGTACCCTGTATCTGATTTGCTGTTGTCTGTGATGTCAATGCGTGACCAGAAAAAGGAAGGAAAAAGACCACGAAAAAAACAATCTGCCGGGATAATTTGGGAAAGGATCGAAAATAGGATCTGAAAGAGGATCCGAAATACGATCGAGAAAAGAATCGCGGAAGCGATCGCGCGATAATTCGCAGAATTTCACTTGATTGAGTGGAAAAATAAGTTTCAGTAAAAAATTTAAGCTGGTAGCTGGACTTAGACGAATTTAAAAGATAGGTTTGGCAGGTTGGCTGTTGGCTGTTGGCTGTTGAAAATTATATTGCATTTTAGACTATCCTGTCAAGTAATTTTTTGATTAATTTACAATTTTATACTTTTTTGTCAAATTTTAGCCTATTAGCTAAAACCGTGTAAAAAGTATAGT
>NZ_JAFNNH010000040.1:0-1790 GCF_026536845.1 Gilliamella sp. B3023
TCTGCTTGGGATTACACTATCTAACGGAGCTAATTACACGCCTTCTAACAATTCATCATCTACAACCCCAATCGTCTTGCCGGTTGAGGGTCAGAGTTTTGCTGATATTCGTATGTTCGTTCCTACTGATACTAATTCAGTCGCTTTGAGTTCTCTTATCGGTCCACCTAATAATTATTGGGGTGATGATGATGGAGATTCTGGCGTTACTGCTACAGGTTCTTTAAGTTTATCTATCGTCGATAAAAACAATCGGCCTGTATCACGTGATACAGTGTTAACGACATGTACTGATTCAGCACCTTATAAGGTTACGTTATCTAGTACTGACGGTACATTATCTACTCGTTACGGATTTCCTAATCGTAGTACTTTCAGTGCTCGTAGTGAGACTTATTACGTTAATCCTAAGGCTGGGCCTGTGGTTTGTTTCGCCAGACCTAATTTAATGTTAGGTAAGCTTGGTGATAATCCTTATCGACCATCTTGGGATTTTGCTGGTCCTGCTTCAATGTGGGACCCTGCTAAGGGTTTTCTCACTCAAGAAACAGACCCGTCACTTTACGGTAGAAACTTTCCTACTACAGGTCTTAATGGATTGTACTTTGATTTAGATATTAGTGGTAGTAGTCAGCCATTGTCTTGGTCTCCTGTTTCTCATGGAGGTATCACTGCTACTATGTCTAATCCTACTGCTACAAGCGTTCGTGTCACTTTAACTGGTCCTTACGCTACCCCATCCCAGCATAGTTCAGCCACTCCTAGTCCTATTTCTAAACCTACTTTGCCTCAGACCTTCGAGTTGGTCGGTCGTGATAGTAATGGTACTCCTGTTGTCAAATATGGTTTTACTTTGAAGCAGTGGTTCGTCAACCGTCGTTCTTGGATAGGCTCTTATTCTAATGCTTTATCTTGGTGTAATAGTCTTGGTTATCGAATGCCTCGCGTAAGGGATTTAACAAATTCAAATTATAATAATTTAGGTGCCACCCCTTCCTCATCTGGTAATTATTACCAACGTAGAATTGGTTCAGGTTTTTTCACTGAGTGGGGTAATATGTCTGATTATTCAGGCGTTGGCTTCAACCACATTTGGTACTGGACTAGTGACCCGCTTGGTAGTGGCCAGTTTCTCGTGCACACAAACAGCGGTAACGTGGATTGGGACTACCTCGACTACTACGTACTTTGCTTCCATCCTTAGTTTTTATTTCTTCGTCCTTAATCCTTAGGCCGGGGGCGGGGGTGATAAAAAATAGTGTTGAGTCATTAAAAGTAAGCTGACTCAAGGAGTCAACATCGTTTAGCCATAAAAAAAGCGATTTTGCGGCTAAGCGGCGCTTCAATTACCCGCTTCGGCGGGTTTATTTTTTAGGTATTTTATCGCAAAAAAAGTTGAGGAGCGGGGTTTTTGGGGTTTAAAATTCTGCTTTGCAATGTTGCCTCAAATAAGTAATTCCGCTTTAAACTGTGGCGCTTTTTAGTAGTTCTATTTTTCCATCAAAAAAAGTTGAGGAGCGGGGTTTTTGAGGTTCTCAATTTCACTTAAAAAATTATTAAAATATCAAAATCACTAAATTTCTAATCCAAAGCCCTAAAATAAAATTTTTGAGGATCAATCGCTCTAATTCTAAAGATTTGTAATGATAATATACTTAATTAAAACAATAGATAAGCAATTGTAACTTAGATCCTTTTTAGATCATATTTACAAAAGTTAACGTAAATGAGCGAAAAAAAGTGTTGCATCGTGTTTTTCCAATCACTATACTTTTTACACGGTTTTAGCT
>NZ_JAFNNH010000041.1:0-1790 GCF_026536845.1 Gilliamella sp. B3023
GGCAACAGGCAACCTGGCCAACCTATCTTTTAAATTCGTCTAAGTCCAGCACCCAGTTTAAATTTTTCACTGAAACTTATTTTTCTACTCAATCAAGTGAAATTCTGCGAATTATCGCGCGATCGCTCCCGCGATCCTCTTCTCGATCTTTTTTCCGATCGTTTTCCGGATCCTCTTTCAGATACGGTTTTCGATCCTTTTCCCAATTATCCCGGCAGATTGTTTTTTTCGTGGCTTTTTTTCTTCCTTTTTCGGGTCACGCATTGACATCACAGACAACTAGGAATGCGATACAGGGTAGTGCACCGTATCTGACTTTCGACGGTGGTCGTACTCGTGCGGTTGATACTAACGGTCTGCTTGGGATTACGCTATCTAACGGAATTAAATATACACCTTCAACCAATACTTCATCTTCTTCAGCACCAATCTCCTTGCCGGTTGAGGGTCAGAGTTTTGCTGATATTCGTATGTTCGTTCCTACTGATACTGATTCAGTCGCTTTGAGTACACTTATCGGTCCTCCTAATAATTATTGGGGTGATGATGATGGTGATTCTGGCGTTACTGCTACTGGTCGTTTAAGTTTATCTATCGTCGATAAAAGTGGTCAAACGGTATCACGTAGTACCGTGCCAGAGATTTGTAAGGCACCTTATAGGATTAAGTTATCTAGTACTGACGGTACATTATCAACGCGTTACGGATTTCCTAATCGTAGTACTTTCAGTGCTAGTGATGTGACTTATTACGTCAATCCTAAGGCTGCGCCGGTGGTTTGTTTTGCTAGGCCTAATTTAATGTTTGGTAAGCTTGGTGAAGCGTCTTGGGCACCATCTCACGATTTCCGCGGTCCTGCTTCAATGTGGGACCCAGCTAATGGTTTTATCCCTCAGTCAACTTCTCCGTCACTTTACGGTAGAAACTTTCCTACAACTGGCGGTAATGGATTGTACTTTGATTTACTCATTGGTGGTGTAAGTCAGCCATTGTCTTGGTCTCCAGTTTCTCATGGAGGTATCACTGCTACTATGTCTAATCCTACTGCTACAAGCGTACGCGTTACTTTAACTGGTCCTTACGCTACTCCATCCCAGATTAGTTCAGCCAATCCTGGTCCTCTTTCCACTATTTCTTTGCCTCAGACCTTCGAGTTGGTCGGTCGTGATACTAATGGTGCTCCTGTCGTTAAATATGGTTTTACTTTGAAGCAGTGGTTCGTGAACACTGGTTCTGTGAAGAAAAATTATCCTAATACATTATCTTGGTGTAATCGTATTGGTTATCGAATGCCTAGCGTAAAGGATTTAACCAACGCATCTTGTTCTGGTACCCTTTCAGGCGCTCACTGTCAGGGTTCAGTCGGCGCCACCCCTTCTTCTCCTAATAATCTTTACATGCGTCATATAGGTTCTGGCTTTGTTGCGGAGTGGGGCAAAATGATCGATTATTCAGGCGTTGTCTTCACCCTCAGTGGTTACTGGACTAGTGACCCGAATGGTAGTCGCCAGTTTATCGTGTACACATACGACGGTTACGTGCGTTCGCAAAACACCTCCTTCGACCTCTACGGACTTTGCTCCCATCCTTAGTTCTTATTCCTTCGCCCTTAATCCTTAGGGCGGGGGTGGGAGTGATAAAAAATAGTATTAGGTGATTAAAAGCAAGCTGACTCAAGGAGTCAACGTCGTTTAGCCATAAAAAAAGCGATTTTGCGGCTAAGCGGAAAAAATGCTGGGCACCGAGGTGGTGGTTAAAAATATTGATATTAAAGGAGTAATATAAAATGA
>NZ_JAFNNH010000042.1:0-1763 GCF_026536845.1 Gilliamella sp. B3023
ATTACAGCTATCCTAGCATGGAATCCTGGTGTAACAGTATTGGTTATCGCCTGCCTAAAGTTAAGGATTTAACTAATGCAAAACGCTATGAAATTACTGGAGGTACACCTTCATCATCAGGTGATTATTATATGCGTACAATTGGTGCAGGCTTGCTCGCTGAGTGGGGTAATATAGGCAAATATAATCGAGCCAACTTTGACGCCGTCCAATGGTACTGGACCAGTGATATAAAAGGTTTAAGTCGGTTCGTTGTTTTTCCTAAAGATGGTCATGTACATTGGGCTGAGCCCTCGTATGATAAATCGGTAGGGCTTTGCACTTATCCTTAGTATCTATTTCTTCTCCCTTAAGCTTTAAAGCTTGGGGGGAAAGGTGGCGTTAAATCATCAAGGAATGGTTGACCTTAAGAGTCAAGATAGTTGTCAAATAAAACGCGGTTTTGTAGTTTAGCCTCCCCCGGACATCATCATCCCTCAATCGGGGGGGGATTTTTTGAGCAGCAGTCGTTTCAGCGTTTAAAATTCCACCTTGCAATGTTGCCTTAAATAAATAATTCCGCTCTAACTATGGCGCTTTAGCTGTGTTTTTCCATCAAAAAAAGTTGAGGAGCGGGGTTTTTGGGGTTCTAAATCCTGCTTTGCAATGTTGCCTCAAATAAGTAATTCCGCTTTAAACTGTGGCGCTTTAGCTGTGTTTTTCCTACCAAAAAAAGTTGAGGAACGGGGTTTTTGGCATTTACTCCCTAAAATCAATAAATTGAAAAAAATTCCAAAAAAATAAAATTTTTCTAGAATTAAAAATTATGGTTTTTAAGGGTTTGTAAATTTGATATATATCAATTAAAGCATAATTTAATTAATAATTATTTAGTTCTTTTTCTGAAAAACTTTACAAAGATTAACGATATAAAATGAAAAATTTATTGTGCCATATTTTTCCAGTCATTATACTCTCAAATCATTTTAGCTGAGTAGCTAAAATTCAACCAATAAATATAAATTAGTAAATAAATCAAATATTTACTTGACAGGATGGTCGAATATGTATTACAATTTGCAAAAGCCTAGGGCAACCTATAATTTAAATTTGCCTAATTTAAACTCTCAGTTTTTTTTTCACTCTAGCTTATTAATCGACGAAAATTTAAGATCACGCATTAGATCGTCACGCCGATCATCATTCCGATCATCTCTCGGATCTAAATTACGCCGAAAGATCTTTTTACCGCTTGGACTGTTACTAATACCTTTTTATTCCAGCCATGCATTAACCGTTAAAACCTCGAATACAATTCAGGGAAATGAGCCTTATTTAACTTTCGATGGTGGTAGAACACGCGCGCTTAATATTGAAGCTTTGCTCGGTATTACACTCTCTGACGGAAAACAGTACACGACTAAAACGAATACTTCATCACCTTCAAACCCCATTGAGTTACCAGTTGCAGGTCAAAGTTTTGCTGATATAGATATGATCTTTCCAACGAATGTCGATTTAATCGCTTTAAAAAAACTTATTGGTCCGCCCAATAATTATTGGTGGGATGATGACGGTGATGGTGAGATTAATGTTAATGGTTTTTTAGAGTTATCTCTCGTTGATGAAAGAAGTAGAACAGTATCACGTAATACAGTGTTAAGGCCTTGTAAAGCGCCTTATGAGGTTATATTAACTAGTACCAATGGTACATTAACAACGCGTTATGGTATTCCAAATAGTAGTGATTTCAATCCTAGTCGGGTCACTTATTTTGTCAAACC
>NZ_JAFNNH010000043.1:0-1746 GCF_026536845.1 Gilliamella sp. B3023
CCCTCTTTTGTCCGACTACGAACAAAATCCAATCCAATGATTTTTTCATAATAGTCATTGATTTTACGCCAATCTTCAGCACGAAAAGTAAAACTATCTTTATATTTTTCATAAATATAAGATGTTAATTCATTAAGCTCCTGCAGATAGTTGTCATGTTGTTCTTGTGTAATTAAATTTACCACTAATGCATGTCTAAATTCATTTCTTAAGCGTGGTTCCATTCTATCAATTCTTTCTTTTTGGTCCCGCATATCGCGCTCCTTACGTAGTTTTGGTGATATTAACGGATGAATTATAAACAAATTTTTGGGAGCGTCCAAGCGGAAAGGCTCGCTATGCGTTCCTTTCCACCTGTCCTAAAGTATAAAATTAGGTGAGTTGTGAATAGGTCACTGTGTAAAATGCTCGCTCACAGCGAGACTGCAACCTCTGCTTTGCTATTGACATTATCAACACTGTTCAATTATTAACATAAAAAGTAAATAACAATGTGTACAAAAATTAAAGAGTGAATTCCGATTAAGTGATTGTGACGATAATTTATCGTTTAATCTCCCAACTCCATATCTTGCGATGTTATTATCTGATCAATAATAGGTTTTTCTGCTAAATTTTTTCCTGGAGTATCTAATGTCTGGTTTAACATTTTGCTTGATATTGTCGCGTGCTGTTTTTTAGCCGTTAAATATTTACTTTTGGTTAATGACAATACTTTATCCGACTCAGTCAATGCCTTGCTTAACTCTGCCTTCTGAACATCTTTATCGTCCCCAAATTTGCACAAAAACTCTTTTAAATAAGATAAATTATTGGTTTTATTACTATTAACATTCGTTAATTCACAGAGCTTTATTGCTGAAGTTTCGGCGACTAATTCATCTCGTTTGAAAAAATTTATTACTTGCACAGGTGTTGTTGGTGTTCGCCCCAATTCCCGACTGGTTGAATGCCAGATTTCATGAAAGATATCGTTATAGTATCCTTCGGCAGTCTTATACTGGGATTTATCGGGCTATGTGATTTGGGATCATAACGAGGATTTGACGGGCTGTTATGTAAAACCTTAACCCCCTGACTTGATATAAATTGCTCGACTTTTAAATTTTCCTGCCACTGTTTTTCTGGCTTAATTTCAAGCGGAAGTTTATCAAAGGAAGCTTTATCCAGTTGTTCTACATTATAAAATTTAATATTTCGTAATTTTTCATTATCTTTATATAAATCACTTTCAAAAAAGTTATCTTTCTCATCCGGTTTTATTTGTAAATTATTTACCTGTATTTCATCCTCAGTTAACCAGCGAGTCTCTGAAAATCCTTTTTGATGTCCTTTTTTATATAACCACTCTACTTGATATATTTCTTGAGTATAAGGTTTTTTGGGAAAGTTTGCATTAGTTTGTGTAAAGTTCGAAATCCTTTGATTATCATCAGTTTGCTGTATCTGCTCGAAAAGCTGATTAGCATTGTCTGCTGTCATCATTTACATCTCGATAAGCCAGTCATCTTCTAACCCCTCTTTTGTCCGACTACGAACAAAATCCAATCCAATGATTTTTTCATAATAGTCATTAATTTTATCCCAATCATCTGGATAAAAACTTGGGTCATCTTTATATTTTTCATAAATATAAGACGTTAATTCATTAAGCTCCTGCAAATAGTTGTCATGTTGTTCTTGTGTAATTAAATTTACCGCCAAGGCATGTCTAAATTCATTTCTTAAGCGTCGTTCCATTCTATC
>NZ_JAFNNH010000044.1:0-1716 GCF_026536845.1 Gilliamella sp. B3023
CTTTCGATGGTGGTCGTACTCGTGCAGTTGATGCTAACGGTCTGCTTGGGATTACACTATCTAACGGAGCTAATTACACGCCTTCTAACAATTCATCATCTACAACCCCAATCGTCTTGCCGGTTACGGGTCAGAGTTTTGCTGATATAGGTATGTTGGTTCCTACTAATACTACTTCAGTCGATTTAAGTTCTCTTATCGGTCCGCCTTATAATTATTGGGGAGATGATGATGGTGATAGTGACGTTACTGCTACAGGTTCTTTGAGTTTATCTATCGTTGATAAAAGTGGTCAAACGGTATCACGTAGTACCGTGCCAGAGATTTGTAAGGCACCTTATAGGGTTACGTTATCCAGTACTGACGGTACATTATCGACTCGTTACGGATTTCCTAATCGTAGTGGTTTCAGTCCCAATAGTGTGACTTATTACGTCAATCCTAAGGCTGTGACTGTGGTTTGTTTTTCCAGACCTAATTTGACTTACGGTACAGGCCAATATGCTGGCCCAGCTTCAATGTGGGACCCTCGTAATGGTTTTACCCCTCAGTCAACAGACCCGTCACTTTACGGTAGAAACTTTCCTACAACTGGTGCTAATGGATTGTACTTTGATTTACTCATTATCGGTAGTAGTCAACCTTTGTCTTGGTCTCCTGTTTCTCTGGGTGGTATCACAGTTACAATGTCTAATTCTACTGCTACAAGCGTACGTGTTACTTTAACGGGTCCTTTCGCTACCACATCCCAGCATAGTTCATCCACTCCTGATCGTATTTCTACTCCTTCTTTGCCTCAGACCTTTGAGTTGGTCGGTCGTGACAATAATGGTACTCCTATCGTCAAATATGGTTTTACTTTGAAGCAGTGGTTCGTGAACCGTGGTTCTGTGGAGAAAAATTATTCTAATACTTTATCTTGGTGTAATAGTCTCGGTTATCGAATGCCTCGCGTAAAGGATTTAACCAACGCAGTTCTTACAGGCTCTCCTGCTATCTCTGGCGCCACCCCTTCTTCGCCGGCTAATTATTATATGCGTCATATAGGTTCTGGGTTTTTCACTGAGTGGGGCGCTCTGCACAGTTATTTAGGCGTTGGCTTCAACTACGGTTGGTACTGGACTAGTGACCCGAATGGTGGTAGTAACCAGTTTATCGTGAGCACAAGCAGCGGTAGCATGGGTTGGGACTACCACGACTCCTACGGACTTTGCTCCCATCCTTAGTTTTTATTTCTTCGCCCTTAATCCTTAGGGCGGGGGTGGGGGGTGATAAAAAATAGTATTAAGTGCTTAAAAGTAAGCTACGAGTCAACGTCGTTTAGCCATAAAAAGCGATTTTGTGGCTAGGCGACGTTTGAATTACCCGCCTAGGCGGGTTTATTTTTGAGGTGTTTTATCGCAAAAAAAGTTGAGGAGCGGGGTTTTTTGGGTTCTAAATTTTACTTAAAAATTATTAAATGATCCAAATCACTAAATTTCTAATTCAAAGCCCTAAAATAAAATTTTTGAGGATCAATCGCTATAATTTCAAAGATTTGTAATTGCAATATCTTTAATTAAAACATAAGTTAATCAAATATCGGTTAGATCATTTTTAGATCCTATTTACAAAAGTTAACGCAAGTGAGCGAAAAAAAGTGTTGCATCGTGTTTTTCCAATCACTATACTTTTTACACGGTTTTAGCTACAAGGCTAAAATTTGATATAAAAGTA
>NZ_JAFNNH010000045.1:0-1684 GCF_026536845.1 Gilliamella sp. B3023
GACGGTGGTCGTACTCGTGCAGTTGATACTAATGGTCTGCTTGGGATTACACTATCTAACGGAGCTAATTACACGCCTTCTACCAATTTATCATCTACAACCCCAATCGTCTTGCCGGTTGAGGGTCAGAGTTTTGCTGATATTGGTATGTTCGTTCCTACTGATACTACTTCAGTCGCTTTGAGTTCTCTTATTGGTCCTCCTTATAATTATTGGGGGGATGATGATGGTGATTCTGGTGTTACTGCTACAGGTTTTTTAAGTTTATCTATCGTCGATAAAAACGGTCAATCTGTATCACGTGATACAGTGTTAACGACATGTACTGATTCTGCACCTTATAGGATTAAGTTATCTAGTACTAACGGTACATTATCTACTCGTTACGGTTTTCCTGATCGTAGTACTTTCAGTGCCAGAAGTGAGACTTATTACGTCAATCCTAAGGCTTCGCCGGTGGTTTGTTTTGCCAGACCTAATTTGAATTGGGGTACAGGTGAATATGCTGGCCCATCTTCAATGTGGGACCCTTATAAAGGTTTTATCCCTCAGTCAACAGACCCGTCACTTTACGGTAGAAACTTTCCTACAACTGGTGCTAATGGGCTGTACTTTGATTTACTCATTAGTGGTGTAAGTCAGCCATTGTCTTGGTCTTCTGTTTCTCGGGGTGGTATCACAGTCACAATGTCTAATTCTACTGCTACAAGCGTTCGCGTTACTTTAACGGGTCCTTACGCTACCTCATCCCAGCATCGTTCTGACAATCCTGGTCGTATTTCTACACCATCTTTGCCTCAGACATTCGAGTTGGTCGGTCGTGATAGTAATGGTGCTCCAGTCGTCAAATATGGTTTTACTTTGAAGCAGTGGTTCGTCAACCGTGGTTTTAAGCGGGACTATTATCCTCAAACCTTATCTTGGTGTAATAGTATTGGTTATCAAATGCCTCGCGTAAAGGATTTAACTAATGCATCTCGTGATTGGAATGGTAACCCTATATCCATCGGCGCCACCCCTTCCTCCCCAGGTAAGTATTACATGCGTCATATAGGTTCTGGTTTTTTCAGTGAGTGGGGCATCATGTCCCATTACTCAGGCGTTGGCTTCGACTACGATTGGTACTGGACTAGTGACCCGAATGGTAGTCACCAGTTTCTCGTGACCACAGGCAACGGTGATGTGTATTGGTTCTACGACGACTACTACGGACTTTGCTCCCATCCTTAGTTTTTATTTCTTCGTCCTTAATCCTTAGGGCGGGGGTGGGGGTGATAAAAAATAGTATTAGGTGATTAAAAGTAAGCTGACTCAAGGAGTCAACGTCGTTTAGCCATAAAAAAAGCGATTTTGCGGCTAAGCGACGTTTGAATTACCCGCCTCGGCGGGTTTATTTTTGAGGTATTTTATCTCAAAAAAAGTTGAGGAGTGGGGTTTTTAGGGGTTCTAAATTTCACTTAAAAATTATTAAATGATCCAAATCACTAAATTTCTAATTCAAAGCCCTAAAATAAAATTTTTGAGGATCAATCGCTCTGATTTTAAAGATTTGTAATTGAAATATATTTAATTAAAACAAAAATTAACCGGTTAACTTTCAGATCCTTTTTAGATCCTATTTACAAAAGTTAACGTAAATGAGCGAAAAAAAGTGTTGCATCGTGTTTTTCCAATCACTATACTT
>NZ_JAFNNH010000046.1:0-1465 GCF_026536845.1 Gilliamella sp. B3023
ATTGACATCACAGACAACTAGGAATGCGATACAGGGTAGTGCACCTTATCTGACTTTCGACGGTGGTCGTACTCGTGCAGTTGATGCTAACGGTCTGCTTGGGATTACGCTATCTAACGGAGCTAATTACACGCCTTCTACCAATTTATCATCTACAACTCCAATCGTCTTGCCGGTTGAGGGTCAGAGTTTTGCTGATATTCGTATGTTCGTTCCTACTAATACTAGTTCAGTCGCTTTGAGTTCTCTTATCGGTCCTCCTAATAATTATTGGGGTGATGATGATGGTGATAGTGACGTTACTGCTACAGGTTCTTTAAGTTTATCTATCGTCGATAAAAGCGGTCAATCGGTATCACGTAGTACAGTGCCAGAGATTTGTAAGGCACCTTATAAGGTTACGCTATCTAGTACTAACGGTACATTATCTACTCGTTACGGATTTCCTAATCGTAGTACTTTCAATGCAAGTAATGTGACTTATTACGTCAATCCTAAGGCTTTGCCGGTGGTTTGTTTTGCAAAGCCTAATTTGACTTACGGTACAGGCCAATATGCTGGTCCAGCTTCGATGTGGGACCCTGCTAATGGTTTTATCCCTCAGTCAACTGGCCCATCTTCTTACGGTAGAAACTTTCCTACTACTGGCGCTAATGGTTTGTACTTTGATTTAAATATAGGTGGTGGAGGTTCGTTGTCTTGGTCTCCAGTGTCTCATGGTGGTATTACTGCTACCATGACAAATTCACCAGTTATTACTACAGGAGGGGTACGCGTTACTTTAACGGGTCCTTACGCTACCACATCCCAGCATAATTCAAACAATCCTGGTCCTATTTCTAAACCTACTTTGCCTCAGACTTTCGAGTTGGTCGGTCGTGATACTAATGGTGCTCCAGTCGTCAAATATGGTTTTACTTTGAAGCAGTGGTTCGTGAACACTGGTTCTGTGTATAAAAATTATTCTAATACATTATCTTGGTGTAATAGTCTTAGTTATCGAATGCCTAGCGTAAGTGATTTAACCAACGCGGTTCGTACATACTCTCCTGCTATCTCTGGCGCCACCCCTTCCTCATCTGGTAATCATTTTATGCGTCATATAGGTTCTGGCTTTTTCACCGAGTGGGGTCATCTGTTTGATTATTCAGGCGTTGGCTTCGTCTTCGCTCGGTACTGGATTAGTAACCCGAATGGTAGTAGAGGCCAGTTGTTGGTCGTGCACACAAACCACGGTGGCGTGCTTAGTGTCTCCAGCGACGCCTACGGACTTTGCTCCCATCCTTAGTTCTTATTCCTTCGTCCTTAATCCTTAATCCTTAGGCCGGGGGTGGGGTGATAAAAAATAGTATTAGGTGATTAAAAGTAAGCTGACTCAAGGAGTCAACGTCGTTTAGCCATAAAAAGCAATTTTGTGGCTAAGCGAGACTTCAATTACCCGCCTCGGCGGGTTTATTTTTGAGGC
>NZ_JAFNNH010000047.1:0-1450 GCF_026536845.1 Gilliamella sp. B3023
ACGACGTTGACTCCTTGAGTCAGCTTACTTTTAATCACCTAATACTATTTTTTATCACCCCCGCCCTCGCCCTAAGGATTAAGGACGAAGAAATAAAAACTAAGGATGGGAGCAAAGGCCGTAGTAGCCGTAGTAGCTGTCGGCGCCCCAACCCACTGTACCGTAGTGCACTCTACCGTAGTTTGCGTCCACGACAAACTGGTTACTTCCACGCGGGTCACTAGTCCAGTACCAATGGTTGAGGAAGCCAACGCCTGAGTAAGTGTCCATTTTGCCCCACTCCGTGAAAAAACCAGAACCTATATGACGCATGTAAAGATTGTTAGGAGAAGAAGGAGTGGCGCCGACTGAACCCTGACACCAAGTGCCTGAATTACTACCACGACAAGATGAATTGGTTAAATCCTTTACCTTAGGAAGGCGATAACCAATACTATTACACCAAGATAATGTATTAGAATAAGAATAACCGTAAGAGTCAGTACCACGGTTGACGAACCACTGTTTCAAAGTAAAACCATATTTAACAACAGGAGTACCATTAGTATCACGACCGACCAACTCGAATGTCTGAGGCAAAGATGGTGTAGAAATACGACCAGGATTGTCAGAACGATGCTGGGATGAGGTAGCGTAAGGACCCGTTAAAGTAACGCGAACGCTTGTAGCAGTAGAATTAGACATTGTGACTGTGATACCACCCCGAGAAACAGAAGACCAAGACAATGGCTGACTACTACCACTAATATCTAAATCAAAGTACAATCCATTAGCACCAGTAGTAGGAAAGTTTCTACCGTAAAGTGACGGGTCTGTTTCTTGAGTGAGAAAACCCTTAGCAGGGTCCCACATTGAAGATGGGCCAGCAAAATCCCAAGATGGATAATAAGAGTAATCACCAAGCTTACCATTCAATAAGTTAGGCCGAGCAAAACAAACCACCGGCGAAGCCTTAGGATTGACGTAATAAGTCTCACTACTGGCACTGAAAGTACTACGATTAGGAAATCCGTAACGAGTAGATAATGTACCGTTAGTACTAGATAACTTAACTTTATAAGGTGCATTACAAACTGTTAGCACGGAATTACGTGATACTGACTGATTGTTTTTATCGACGATAGATAAACTTAAAGAACCTGTAGCAGTAACGCCAGAATCACCATCATCATCCCCCCAATAATTATTAGGTGGACCGATAAGAGAACTCAAAGCGACTGAATTAGTATCAGTAGGAACGAACATACCAATATCAGCAAAACTCTGACCTTCAGAGGGCAATACGATTGGAGTTGTAGATGATGAATTGGTAGAAGGCGTGTACCTAGTTCCGTCAGATAAAGTAATCCCAAGCAGACCGTTAGCATCAACTGCACGAGTACGACCATCGTCGAAAGTCAAATAAGGTGCACTACCCTGTATCGCATTCCTAGTTGACTGTGATGTCAAT
>NZ_JAFNNH010000048.1:0-1433 GCF_026536845.1 Gilliamella sp. B3023
AACGACGTTGACTCCTTGAGTCAGCTTACTTTTAATCACTCAACACTATTTTTTATCACCCCCACCCCCGCCCTAAGGATTAAGGACGAAGAAATAAGAACTAAGGATAGGAGCAAAGCCCGGATAAGGTGACAGTATTAGTACTAAGCAACACATAACGACCATCGTATTGGTCTATCCCAATACTGTTGGAGGAGTTGGTTTGGCCGGCAAAACAAATTACTACGTTGGGGAAGCCAACGCCAGAGTAATCAAGCATGTTGCCCCACTCAGTGAAAAAACCAGAACCTATATGACGCATAATATGATTACCCTGCGAGGAAGGGGTGGCCCCGACTGAACCAAGACAGCTAGAATTGTTGTTAGGACAAGATGCGTTGGTTAAATCCTTTACGCTAGGCACTCGATAACCAAGACTATTACACCAAGATGAAATATTAGAAGGAATGTCATCCTTAGAACCACGGTGGACGAACCACTGCTTCAAAGTAAAACCATATTTAATAACTGGATTACCATTATTGTCTCGACCGACCAACTCGAAGGTCTGAGGCAAAGTAGGTTTAGAAATAGGATCAGGATTTCTAGAATTATGCTGGTATTCGGTAGCGTAAGGACCAGTTAAAGTAACACGAACGCTTGTAGCAGTAGAATTAGACATTGTGACTGTGATACCACCCTGAGAAACAGGAGACCAATACAATGGCTGACTACTACCACTAATGAGTAAATCAAAGTACAGCCCATTAGCACCAGTTGTAGGAAAGTTTCTACCGTAAGAAGATGGGCCAGTTGACTGAGGGATAAAACCATTAGCAGGGTCCCACATTGAAGCAGGACCAGCAAAATCAAAAAATGGGTTATACCTATCATCACCAAGCTTACCATTTTTTAAATTAGGTCTGGCAAATCTAACACAAACTGAGGGACCTGGCTTTGGATTGACGTAATAAGTCACATTACTTGCATTGAAAGTACTACGATTAGGAACGCCATAACGAGTAGATAATGTACCGTTAGTACTAGATAACTTAACCCTATAAGGTGCAGAATCATTACATGTCGTTAACACAGTATTACGTGATACAGGCCGATTGTTTTTATCGACGATAGATAAACTCAAAGAACCTGTAGCAGTAACGTCACTATCACCATCATCATCTCCCCAATAATTATTAGGAGGACCGATAAGAGAACTTAAATCGACTGAATTAGTATTAGTTGGGACGAACATACTTATATCAGCAAAACTCTGACCTGTGGCAGGTAACACAATTGGTGTTGTTGATGATGAGGGATTGGATGATGGCGTATATTGCGTACCATCAGATAGTGTAATCCCAAGCAGACCGTTAGCATCGACTGCACGTGTACGACCACCGTCGAAAGTCAGATAAGGCGGAGTACCCTGTATCTGATTTGCTGTTGTCTGG
>NZ_JAFNNH010000049.1:0-1378 GCF_026536845.1 Gilliamella sp. B3023
CATCACAGACAACTAGGAATGCGATACAGGGTAGTGCACCTTATCTGACTTTCGACGGTGGTCGTACTCGTGCAGTTGATACTAACGGTCTGCTTGGGATTACGTTATCTGATGGTACGCAATATATGCCATCAACCAATACTTCATCTTCTTCAGCACCAATCTCTTTGCCGGTTGAGGGTCAGAGTTTTGCTGATATTCGTATGTTCGTCCCAACTAATACTAATTCAGTCAATTTAAGTACTCTTATCGGTCCTCCTAATAATTATTGGGGGGATGATGATGGAGATAGTGACGTTACTGCTACTGGTCGTTTAAGTTTATCTATCGTCGATAAAAACAATCAATCTGTATCACGTAATTCCGTGCTAACAATTTGTAACGCACCTTATAGGATTAAGTTATCTAGTACAGACGGTACATTATCAACTCGTTACGGATTTCCTAATCGTAGTACTTTCAGTGCCCGTAGTGTGACTTATTATGTCAATCCTAAGGCTTCGCCGGTGGTTTGTTTTGCTCGGCCTAACTTATTGTATGGTAAGCGTGGTGATGATCGTTATAACCCATCTTGGAATTTTGCTGGTCCTGCTTCGATTTGGAGCCCTAATAAAGGTTTTCTCACTCAAGAAACAGACCCGTCACTTTACGGTAGAAACTTTCCGACTACTGGCGCTAATGGATTGTACTTTGATTTACTCATTAATGGTGTAAGTCAGCCATTGTCTTGGTCTCCTGTTTCTCAGGGTGGTATCACAGTCACAATGTCTAATCCTACAGCTACAAGCGTACGCGTTACTTTAACTGGTCCTTACGCTACCCAATCCCAACAGAAATCATCCAGCCCTGATCGTCTTTCCACTCTTTCTCTGCCTCAGACATTCGAGTTGGTCGGTCGTGCTACTAATGGTACTTCTGTCGTCAAATATGGTTTTACTTTGAAGCAGTGGTTCGTCGGCCGTGGTTCTTGGTATGGCGCTTATTCTGATGCTTTATCTTGGTGTAATAGTCTTGGTTATCGAGTGCCTCGCGTAAGGGATTTAACCAATGCATCTTGTCGAGGTTCAAATACAGGCAATAAGTGTCGTGGTTCAGTCGGCGCCACCCCTTCCTCGCCGGGTAATTATTACCAACGTAGAATTGGTTCTGGTCTTGTCACTGAGTGGGGTAATATGGTTGGTTATTCAGGCGTTGGCTTATCCAGCACTTACTGGACTCGTGACTCGGATGGTAGTAACCAGTTTATCGTGAGCACAGACCACGGTCCCGTACATTGGGACTACAACGGCTACGGCCAACACGGCCTTTGCTCCTATCCTTAGTTTTTATTTCTTCGTCCTTAATCCTTAGGGCGGGGGCGGGGGTGATAAAAAATAGT
>NZ_JAFNNH010000005.1:0-175735 GCF_026536845.1 Gilliamella sp. B3023
TCAAATTTTAGCCTTGTAGCTAAAACCGTGTAAAAAGTATAGTGATTGGAAAAACACGATGCAACACTTTTTTTCGCTCATTTACGTTAACTTTTGTAAATAGAATCTAAAAAGGATCTAAATTGTAATTGATTAAATATTGTTTTAATTCAATATATCATCTCATCATTACAAATCTTTAAATAAATGATTAAAGATCATCGGAAATTTTATTTTAGGGCTTTGAACTAGAAATTTAGTAAGTTTGATCATTTAAAACTTTTTAAGTGAAATTTTGAATCCCAAAAACCCCACTCCTCAACTTTTTAGAGAGTTTATTAGGATTAATAAAAAAGGTCGCAACTGCGACCTTTTGCTTTTAAGGTTAATTTTATCTAGCTTGTTTAACGGCTAATCCCAATTGCCATACTGCCATTGCATAATGTGTGCTATGGTTGTAGCGAGTGATGACGTAGAAGTTAGGTAGTCCATACCAAAATTGGTAATTATCACCCATGTCTAAACGTAATAAGCTGACTTCTTTATGACCGTCGATTGAGCTTTTTGGTTTTAATCCTGCTTTAGCTAGATGTTCAATCGTATATTTGGTGCTAAAGCCTGTATCGAGTTCGATCGCTTGACCATCAGCAACCACTGCGACTTTTTTGTTTCGTTGCCAGCCGTGTGCTTTGAAATAGTTTGCTACACTGCCGATTGCATCAACTGGATCCCATAAGTCGGTATGACCGTCATGGTTAAAGTCGATAGCATGATTTCTAAAGGCTGATGGCATAAATTGTCCGTAGCCCATTGCGCCAGCAAATGATCCATTTAAATCAAACGGATCAACACCTTCATCACGACACATAATTAAGAAGTCTTCAAGTTCCTTAGCAAAGTATTGTGATCGTCTTGGGTAATAAAATGCTAGGGTTGATAATGCGTCGATAATTTTGGTTTTGCCCATTACTCTTCCCCACCCGGTTTCAACGCCTATAATTCCGACGATAATTTCAGGTGGTACACCGTACTCTTTGTAAGCACGTTGTAGATCTTTGTCATATTTATTCCAAAATTCGACACCTTTAGGTAAGTTACCTGGGGTGATGAATTTATTTTTATAACGAATCCATGCGCCATTAGGTACGTTTGACGTTCCTGATTTTGGCGCTTGTTTGTCCATTAAACCAATAACCCAATCAAGTTTGTTGGTTTGTTCTAAAACATTGCGAAGTTGTTGGCGGTTAAAGCCATGTTTATTTACCATCATTGTGATGAATTTTTCTTTATCGACCGATAAAGGGGCACTATTGGCTTTTGGTTCTTCGTGTTGTTTTTCTAGATAAACGCCACCCTTTACATTCGAATGTCCTCGATGCTGCTGCATTGGCGATTTCGATGATCCCCCACTCGAACAAGCAGTGAGCCATAAAACCATCATGACACAAATAACGATACGTTGCATAAATCATCCATATTCATTTAGTTAAAAAACGGCGACATATTAAATTATTTATTGTTATTTAACAATATTTTGACACTCTTTTCCTGCAGCTATTTGCGCTATATTATTTAAGGTTGTGTCAGAGATATTTAATAGTGCTTCTTGGGTTAAAAACGCTTGATGACCAGTAAAAATCACGTTATGGCAGGCTGATAATCGACGGAATACGTCATCTAATATGACATCATTAGATTTATCTTCGAAAAATAGGTCTCGTTCGTTTTCATAAACATCCATACCTAGTGCACCGATTTTGGTCTGTTTTAACGCTTCAATTGCAGCGGTTGCATCCAATAAACCACCTCGGCTTGTGTTGATAATCATCACACCATTTTTCATTTTGTTGAATGACTCTTTATTTAGTAGATGATAATTTTCAGGAGACATTGGGCAATGTAAGGTGATAACATCTGATTTGGCATAGAGTTCGTCTAATTGAACATATTGTGCACCTAATTCAACAGCGATATCATTTGGATAAGGATCATAAGCAAGGATATTCATGCCAAATCCTTTTAAGATGCGGATCACTGCTTGACCAATTTTACCCGTTCCAATCACACCTGCTGTACGATTATGCATGTTAAAACCGGTTAAGCCGTCTAACGAGAAGTTAGCGTCGCGAGTACGTTGATAAGCTTTGTGGGTTCTGCGGTTTAGTGTCATCATCAATGCAACCGCATGTTCAGCCACCGCTTCTGGGGAATAAGCTGGCACACGAACAACGGTGATCCCTAATTTTTTTGCTTCATCGAGATCAACATTATCAAAACCCGCACAGCGTAATGCTAAGATTTTAATACCATAATGGGCTAATTTTTGTAGAACTAATTTATCAACTTCGTCGTTAACAAATACACAAACAGCATCATAACCTTGCGCGGTGACAACCGTTTTATGGCTTAATTTATGCTCATAATATTCGATATCAAAACCAAAGTGTTTGTTGGCGATTTCGAGATGTTCTTTGTCGTAATGCTTACTGCTAAAAACAGCGACTTTGACTGTTTCTTTCATACTGCAATCCCCCTTATAGGCGTTTAATTAATGCATCTTTTAAGTTTTAGTGATGATTGAAACGCATTGTTTACTTGATATTTTTTTGGCGAATGTTGATTAAATGCTTACTTTTGAAAGTTGAGTTAAAAATTAACCTGTATAGTAAAACGCTTTATGTTAGCTTTAGCAATTATTTTTTTTATTAATATGCTATGATAGCACTTTGCTATATAACTGACCGATAATGTTAACTAATGAATAAAAAACAAGTTTCTCTTCTTAGGACTATCTTTTCCACTAAAATGCTTATTTGTATTTTTACTGGTTTGGCTTCCGGTCTTCCTTTTTATTTGTTAATTCAACTTTTACCTGCTTGGTTAACCAGTGAAGGGCTGAATATAAAAGCTATTGGTGCATTTTCATTAACTCAACTGCCCTATATTTTTAAATTTGTTTGGGCGCCATTTATGGACAATATTTCACTGTTTGGGATGGGGCGTCGACGGGGATGGATGTTTCTGTCGCAAATAATATTGCTCTTTTTTATTGCTATATTGGGGTGTTTTTCACCTACTCTGAATATTTGGATTATTGCTACACTCTGTTTCATTATTGCGCTGTTTTCAGCCACGCAAGATATCGCTTTAGATGCATTTCGCCAAGAAATTCTTTCTGATACTGAACTTGGATTAGGGAACAGTATTCATATTAACGTTTATCGTCTTGCCAGTTTGGTGCCCGGTTCATTATCGCTAATCTTATCTCATTTTTTACCTTGGAGTAGCGTTTTTATGGTCACGGCGCTATTTATGTTGCCCGTGATAATTATTACCTTGTTGATAAAAGAGCCAATTAATAAACCAATACCAAAATCCCATAATTTTGAAGATATTATTATCAATCCTTTTTTAGAATTTATTAAAAGAAAAGGCGTTAAATCCGCGATGATCATTTTGGCCTTTATATTTTTATATAAGTTAGGCGATAGCATGGCGACATCGTTAGCGACTACTTTTTATATGAAAATGGGATTCAGCCTACCAGACATTGGTTTGATCGCTAAAAATGCGCAATTATGGCCAGGGATATTAGGCGGGATTATGGGCGGCATTTTGATGATAAAAATAGGGATTAATCGGGCTTTATGGTACTTTGGTTTTGTTCAAGTCTTTTCTATTTTAGGTTTTGCCTGGTTATCAATTGAAGGCCCTTTTAATGATATTGGTGTCAGTGAAAAAATAATGTTAGCCATAGTGATCAGTGTTGAATCCTTGGGGGTTGGTCTTGGTTCGGCAGCTTTTGTTGCTTTTATAGCCAAAACCACGAATCCATTATATACTGCAACACAGTTTGCGTTATTTAGCAGCATCGCTTCTATTCCTCGAACATTGATTAATTCAACAACAGGAATTATGGTTGAATATTTAGGATGGACCAACTTTTTTGGTTTATGTACGCTATTAGCAATACCCGGCATGGTGTTACTATTGAAAGTGGCACCATGGAATAAGAAATCTTAGGAGACATTATGGACAAACTATCGTTAGCTTTGGAGTTTAGACATGCTTGTAAACGGTTTGATGAATCAAAAAAGATTAGTCATAGCGATGTTGAAATTATTTTAGACGCGGGTCGTTTATCGCCTTCTTCGTTTGGTTTTGAGCCTTGGCATTTTGTCGTTGTCGATAATGCAGATATCAAAGCTGAATTGCGTGCTGCTTGTTATGACCAAGAACAAGTTACTAGCTGTTCACATTTTGTGATTTTACTTTACCGTAAAGCGAATAATTTTACTTTGCAAAGTCCATATTTACGTCAAGCTATAGGAAGAACATTGCCAGATCAGAACGATCAAACGGCAATTGATAAAGCTAGCCAAGATTTTCTTAACTATATTGCTTATGGTTTACGAGAAGGTTTAAATGCTGATAGCTGGTCAGAAATGCAAGGTTATATTGCTGCTGCAAATATGATGACTACAGCGGCTTATCATGGCATAGATTCTTGTGCGCTTGGCGGATTCCAATATGATAAGGTGATTAATATTTTAGAAAAACATATTCCAACATTTAGTCGTGAGGTATTTGGTGTTGGGCTGTGTTTAGCGTTAGGTTATCGTATTGATGAGCAACCACCTCATATTCGTTGGTCACTTGAAGATGTCACCACTTTCTTATCTTAATTGCTATTAGTCTTATGTCGCCAACTGGCGGCATTAACTCTTTTTTTAACAATTATTCAGACGTGTTATTAAGCGTTTGCGCATCTGCTAATAGTGAATCTAAAATAAATTCAACACCCAATAATATATTTGCGATTTTTGGATCGTTAATATTCTGCTGAGTTGAGTTTAAAATTTCTTTTACCCACGTAGTTTTAGCTGATAGCATTTCCATTTTTTAATGGTGGCTTGTCGTATTTCGAGTGAAGGCGTTATCGCCTAATGATTAAAACAGTAATAATTAATTATTAAAACTTATAAAAACTTTAAATAAATAAAATCAATTTGTTAAAAACATAAATTAATTTAACAATTTGAAAATATAAGGAAAATTAACGTTACTCCGTGTTATTTATCACCTTCACCTATTGCTGTAATAAACATTTTTTTTACAAGAAAATAGTTGATAATGTTAGACTTATCATCTATAAATTGCGCTAATCATATTTTATTTAGCCAGAATAATAGGAAGGATACAAAATGAAAACCAAACATGCCCGTTTATTAATTTTAGGGTCAGGCCCTGCTGGCTATACCGCAGCGGTTTATGCCGCGCGAGCAAATCTCTCTCCAGTATTAATAACTGGCACTCAACAAGGTGGACAACTTACCACCACGACCGAGATCGAAAACTGGCCAGCGGCAAATCCAGAATTAACGGGTCCTGAACTTATGGTAAAAATGCAACAACATGCCGAACGATTTGATACCGAAATTATTATCGATCATATCGATAGCGTTGATTTTAGCCAAAAGCCATTCAAACTATTTGGTAGCGATACGGAATATAGTTGTGATGCGTTAATCATTGCAACTGGTGCCTCCGCACAATATCTCGGGTTGCCTTCTGAAGAAGCTTTTAAAAGTAAAGGTGTGTCAGCCTGTGCTACATGTGACGGTTTCTTTTATCGTAATCAGAAAGTGGCTGTTGTTGGTGGCGGTAATACTGCGATTGAAGAGACCCTTTACTTGGCTAATATTGCCAGTGAAGTCCATTTAATCCACCGTCGCGATAGTTTTAGGGCTGAAAAAATCTTAATGAATCGTTTAGCTGAAAAAGTGCAAGAAGGTAAAGTCATTTTGCATACTCATCAAATCGTCGATGAAATTCTTGGCGATAATATGGGCGTAACGGGTGTAAGATTACGAAGTACTATCGATTCTGATCTAACCGAAGAGTTATCAGTAATGGGGGTATTTATTGCTATTGGTCATAAACCCAATACCGCAATTTTTGAAGGCCAACTTGAACTTGATAATGGTTATATCAAGGTGAAATCAGGTACTGAAGGTAATGCAACACAAACTAGCGTAGAAGGAATTTTTGCTGCGGGCGATGTTATGGATCATATTTATCGACAAGCCATTACCTCGGCAGGAACAGGCTGTATGGCTGCGTTAGATGCTGAACATTATTTAGATAAATTAAAATGTCACTAGATAAAAAACGTCAAAATTATTTACTTAGCTGGTTAAAACAGCACACAAAAATGCATAAACCAGATTTGCGTGCTTCAGTTTTATTCGGTTTTTTGTTGAGTCTATTAATGATCGGCCAAGCTGCTTTATTGGCGATTATTTTGCAGAAGTTGATCATCGATCAGACTCCTTTTACCACCGTTTTCCCTTATTTTTTATCTTTAGTTGTCATCCTATTGGCGCGTGGCTTGCTTATTTACTTCCGTGAAAAGATTAACTTTGCTTTAGGCCAAAAAATCCGCCAACAAATTCGGCAAAAAATTATCGATCAGTTTGAATTGTTCGGCCCTGCATATTTAAGTCAAAGTACTACAGGAGCTTGGAGTACCTTAGTTATTGAGCAGGTTGATAATTTGCATGATTTTTTTGCTCGCTATTTACCGCAAATGCGCCTGGCAAGTATGGTGCCGATATTAATTTGTATTGCTATTTTCCCTTTTAACTGGGCCGCGGCCGTGATTTTGCTTTGTACTGCTCCGCTAATTCCTATTTTTATGATTTTAGTGGGAATGGGAGCCGCGGATATTAATCGTCGTCATTTTAAAGCACTCTCTTATTTAAGTGGGCACTTTTTAGATCGCCTTAAAGGGCTGAGTACTATTCGCTTATTTAATCAAGGCAAACAGCAAACCGAGCAAATTGCCAAGGCGTCTGAAGATTTTCGAATTAAAACGATGCAAGTATTAAAGATGGCGTTTTTGTCATCAGCGGTTTTGGAATTTTTTACGTCGATTTCGATTGCAATTGTGGCGGTCTATTTTGGTTTTTCGTATTTAGGGGAGTTTGATTTTGGTGCTTATAATGGCACTGTCACGTTATTTGCTGGTTTTTTTGCCTTGATTTTAGCACCTGAATATTTTCAACCGCTACGTGATTTGGGCGTCTATTATCATGCCAAAGCAGAAGCCATTGCCGCAGCTGATAATATTGAAACTTTTTTAAATAAAAAATTGCCACTTGATAGCGTTGAGAAAAAAAACGAGTCTAATCAATCATCATCAACCATTCCTTCTGAAATAAATGTTTTAAAAACAATTGAAGCGAAAGATCTTATCGTGTTATCTAACGAAGGTTTGCCTATTGTTGGCCCACTTAGCTTTTCATTACAAGCGCCATTTAAATTAGCGCTAATTGGTACTAGTGGTGAAGGTAAAAGTTCTATTATGCAAGTATTGCTTGGCTTTTTACCTTATCAGGGTTCGCTAAAAATTAATGGGATTGAATTTAATCAGCTTGATTTAGTAAGTTGGCAACATCAAATCAGTTGGATTGGGCAAAATCCTTATTTGATTAATGGTTCGATTCGTGAAAATATTCTACTGGGTAAACCCATGGCGAGCGCCAATGAAATTGACGAGGTTATTGCAAAAGCGCAATTATCTGATGTTATCGATCAATTACCAGAAGGCGTCGATACCCAAGTTGGTGAAGATGCGGTTAGATTATCAGTCGGACAAGCTCAGCGCATCGCCCTTGCTAGAGCAATGCTGAAACCTTGTCAATTACTGATACTTGATGAACCGACCGCAAGTTTAGATAAGCAGACAGTTCAGCAGTTGGCACCCTATGATATTGCGACAAATAGTATCACTATCACTCATCAACATGATGATATGCATGAATTTGACCAAGTATGGAAATTGTCGAAAGGACAACTTAACGCCATCAAGGAGAGCTTATGCTAGCGCTATTACGTCCCTATATTGCACTTTATAAGCACTACTTTTGGCAAATTGTTATTGGATTAGGTTTAGCTATTCTTACATTATTTGCCAGTGTTTTTTTACTTTCTTTATCTGGATGGTTTTTAGCTTCTACCGCGGTAGTCGGTGTGGCGGGTTTATATACGTTTAATTATATGTTACCTGCTGCGGGCGTAAGAGCGGCTGCCATTATGCGAACGGCATCCCGTTATGCTGAGCGCTTGGTTGATCACAATACCACCTTTAAAATATTAGCGTATTTAAGAACATTAGCATTTAAAAAAATCCTTCCTTTAAGCGCTAACCAATTATCCCAATATCAAAAAGCCGATCTTCTTAATCGTTTTATTGTGGATATTGATGCCCTTGATCATCTCTATCTAAAACTCTTTTCACCTATTGTAACGGCACTGGTAATTATTGTGCTCTTGTTTGTCGGATTAAGTTATATCAACTTTCCTATTGCATTAATTATCAGCATGGTACTAACTACTACTCTACTTGCTATACCGGTGATCTTTTATTATGCAGGTAAACAATTAGGCGAAATACTGGCTAAACAGCAAAGTGAGTATCGCGCATTGTTGGTTAATTATCTACAAGGCCAAGCTGAACTGACTTTATTTAATGCGCAAGATCGTTATCGCTCAAAACTCGACAAACTTGAATCAGATTGGCTTTATCATCAACAAAAGCAGTCTACTTTAATGGCGCTCTCGAGCGCTCTTGTGGTATTAATTGCTGGCTTTTTGACTTTGTTAGTGCTTTGGCTTATCACTCAATATACATTATCGCCTTTAGTTGCCCTATTTGTGTTTGTCTGCCTTGCTAGTAGTGAAATTTTAGCGCCAATCCCTACTGCATTTATCTTTTTAGGGCAAGTATTAGCGTCAGCCAAACGAACAACCGCTTTATTTGATCAAACACCAGATATCCAGTTTGTCGAGCAAGGCAGTTCGATAGATTTGACTACCGCAAAACTGCGGTTTGAAGATGTTTGCTTTAGCTACCCAAATCAACCTTTTGCAGTTTTAAGCCATTTTTCATTAACAGTTGAAGCCGGCAAACATATTGGCTTAATTGGTAAAACCGGTTGTGGCAAATCCACATTACTTAATTTAGTCACGCGCGCGTGGGAACCCACTTCAGGTAATATCTTTATCAACGATATACCGATTAATCAACTTGACGAGCCAACTTTACGTCAGGCGATTGCTGTGGTTCCTCAAGTGATAACTATTTTTAGTGACTCGCTTAGACAAAATTTGTTAATCGGTAATCCAAACGCTTCTGATCAACAGTTAATGGATATTTTACATCAAGTTGGGCTTTCCAAATTGATCTCAACCAATCAGGGTTTAGATTTGCCATTAGGGCAAGGAGGACGATCATTATCAGGTGGTGAAACTCGACGTATCGGTATTGCTCGGGCATTACTACATAATTCACCATTAATGTTGATGGATGAGCCTACCGAAAGTCTTGACCAACAAACTGAACTGCAGATAATTGAACTTATCAAAAACTACGATAAAACTCTGCTGATGGTTACACATAGATTAACGGATAATCCATTGTTTGATCAGGTGGTTGAGTTGTAAGATTTGGGGTGTCAAAAACCCCGTTCCTCAACTTTTTTTATTTTAAAAAGTGCGCTCCTCACATTTTTTGATTTGTACTGATTGAGATGTGCTATTTTCAAGGCGATTTTGAAAAAATATGCTATACTAGCGCTTTATGTATATTAGTAGAGAGTATATTTTGCAACAATCATTACAAGACTTTATTATTGATAAAATTGATGATTTAAAAGGCAAGGATATTGTTACCCTTGATGTGCGTGGTAAGTCAAGTATCACCGACTATATGATTATTTGTACTGGAACTTCAAATCGTCATGTTTCGTCAATTGCAGGGCATCTACTTGATGAAGCTAAAAAGCAAGGACATGTGGTATTAGGCAGTGAAGGCCAAAATGATGCGGATTGGGTAGTCGTTGATATGGATTCGGTGATCGTTCATATAATGCAAGAAGAGAGCCGACAATTATACGAACTCGAGAAGCTTTGGAGTTAGTTACGTGAAACTACAGCTTATTGCTGTTGGCAACAAGATGCCAAATTGGGTAACCACCGCTTTTGATGATTACCAATCTCGATTCCCCAAAGATATGCCTTTAGAACTCATTGAAATCCCCGCAGGAAAACGGACTAAAAATGCCGATATTGCGCGTATTTTAGATAAAGAAGGTGAGCAGATGCTGGCTTCTTGTAGTAAAGGTAATCGCATTGTGACGCTAGATATTCCCGGTAAACCTTATACCACTCATGATTTAGCTAAGCAACTTGAACGTTGGAAAGCAGATGGGCGTGATGTTAGTTTGTTAATTGGTGGACCTGAGGGGCTGTCTCCCGCTTGTAAAGCTGCTGCTGAGCAAAGTTGGTCGCTATCACCTTTAACGCTACCACATCCACTAGTTAGAGTGATTGTATCTGAAAGCCTTTACCGTGCTTGGAGTTTAACGGCTAATCATCCTTATCATCGTGAATAGGTTGGATATTTGAATGAATATTTTAGATTTGCAAATTGCCACCGAGCAGCAAGATAATCTGCCAAGTGAGCAACAAATTATGCAGTGGTTAGAGGTAATTTTACCGCAGTTTGTGGAGAATGCTGAAATCACTATTCGGATTGTCGATAAGGAAGAGAGTCAACACCTTAATCATACTTATCGCAATAAAGATAAGCCAACCAATGTTTTGTCGTTTCCGTTTGAATCGCCAGTTGAAATTGATGTTCCATTACTTGGCGATTTGGTGATTTGTAAGCAAGTGGTTGAAGCTGAAGCAATTGAGCAACATAAGTCGTTAACATCACATTGGGCGCATATGATTGTTCATGGCTGTTTGCATTTATTAGGATATGATCATATCCTTGACGAAGAAGCCGAAGAAATGGAAAATATCGAAATCGATATAATGGCACAGTTAGGATTTGATAATCCTTATTTATTAATTGATTAGATGACTAATTTTTAATAGTCTGTTTAATATAAAATTATAACTCAAAATACATTTGATATATGAAAGGAAGAGAGCAAATGAGTGATGATAATCACCGGAGACCCAAAAAAGGGTTTACATTATGGTTAAGTCAATTATTCAATTCAGAACCAAAAGATAAAGATGAACTTATTGAAGTGATTCGTGAAGCAGAAGAAAACGAACTTATTGATCCAGATACCCTTGATATGATCGAAGGTGTAATGGATATAGCTGATCAGCGCGTTCGCGATATCATGATCCCCCGCTCTCAAATTGTAACAATCAAAGATAATTTTTCCCTTGATGAATGTTTAGATATTATTTCTGAACACGGCCATTCACGCTACCCGGTTATTAGTGAAGATAGAGACCATATTGAGGGAGTACTTTTAGCTAAGGATTTACTTATTTATATTCGACAAGGTGTTAATGATTTTGACTTGAAGAAGATCCTTAGACCGACTGTTGTTGTTCCTGAAAGTAAACGCGTTGATCATATGTTAAAAGAGTTTCGTATGCAGCGCTACCATATGGCGATGGCCATTGATGAGTTTGGTGGCGTTTCAGGTTTAGTGACTATCGAGGATATTTTAGAACTTATTGTTGGCGATATTGAGGATGAATACGATGAGGTTGAAGATCGAGATATTCGTCGTTTATCACCAACTATGTACTCCGTTCGTGCCCTTACGCCAGTTGAAGATTTTAATGAGATCTTTGGCACCTCATTTAGTGATGAGGAGATGGATACTATCGGCGGTTTGGTGATGCAACATTTTGGGCGTTTACCAATTCGAGGCGAGACGATTACTATTGATGGCTATCAATTTAAGGTAACCATTGTTGACCGTAGACGAATTATTCAATTGCATGTCACAATTCCTGAAGATGCAGTTGTTCCTAATTTAGAGCAAAATGCTTAAGCATATTCTATTGAGTCTTTTTTTAGGCGCCATTGCCGTATTTAGTTACGCGCCCTTCCATTTTTGGCCAATTGCCTTTGTGTCTTTTGCTGGGCTTTTATGGTTAGTTGCTGATAAAACAAAAAAGCAAGCTGTACTAGTTGGCTTTAGTTGGGGTGTAGGCTACTTTTTAGCTGGTGTTCACTGGGTTTATATCAGTATTAAACAATATGGTGAAGTGCCAACGTCAGTTGCGATTATTATTTTGGGGCTGTTAGTTAGCTATTTAGCGCTCTATCCAATGCTATTTGCTTGGTTATTGAGAGCCTGTGACCGTTTTGCAACTAAGTGTTCAATGAAACAATTGGTTTTACTGGCACCAATTTTGTGGCAAGTTACCGAATTTTTACGAGGCTATATTTTAACAGGATTCGCTTGGTTAGAATTAGGTTATAGTCAACTTGATAGCCCTTTACGAAATTATTTCCCAATCGTTGGAATTAATGGGGTAACGTTACTCTTTACTATATGCTGTGGATTGGGTGTTTATTATTTGTACCATTTCAAGCAATCAGCCTTTATAAAGCACACATTTGGTGCAATTGTCGCACTATTTGCGATCATTTTTGCACCAGTTTCACTCAATTCAATTAATTGGACAACCATTGATCATTCCCGGACAGCTAATTTCAGCTTAATTCAAGGAAATATTTTACAATCACTACGTTGGAGCAGAGAGCAGTTAGATAACACTTTACAAACCTACGCTTCATTAACCGAAAAGAATTTTGGTAAAGATAAAATTATTATTTGGTCAGAAGCCAGTATTACTGATTACGAGATAAATCAGCAACCTTATTTACAGTTTTTAGATAATGAAGCCAGAGCAAATGGCAGTGAAATTGCAGTTGGTATTATTGATTATCGTATTGGTAATAATGGTTATCAAGCAAATCCAGATATTTATAATACTTTACTCGTTTTAGGTGAACATACCCCATATCAATACCCTACCGCAAATCGATATCAAAAACATCATTTGGTACCTTTTGGCGAGTTTACACCACTCCAATCGTTGTTAGATCCTATTGCAGATATCCTTGATATCCCTATGTCGTCAATGCAAGCGGGAGCAGAAAAGCAACCTCAGCTTACAATGAAGGGATTTAAGTTTACTACTGCAATTTGTTATGAGGTGATTTTATCGAATTTGATGTGGAAGAATTTTGCACCTGATACAGATTTTTTATTGACCGTTTCAAATGATGCTTGGTTTGGTGATAGTATTGGGCCAAAACAACATTTGCAAATGGCACAAGCTAGAGCGTTAGAGTTTGGTCGACCAATGATTCGTAGTACCAATACCGGTATTACAGCAATTATTGACCATCATGGTTATATTATTGAGCAATTACCGCAATTTCAAACCAATGTTTTAAATTATACGTTATCTCCAACTGTTGGTTTGACTCCTTATGCTAGATTTGGCGATCTAGCTTATTATCTTATTCTTTCTTTGCTATTTATTTTGGTTTTTGTAAAAAAACGTCGATAATCAATTTTTTGGCATAAATATTGCTTGTATATTATTGAAATTCAAAAAATTGTCTGAGTTAAATTTTTGTGAAAATCTAGATAAACCTAGGTTGTAGCTTGTCCTTTTAATCGATAAATATACAGTAAAAAGTACTTTTATGATGAAAAATAAGTTATAATATACGCCCTTTGTAAAAATATTAAATTTATTTAATATGATACAAATTAAACAGTAGGAGATGAGTATGAACAAAAAGACAAAATTAACCAAATTAGTGTTATCATTAGCAATGCTTGGACTAATGAGTGGTGCCGCTGTTGCTGAAGAATTAAGTGGTACATTAGCCAAAATTAAAGATAGTGGTGTGATTGTTGTTGGTCATCGTGAATCTTCTATTCCATTTTCCTACTATGGTGAAAAACAAGAAGTTATTGGCTATTCACAAGATTATTCTAATTTAATTGTCGATGCAGTTAAAAAAGAGTTGAATATGCCAGATCTTAAAGTTAAATATTTACCGGTTACTTCTAAAACGCGTATTCAATTACTTAATAACTATACTTATGATTTTGAATGCGGTTCTACTACTAACAATCTTGAGCGCCAAAAGACAGTAAGCTTTTCTGATAGCATTTTTATTGTTGGTACTCGATTCTTAGTGAAAGCAGACAGCAATATTAATAGTATCGAAGATTTAAAAGGTAAAAATGTGGTAACTACTGCGGGTACTACCTCTGAAGTCCGATTAAATCAAATTAATAATAAAGATAATTTAGGTATTCGTATTATTACGCCTAAAGATCATGGTGATGCATTTAATGCCCTTGAAACAGGTCGTGCTGCTGCATTTTTAATGGATGATGCACTTTTAGCTGGTGAACGTTCACGCGCTATCAATCCAGCTGAATGGAAAATTGTTGGCGAGCCATTATCTTACGAATCCTATGGTTGTATGTTAAGAAAAGGCGATACCCAATTTAAACAATTGATGGATAAAGCTATTGCTGATGCACAAAAATCTGGTAAAGCATTAGAGTCTTATAACAAATGGTTTACTCAACCAGTTCCACCTAAAGGTGCGAATATGGCTCTTGAAATTTCACCTAAAATGGTTGAGCTTTTTGCAAATCCAAATGATAAAGCATTAGATTAATACTTTTCATATCTTTCTAATCCAATGTACTAAGTGTTTTTGCATTTAGTACATAATCTAATTTAGTGAAATAAATATATTATGAGTTTCAATTGGACACTATTTTTTGAATCCACCCCTTATGGTGATGGAATTTACTTAAACTGGCTTTTTGACGGTATTATCGTTACCGTTTCATTAGCAGTAACAGCTTGGATTATTGCATTCATACTAGGATCACTAGTAGGGATTTGCAGAACTTTAGAAAATAAATTTCTAAATAGCTTTGCTGCCGGTTATATCCAGCTTTTCCGTAATATCCCATTACTTGTTCAGATGTTTTTATGGTATATGCTTTTTCCAGAAATTTTATCTGGTAGCTTAAAAACATGGTTTATTTCTGGCATTTCTCCTAATGTCAGCGCATTTATTACTGCGGCAATCGCTTTAGGTTTGTTTACCTCTGCACGTATTGCAGAACAAGTTAGAACAGGTATTCAAACTCTACCTAAAGGCCAACGTTATGCGGCAATTGCGCTTGGTTTAACCAATCGACAAGCTTATATGTATGTTTTATTACCTAATGCTTATCGTCGTATTATTCCACCATTAACATCTGAAATGACCAACATCATTAAAAACTCATCAGTGGCTTCGACCATTGGGCTTATTGATTTGATCGGTCAAATCGATCGTATTAATGATGCAACTAATAGTATTATTGAAATATTATGTGGCGTTACC
The DNA here is from genome assembly GCF_026536845.1 of Gilliamella sp. B3023. Classification (NCBI taxonomy): domain Bacteria; kingdom Pseudomonadati; phylum Pseudomonadota; class Gammaproteobacteria; order Orbales; family Orbaceae; genus Gilliamella; species Gilliamella sp. B3023. The sequence continues at coordinate 15,245 of NZ_JAFNNH010000005.1, forward strand.
ATTGCGTTTATGTTGATAAACTATGCTGTGTTAACGATTATGCGTTTTGTTGAAAAACATACACGCTTACCTAATATGAGTCATGGAGGTTAATATGCAAATTTTAAGTTGGATTGCAGATATACCTTCATTGGTTTTAAACAATTATCATTTATTGTTATCTGGATTATGGCTAACAACTAAGATCACCTTTACCGCTGTTGTATTCGGTATTATTTGGGGAACTGTGCTAGCTTTAATGCGTTTATCAAACAATAAAATTTTAAATATTTTTGCTAAATGTTATGTCAATTTATTCCGTTCCATTCCATTACTATTAGTGTTGTTATGGTTCTATTTAGCATTACCACAAGTTATTAAGCATGTGTTTAATTTGCCACCATATGCTGATGTTAGGGTTGTTTCAGCAATGATTGCGTTTGCTTTATTTGAAGCAGCCTATTATTCAGAAATCATTCGTGCTGGTATTAATGCCGTTGCTAAAGGTCAGTATCATGCCGCTTATGCGTTGGGTATGACTAAAGGCCAGGCAATGCGTTTGATAATATTACCGCAAGCATTTAGATCAATGGTACCATTGTTATTAACCCAAGGTATTATCTTGTTCCAAGATACATCTTTAGTTTATGTGATGAGTTTAATTGATTTATTTGGTGCAAGTGTGACACAAATTGGTGTCGTTCAAGGTGGCACAGTTAAGTATTCAATGATTATTTTTGCAGCAATAAGTTACTTTATAATTTGTTATACTGCTTCTCGTTTAGTTAATTATTTCAAGAAAGGGATAAGTAGATGATCTCCTTAGAAAATGTATCAAAATGGTACGGAAAATTTCAAGTATTAAAAAACTGTACTACTAAAGTAGGTAAAGGCGAAGTTGTTGTTGTCTGTGGACCATCAGGTTCTGGTAAATCAACATTAATTAAAACCGTTAATGGTTTAGAGCCTATTCAGAAAGGTAAAATTACGATTGATGGTACTGAGATTACTGATCCATCGACTAATTTAGCAAAACTACGTTCTAAAGTGGGTATGGTGTTTCAGCATTTTGAGCTTTTCCCACATCTGACAATTTTGAAGAATCTGACACTAGCTCAAGTTAAAGTGCTTGGCCGATCAAATGAAGAAGCACGTGAAAAAGCCCTTTCTCTTTTAGATCGTGTGGGTTTGTTAGCACATGCCGATAAATTCCCTGCTCAACTTTCTGGTGGGCAACAACAACGTGTTGCGATTGCTCGTGCACTTTGTATGGATCCAATTGTTATGTTATTTGATGAACCAACTTCAGCACTTGATCCAGAAATGGTTAACGAAGTGTTAGACGTTATGGTTGAATTAGCCTATGAAGGGATGACAATGATGGTTGTGACCCATGAAATGGGCTTTGCTCGCAAAGTTGCCCATCGCGTTATTTTTATGGATGCCGGTGAGATCATTGAAGATACATCTAAAGAACAGTTCTTTACTAATCCACAATCTGATCGTGCTAAAGACTTTTTAGCGAAGATCATCCATTAATATATAAAAAGCACCAGCTATTATTAGTTGGTGCTTGCTTATCTTTTCTTTAATTCTTTTGCGAATAATTTGCTATTTGCTCAACTAATCCACTTTCCCGATGTATTTGACTTTTAACCACGCGCTCTAATATTTTGGCATCAGCGTAAATGGATGCGGACTTTTTCGCCCTAGTGATTGCCGTATAGAGTAGAGAGCGATTAAGTAACGGAGAGAATTCAGTGGGTAGTATTATATTTACATGATCAAATTCAGAACCTTGTGATTTGTGTATTGTCATTGCATAGGCTGTTTCATGTTCAGGTAGTCGATAAGGTGAAAAACCTTTAATGACTCCATCCGAAAATGGAAAATAGACTCGCAATTTTGAACTATCATGTTCAGCTGTTAGTGTAATTCCTATATCACCGTTGTATAAACCTAACGATGTGCTGTTACGTAAAATCATAACTGGTCGACCGATATACCATTGTTCACGTTGATTTAATTTGATCAATTTATGCTTGGCTAGTAGCAGTTCAATTTGTTTATTTAATCCTTCTACGCCAAATTTTCCTTCACGCACAGCACATAATAAACGGCATTGAGCGAATTTAGCTAAAACTGTAGCGATATCATTATTGGCGTGATGTCTAATGGCATTTAAGTAATCTTTATAGTGTTCAACACAGTCTTCTAAAAGCGCTTGGTATGTTTGATTTGATGAAAGTTCATAATAACTGACATCTTGTAATGTATTATCAGCAAGTAGCTTTTTAACATTATGATACTGCCCTTCTTTTACTGCATTTGCTAACAATCCAATACCGGATGATTCGTTAAATCGATAACTTTTTTTCAGTAAACAGATGCTATCAGCGATTGTTGTTACTGGTTGGTTCATGATTGGGATGGTATAGCCGGTTAACTTGCTTAGCTCATCAGCTCTTGATTGGCTATAACCATTTGAAATAAAGTGACATAAGTCTCCAAAGACCGCTCCGGCCTCAACCGATGAAAGTTGGTCTTTGTCACCTAATAAAATTAATCGGGCAGAAGTCGGTAAGGCTTCAATAATTCTCGCCATCATATTGAGATCAACCATTGAGGCTTCATCAATTACAAGAACATCGATATGTAATTGGTTGTTTTTGTTATAACTAAACGAGCGATTATCCGTCTTTGCGCCCAATAGTCGATGAAGTGTTACCGCTTCGGTTTTAATATTTAATGATTCAAAAGATAGCTGTTCAATTGCTCGCCCTAATGATTCAGTTAATCGTGATGCAGCTTTGCCGGTTGGTGCAGCTGCTACGATTCGTGTTGCTGGGTTGTTTAATACGATTCCAGCTAGAATTTTAGCTACGGTAGTTGTTTTACCTGTTCCCGGTCCACCAGAGATGATGGCAACTTTTCGTGTTAATGCAACAGCAACAGCAATTTTTTGCCAGTCAATACTTGCGCTGTTGTGAGTAAAGAGTTGGTCGAGTATTTTTTTTAAGTCGATACTCGACGTAATATCCAATTGAGTTTGATTGAAATATTGCGCAACAAAACGTTCATCTAACCACATGCGTTGAAAATAGAGTTTGTTTTCAATAAAAACTAAAGGTGCGAGTTGTTCACCAAAACTGACAACATGTTTATTAGATGCTAACTTAAGTACATTAACCCAATCGTCATTCGTCGGTGAATTAAGTTCTGACCAGATTGGTGGCTCAATATTTTCTAATCGAGTAAGATCAAGGCACACGTGCCCTGCTCTTACTTCCATACTTAAGGATAAAACTAAAAAAGCAAAACGTTTAGCAATGACTTCATCTTCACAATCAATTTTATTAACCAAAAATTGAGCCAAATGAAGATCTAATAAACTGATCTGACTATTTTGCTTAAATTGTTCTAACCACGTAATTAACATACTTTATTCTTTGTTTTATTAGGTTTATAAACCATATATATCTCGTTCTTTACCATCTGGATAAGTGATTTTAAAACTTAGATTAAGGTTTTTAGTTTCACTTGGGTTTAAGTTGAATTGCCACGTTAATAATCCGGTTTGTTTGTCATATACTGCGCCATCATATTTGGCATCATCAAGTGTTACCGCTTTATTTAAGATAACAGGTAGTTGATCCTTCACAACAATATTTATTGGCAACGCTTTGGTATTTTTGACATCAATAGTATAAGCATATTTTTCTGAAACATCATTACCAAATAGTGTAGGAGTCGAGGTCTCTTTTATATTACGATTTCGAGAAACTAAGATATTTTTATCACGCCCTAATGAAAAATCCAATGAGCCTTTAGTATTTTTGGTTGAAATGATAGTTTCCCCCATAAAATCACCACTGAAAAAGATATTGGCTTTTCCTGATAATAAATTCAACTTATCCCAATCATTTATTTGCGCTAGTAAGTATACGCTACTATCAAATTTAGGCATTGAAACATATTGGTAGTTTGCTTTAACATCTTTGGTTTGTAATGTGATTATATTATTTTTACTATCGTTTTTGATTGTATAAGGTAACTTGATATCAAAATGGGTATTGATACCTAATGTATTAACATTGCCAATTTGACTAGGATTAACCAATTGCGATTTGGCATCGCGTTCATAATAATCTTCTTTATCAGATTTGGAAAAAAATAAACCGCTTTTTTCATTATAAACGTCAATATACCAGGGATTAAAATCTGGTGGAGTAATATCTATGCTCGGATTAGATGTCGATAAACTAAAATCAACATTTTGCCAATCTAAACCCGTGTTTTGGTGGATTTCTGCTTTATATGTTAATTGGAGTGGCGAATTGATATCCGCTACTCGCACATCATAAGCTGGTTCCCAACCTGCTTTAGTTGTGATATATGAAAGCGTGATAGGTAGCGTTATATCTTTGTCAGAAGCAACTTTGACTATAACGGCATTGTGTAATTTTCCATTGTTAGTCTGATTTTCATCTAGTTGTTTTTCATATTCGCTTATCTGCCTGTCTAACTCATCGACTTCTTTTTGTAATCGATTTTGTTCATTTAACGCAGTGGTCAAATTGGTTTTCACAAAATCTAATACATTTTTCATTGCTGTTAAGTCATCAGGTCCTTTTTTAGCTAAAGTATCTAAACGGTTACCTTGTAAAAGCATAATTTGTTCATTAACAGCTTTGAGTTCGATTTCTAATGTATCGCGATCTTCTTGTAACTTATTCATTTTTTTAACAGTTAATAGAGTATCTTCGCCGTTACGAATATTAGCCAGATAGTTATCACTAAATGATGTAGATAATACTCGGACGTCACTATTATTACCAAAACCTACATTGATTGTATTTGGTTTAACATCATTAGCAATACCAGTTAATACTATTTCACTTTCACCTTTAGTTAATGAAACAGTTGACTGACCTTGTAATTCTGCTCCCTGAATAAATAATGTCACTTTATTTAATTTAACGTTATTATCTGCCAAAGCACTACCTGAAATTAATGCAATTGCTAATGCAATTTTTTTCATTGAATTATTTCCTTATATCATTCTGATTTTAATTATTAAATTATAGATGTTACTTAAAATGAAGATTGCCTATTTTTAAGATTATAAAAGTATCTCCTATTTTATAGTTAATTACTATTAGATTTAAATTGATTAGGTAAAATTATTTTCCTTGTTTAATATATTGAACATTTATTAAAAATGATGTAAATTTAGTTCCAGATAAAAAACAAAAGGTAAGGAGGCGATATGAATGGTTTTAGTTATTTAAAAACTGCCATAAAACGCAAAAATTTATCGTTACAGACAGTTGCTGATGCCTGCCAAATGACCAAAGGTTATTTGAGCCAATTAATTAATGATAAAATCAAAAATCCTAGTGCTCAAAAATTACAATCACTACACCGTTATTTGCAAATTGATCCCAACAGTAAACATAAAAAGGTAGGTGTCATTTTTGGTAAGTTTTATCCATTACATACCGGACATATTTATCTTATTCAAAGAGCGATTAGCCAAGTTGACGAACTTTATGTGATTCTTTGTTCCGATACGATGCGAGATATGGCGCTATTTAAAGAAAGCGCAATGTCACGCCAACCAACAATTAACGATAGGATTCGTTGGTTATTACAAACGTTTAAATATCAGAAAAATATCCATATTGAGCTTTTAGAAGAAGATGGTATTCCTTCATATCCTAATGGTTGGAATGAGTGGAGCGATCGCGTTAAAAAGTTATTCAAGGAAAAAGGCATCAATCCTAGTTGCGTTTATTCGAGTGAACCACAAGATGTAGCGATGTATAAAGATTTATTCGATTTAGATACTGTGCTTATTGATCCTACCCGCCGATTTATGCAAGTTAGTGGTACACAAATTCGTCAAGCGCCTTTAAAAAATTGGCAATATATTCCAACTGAAGTTAGACCGTTTTTTGTACGAACTGTTGCTATTCTTGGTGGTGAATCGAGTGGTAAATCAACATTAGTTAATAAGTTAGCCAATATGTTTAATACCACTAGCGCTTGGGAATATGGTCGTGATTATGTGTTTTCTCAACTTGGTGGCGATGAACGAGCATTGCAATATGCTGATTACGATAAAATTGCATTAGGACATGCACAATATATCGATTTTGCTATCAAACATGCGAATAAAGTGTCGTTCATTGATACTGATTTTATTACCACGCAAGCATTTTGCAAAAAGTACGAAGGCAAAGAGCATCCTTTTTTACAAGCCATGATCAATAACTATCGCTTTGATTTGGTTATTTTGTTAGGTAATAACACGCCTTGGGTTGCTGATGGCTTACGTAGTTTGGGAAGTCCAAAACAACGGAAAGATTTTCAACAACTACTAATCTCATTATTGAAAAAGAACCATATCAGCTATGTTCAAATCGACTCATCTGACTATGATGAACGTTATTTACGCTGTATTGAACTAGTCAATCAACTTATTAATGATAAGAGTATTAATTATGAATAATTTAAGAGATGTTATCATCGCTATTGGACGAAACAAGTTTTATCCACTATTTTGTATTATCTGTGTCACCCTTGCATTTTTGTATACTGATCCATTTAATAATTTCAATCTACGCTATGCCGTATCGTACGCTGGTGCATTTTTGGGATTATTGTGTGTAATTTTATTAGCTAAACGAAAAAACTTAGGAAATGTGCTGGGAATGCTTGCTGTAGTAGCTGAGTGTTGTGCCAATTTTCTTGGTGGCAATATCGGTGCAGGCTTACCTACTTTTTACTATTTTGGTTCACATATCTATGGATTATTTACTTGGCAGAAAAATCTCGATCAGAATAAAAATGTTAAAGTTCGTTCCTTAAATGAAAGTGCATTTTTATATGCGTTGATATTTTTAATTGTTGCAGCATTTTTTAATATCTATTTAACTAACGAAATCGGTGCGAGCAATACTTCATATCAACTCATTACAAATTGCTTTATATTCGGCTTAGGTGTAGTTGCGCAACTATTATTAATGATGAGATACGCCTTCAATTGGTATTTGTGGGTATTGTTAAATGTATTAGTGATCGGTTTGAATATTTATACTGACAATATTGTTATTGCAACTCAATATTTAATTTACCTATTTAATGCATTATACGGTATTAGTGAATGGAAGCTTTCAGAAGAAAAAGCAAAAGAAAATAAATTATAGAGAACATTCAATCAAAAAATAGAAAATAATTGATTATTTTCTATTTTTTGCGATTTATTCAACATCCCCATCAACAAGCGGTACAAATTTTACTTCCCCAATATTTGTAGTTATAAAATTGTCTCCATCACGTTCAATTAATTGTAACGTTTGTTTGTTTTTACCAACAGGTAAAACTAAGCGCCCTTTGTCAGCAAGCTGTTCTAGAAGGGTTTGAGGAACTTCTGATGCTGCGGCAGTAACGATTATGCCGTCAAATGGACCTCGTTCAGGCCAACCTTGCCAACCATTACCATGACGAGTTGAGATGTTATGAATATCAAGTTGCTTTAATCGCCGTTTTGTATTCCATTGTAAACTTTTTATTCTTTCTACTGAGCAGACATGATCAACCAGCTTGGCTAGTACTGCGGTTTGATATCCTGAACCTGTACCAATTTCAAGCACTTTGGCTGTCGGAGTTAACCTTAGTAATTCAGTCATTTTGGCAACGATATATGGCTGAGAAATGGTTTGACCGCTACCTATTGGTAATGATCGGTCATCATAAGCTTGATGAGAAAGCGCTTCATCAACAAAATTTTCACGCGGTATTGAAGCTATAGCATCTAAAACACGATCATCTTTTATTCCCTGCTGGCGCAATAAATTAATCATAGCCTGCATTTTTGAATTTTGCATTACTCATTTCCAATTATCAATTCGCGTAAAACACTTGTAGCATAGCAACCAGAAGGTAAGTAGAAATTGATTTCAATATCATTTTCGCCTATCCATTGCCATTCAAGTTGCTCGGGGCGCAATAATATTGAGCGCCTGATTGTTTCCATTCGTTCTTTCTTGAATAATTCCTCAAAGCAAGACCAATGTTTTAAACAATTTGTTTCAAATTCTAATGCAACTGATGTTGTGCCCAGTGGCGAATCACCAACCATTGGTGCAGTAATATTAATTTCGCCATTTTGCAAACGTTGTTGTAAAAGTGATAATTCATCAGTTTTAGACAAAAACCAACTATTACTTTTAGATAGTTGTAATATATCACCATCGAGCACCGTTTGCTGAATATTTTGTTTAATTCTTTGACTGACAATATCATTGAAAATAGCACTACGAGCAGCAGAAAGATAAAAACCTCTTTTTTTACGATCTTTAACTGAAATTTCGCCAGTTGCCCATTTTATTGCTTGGGTTATGTTATTTTGATCTCGTCCAAATCTTTGCTCACCAAAATAATTAGGGACACCATATTGTTTAATTGTGTTTAATTTAGGCTCAATATTATCGGTTAAGTTTCTTAAAATAATTTTAAAGCGATTACCTTTTAAAGCCCCTATTTTTAATTTTTTATTATGACGAGTAATCTGCAATATTCGACAGCCCGTTAAATCAAATTTTGAAAAATCAGGTGTTTCTTTACCTGGCATATGTAAGCTAAACCATTGCTGGGTAACTGCTTGACGGTCTTTAAGGCCAGCATAACTGACATTTCTAGCTGAAATACCGACATATTTAGCTAATTGTTCGGCGACAAAGACCGTATTGCAATCTTTCTTTTCAAGATAAACTAAAACATGTTCACCTTCACCAGTAAACTCAAAACCAAGCTCTTCAATAACGATGAAATCTTCAAATTGCTGTTTATATAAACCATGAGTTGTCGGTTTACCATAAAAATAATTAAGTTCTGCTAACACTTATTTTGCCTATCGTTTATTTTGTATTTGTTTTTTTGCTAATAGTACTACTGCTTCACAAGCTATCCCTTCTTTACGGCCTGTAAAACCTAGTTGTTCGGTGGTGGTTGCTTTAACATTAATTTGATCAAAATGTACATTCAAATCTTCAGCAATATTAACGCGCATTTGATCTACATGAGGTCTCATTTTAGGTTCTTGGGCAATAATAGTTGTATCTAAATTAACTAATTCATAACCTTTAGATTGAATAATTTGGTAAACTTCTTGTAATAACAATCGGCTGTTTATATTTTTGTATTTGGGATCATTATCAGGAAATAGTTTACCAATATCGCCCAAAGCTAATGCGCCAATTAAAGCGTCAGTGATAGCATGTAAAACGACATCACCATCAGAATGAGCAATAAGTCCATATTGATAAGGAATTGTTACTCCACCTAGGATAATTGGTCCTTCCCCTCCAAACTTGTGTACATCAAATCCATGACCTATTCGCATAATCTACCTATATTAAATTTGATTAGTTAAATAAAACGTAGCCAAGCTTAAATCTTCTGGGCGAGTAATTTTTATATTATCTCGACGACACTCAATTAATAATGGATGACCACCACAATACTCTATTGCTGATGCTTCATCAGTGATGGCGACATGATTATTTAAAGCCTTACTCAAACATGCTTTAAGTTCACCAGCATTAAACAACTGAGGTGTAGCAGCACCCCATAAATATGTACGATCCACAGAGTGGCTAATGATATTGGCATCATCTGTATAAGCTTGCTTGATCGTATCACTGAGTGGGGTTGCTAATATTCCGCCTTTGTTTTCATGTAAGACTCGATTTATTAATTTAGTGATATCTTCATGGCTAACACAAGGCCTTGCGGCATCATGGACTAATGCCCATTGATTTTCAGCAACTAAGTTTAAGCCTGCTAAAACAGAGTCAGCACGAGTTTCACCACCATAAGTCACTTTAACTTTTGATGCAACATCAAGTGTTTTAAAAAGCTTATCTTCTTGGTTTATCACCACTACTACTTGACTGATTTTAGGGTGGGTTAATAATTTTTGTAGGGTGTGTTCTAAAATGGTCATTTGACCAATTTTTAAATATTGTTTAGGTAATTGACTATCCATGCGACAACCAATTCCTGCGGCAGGAACGATTGCGATAATATCACTATTATTTGCCACGTAATACCTTATTGTTGTGAGTTGGAATCAATAATTATTCGATAAAAATACTCATTAGGTTTAACCATACCCAAATGACTTCGAGCTCGTTCTTCTATTGCTTCATAACCTTTTTGTAAATCTTCAACTTCAGCAAACATCTGTTCGTTGCGAGCTTTTAACTTATCATTCTCTTGATGTAGGTTTTCAAGCATTTGCACATTTTCTTGGTAATCATAAAAATTATTTTTACCATACCATAATGAGTACTGCAAATACCCTAATACAAGAAGTAATATAAATGGGAGTTTCCATCTAATCATGAGTATAATTGTTCTCTTAACTTAAATACATTTCACAGGTTTAGGTAAGCCTGCAAGTTTAGTTGCTTGTTTAGCTGGTCCGTCAGGAAATAATTTATATAAATAGCGACTATTACCTTTTTCTGGACCAAATTTTTTCTCCATTGCTTTAACTAACGCACGGATTGCTGGTGATGTTTTATATTCTAAATAAAAATCACGAACGAATAAAATGACTTCCCAGTGAGCATCAGTTAATTCAATAGACTCTTTAATAGCTAATTCAGGCACCAAATCAACAGACCAATCCTGCCAATTCTTTAAATAGCCTTTTTCATCGGTTTCTATTTGATTTAACATTTTTCAAAACATGGATTGATATTTGCGGTGTATTATACTCAAATAATAAGATTCCAACACTAATTTTGGTAAGTAAACCATATCAATTTACCTAAATTGACCCGAATTTGGCGAAAATTAGAGCAGTTGATGAAAAATATTAAATTAGCTATTTACAAATAAGTCCGTCTCCTTTAATATTCACAGCCATTGCGGAAGTGTGGCTGAGCGGTTGAAAGCACCGGTCTTGAAAACCGGCGAGGGGCGACCCTCCCAGAGTTCGAATCTCTGCGCTTCCGCCATCTTTCCATTTAATACGCTGAAAAACATAATGTTTTTAGCAGAAGTCAGTTTCTGCCCATCTCTTCACTTATGTTGAAATTATTAATGATTATAAAATAGTTATAGTAATTGTCTAATCTGTATATAGTAGATTTTTTTGGATCAACATCGAACTTATCTCATTTTCTTCTTTTAACTGGACTTAAGGCTTGTATCATTTCCTCACATTGGCTTATACTCTCAAGGAGTTACATTCCATGAAATTATTTTATATCGATACTATCAACAAATTCATTCTTGTCTAGAGTAAATCAAATTGAGATAAAACTAGGTAAAAATATCAATCGTATTGGCATATCAACTACCTTTGCAAAATTGCGCCCAATCATCCATAGTTTTGAACGATTCTCAAGTAAATCACCGCGTTGATAAGCCACCTCATTAAGTACTATCTATGCATATTTCCTTTTAAATTCACTATTTAATTGTTTTATCATTGTTAAATATCCTTGGTTGATGGTTTATCATATCGCTAAATATTTCTCAAACAAAAGCATACCGTTACACAATTGACTGGCTAGTCACAATTAAAGAGAATTTATGAAAAACTAGACATAGGTAAAGCTCCTTGCTTATTAAGTTATGGATTAATCATTTATCCCGATCAAGAAGGAAATGAATTTTTTGATATTGATAACTTAAAAACAACATCCATAGATGGTTATGTCAATTTTTATAAAATAGGTATAAAGCTACCTGAAGTTTAAATAATGAAGAAAGATATTTTTTGTTATAGACATAAAAACTTGATTCATTTCGGTTGTAACAATATATTAGAGTTGATATTTAACTGCTGTTATTAGATTTAAGTAAGTCAGTCCAACTAGAAAAATATTATAAATAGTGAGGTAGTTATTTTGGCTACAATAGATTTCTCTCAAATTCGATCTACCCCTAAAAGTAAAAATGATAGCTTTGAATCCCTTGCAATTCAACTTTTTAAAGCTCATTGTAAGCCGTCTAAAGACTCTTCTTTCTTCAGTCTACGCGGTGATGGCGGTGACGGTGGCGTTGAGGCATATTTCAAATCCCCAACAGGCAATATTTTAGGAGTCCAGGCTAAATATTTTTTTAAGCTTGGTAGTAGTGAGTTTGGCCAAATCAAACAATCATTATCTACTGCATTAAAAAATCATCCAACATTATCTGAATACTGGATTTATATACCCTTTGATCTGACGGGCAGAGTTGCAGAGGGTAAAAGAGGAAAAAGTGAAGTTGAAAAATTTGAAGAATGGTGTAATGAGGTTGCTACTCAACAACCAAACCTCAAAATAAAATTGGTTACAGCAGAAATAATAAGACAGCAGATTTTATCAATAGACAGATCAGACGGTTTTGTCATCTATTGGTTTAATGAAAACATATTAACTAATCAAAAAATACAAAGTTGTATTGACTCTGCAACAGCTTTCGCAGGGCCAAGATATTGTAATGATTTAGATATAATTACAGAGGCCCATGATGCCTTAGATGCTTTTGGTGAAATTTATGATTTTAAACAATGGGTTATTGATACTTGGAAGCCACTAAAAAATGATCTTAGGACAAAGGCTAGCTACTTAAAAGATGCATTTTCTCAAGCATCTGATAGTGAAAAAGTAAATGCTATGCAGCTTTTTGAAACGCTTTTAGGTAAAGTTTCTAGTAAGTACAATATTCTGGAAAAAACTACTCTTTGTTCTATTTTAGATATCATAAATTCACTCAAACCATACTGTGAAAATGCGATAAATTCACAAGAAAAGCATTTTTTCACAAAGCATGGTGCAGAAAATGATACTCCCTCATTTAGGCAGTTTCAAGCAGAATATATGTGTTCTTTTCCCGCTGGAGACTTAGATGCATCTAGGGACTTGCTTGCTTTGATATTAAACATTGAGAAAATGCTTTATAGCCCCCTTATCCAATCTTATCATGCTCACTCTTTGTTGTTAACTGGGCCAGCAGGCGCGGGTAAAACACATTCTATTGTCAGTTTTGCTAAGAGAAGACTGGAAAAAGGAGCTTATACCTTAGTGCTTTTTGGTGAAGATTTCGATAATGCAGAGCCTTGGGACGTTGTTAGGAATAAATTAGGTTTTGGTTCTGATATAGGCCGAGATAAGTTGTTATCTTGCCTCCAAGCAAGTGCTCAAGCGAATGGATATTCTTTTATTATTGCCATCGATGCGTTAAATGAAGGAACAAATGCAGGAAAGTGGAAAAATAAACTACCTGAAATAATTCAACAATTAGAAGAATATCACTACATAAAAATTGTAGTGTCTGCTCGAGACACATACACTAATTTAGTTGTTGATGAACGATTTCCAGGGTATGCATATAATCACATTGGATTTACCAGAAGTTTTCATGAAGTACTTTTATCTTTCTCTCAACATTACAATATTGAAAGTGAGATAACGCCTATTTTTTCAGATGAATTACGAAATCCGCTGCTTTTACACTTATTTTTTAAAACCTATAAATCAGAGGGTTCTGATTTCCTTGATATTTCAACTAATGGTTTTTCAGATATTTTTTCTAAATATCTAAAACAAGTTGATAATTCATTAAGAGAGCGATTAGGTTACGTTAGCCCTAAAAATATTGTTAGGGGGGCAATGCTAAAACTATCTGATGCGCTAGCACATTCTAGCGCTCAGACTATAAGTTATGAGGTTGCCATAGAAACAATAAAGCCAACTTTAGGAAGTGAGTTATCACCAGAAAAATTTATTGATGAGTTAGTTAAAGAGCAACTTTTAATTTTATCAATAGCTGATGAGGAAGATATTTTGATTAAGCTTGGATATCAACGGTTTGGAGATATGTTGCAAGCCTATTCTATAATTCAATCCTTTCAAGATATTAAAAGTAAAGATATATCAGCTATTGCTAAAAAGCTGGCACTTTTAACTGATGAGGAGAGTGGTGTTTTAGAAGCTCTTGCAAGTATTCTCCCTGAGCAAGTTAAGGTTGAAATTACTGATGAAAATTTAGGTTTAGACAGAAATTTAGCTTATAAGTTTTTTGTTAAATCACTTACATGGCGTTCTAAGCAAAGTATTACTCCAGATATTGAGGAGTATATGTATGGAGCATTATACATAGGAGGGTTGTGGCAAAATGTTTATGAAAGCCTATTCCAGTTATCTGTAGTTCCTTACCATTACCTTAATATTGATGGATGGTTTAGAACAGTTTTGTGGCGACAAGCCCCCCCCTCAAGAGATGCATATTTATCAGTTGCTTTATCAGAGTCTTATGATAAAAAAGGTGCAATTTGGTTTTTAATTGAAGCGTTAGAACAAATAGATGATACTAGGTGGCCCGAAGAAAGCTACAAATTAGCTTCTTCAATTTTACTATGGTGTTGTTCTGCCACTGATAGGCGAGTCAGAGACCGTGCAACAAGGTGTCTTGTCTTACTTTTTAAAAAATATCCTACGATATGTGCTTATGCCGTTCAAAAATTTTCTTTGTCAAATGATGAATACATACTAGAAAGTCTTATCCTAGCTATGTATACAGCCTGTTTACTATTACCAGAGTCAGCGGAAGAGTTTGTACAGCCATTAAATAAGTTTATTGATGACTGCAACGGATCAAAAAATATTTTGATTCGAGAGCATTCCCAACTATTAAAACAGGAGCTTGTAAGCAGAGGTATTGAAGAAGATCGAATTTTAGATCAATTTGAATCTCATCCTACTCTACCCAGCACGTGGCCAGTTCTTAATGATGTGCAGACTTTGCTTTCATTAGATAATTTACCATCCAACATGTGTTTATGGGGAGATAAATTACTCCCTGATTTTTGGCGCTACCAAATAGAGTCAAAATTAAGAGTCTTTGATCTAAAATCTAAAGGAATAACACATGAAAATATCGCCTGTTGGATAATGAAAGAAGCAGAGTCTATTGGGTATCCTGGTTATGCAAATACAGCTCTCAATCATGACTTAGTAACTCTTAGTATACATGGGAGAGGACGGGCCAAGCCAAAATATGTTGAAACTACTGGTAAAAAATGCTACTGGATAGCTTTGCATCGTTTGATAGGGTTATTAGCTAAAAATGTACCAGTGAGTCAACCTAATTGGGAGCCACAATTGTCTTCTGATAGGTTTTGGTCATTAAAACTTAGAAAAGTTGATGTTTCTGATATAAGAAATTTATTACCTCTACCTAAATACCCATTTAATGATCTAATAAAAAAAGATATTGAAATTCCAAAGAGTGGAATTGATAACTGGCTACAAACAGATGATTATTTCCTAGCTGACAATGTAGTCATTTTAAAAGATGAAAATGAGATTATGTGGATTAATTTAAATTTTCATTCAGAAATTTTTTTATCTCAGGATGAGGATGAAGCTTCATACGATTCAGAAAGATTTCTTTGTCTATCAAGTTATGATGGCTATTTTGTTGATACAGACGATACTAATACATTCGAGCTTTATAACAATAGTAATCACTGTTACAGAGTTTATTTAGCTGAATATCCTAGAAGCCCCGCTTTTAAACAATGTATTGATGAACAAGATACAAGCATCTCGGATGATAAGAGAATATTCTCTAATGTTTGGCTTTTAAGAGGTGGAGAGTGGGAGTACGATTACTCAAGCAGTATTGAACAAAGTGATATAAATATGCCTTGTCCAGACTTAGTTGAGCAAATGAATCTTTGTTGGGATCAAAGCAGTGGATGGATTGATGAAAACGGAAACTTGGCAGTATTTAGCTACTCGATGGATAGAAATTCTTACTTATACATCAGAAAGAATGTTTTAGATGAATATTTATCAAAATCAGGTAAATCGTTAGTTTTTTCACGCTTTGGTAGAAAACAATTAAGCAAAGGATTTGGAGATAATGCAAAACTAATGGAGTTGAGCGAACGATATCTTTACAAGCAATGCAACAGTTCTGTTGATTTAATTAGTACAGATACTAAATTAATTGGTTTTTGATCTAATAAAAAATAGCAAATTATATGTGAAAATGGATTTATAGTACTAATGCCATCAGGTGAGCATTAGTACAGTTTTAAAATTAATTACTTGAAAAGATCTTATAATAGTGTACACAAATTTCTATGACTTTCTATCCCTATTTCAACAGAAGATATTTTTGTTGTCCGTTACTCAGACGAGTTATAAAAGGTCTTGACGATAGGCTAGATTGCTACACTAATAGCCTAACTAGTATTCAAACATTATTTGATGAAAAACCGATCTGGTAGGAAAAGAATTTAAATCATATGGAGACTACTATAAATATATTTATCTCCAAAAAATTGAAAACGTTAATCTTTTACTTAGTAAGGGATTTTATAAATGGTTATTGAACAGTGTTATCTTTTCGATTTGACTTCATTTTCGTTATTTGTATTTGATTGCTTTGCTCATCCAGCATATTATTCTAGTCCTTAGCAGTCCAAAACAATCCACTTTCAAAAGCTAGACACAAAAGTAGAACCGAGATTTATAGATAAGGCGAAGCAAGAATAATTTGTATAAAATCATTGGTTGTGTTTTATTGGGAATTTCCCTTTTTCTACTGCGCATCCGCCATCTTTCCTAAATACCTATCAAAACCCAACAAGATAAAATAAAAATACTATTCAATATACCATCTAGCAATTAAACTAATTAGCTTTACGCAGGTTACCATTCGTTTTCAGTCCAGTTTGTATTTCTGTAAACTTCTTTTCTGACACTTCCACAATACATTGAGCCACTTTAGTCCCCTCTTTTACATGGACGATAGATGCTCTTAAGTAATTGCCGAAATCGGTTTTTAATAAACTCTCATAATAAATACCAACGCACTTATTATAAGGCCATTGGTTATCATTTTGACATTGTTCAGCAATTCTCTCTTTTAGAGCTGATGCATCAAAATCAGGCGCTTCTTCCAATTGTACCTGACCTGTTTTTGAACAAGCACAAATTAAACAGTCTTGCTGATCATGATTATCACTCAATACTTCTAATGGAATCATTAAAGATGGAACAGGGACTGATTGATAAAGTTTTTCATAATTGACGGAAAAAGATTTTTGATTACATTTCATTATCAAATTATCATCGCCAAATAAGCTAACATCATCTACTGATTGGCATTGATTTGAACCAAGTAAATAGTAAGCTAATTTAATCACTTTATCATTAGGGAATTGATGAGTATGTTGTTTTTGAAATTCAATAATACGATCACTAATATGGGATTTTAGTTCATTTTCATTCTTATCTAACATTGGTAGAACATATAGTTGGTCATAATATTTGCCATATCTAGTTCCATCAACAGGATCTTTATAGATAATAGTATAATCATTATTATCGAGTAAATTGATATAAGGATATTCTGAAACTAAATATTCTTCATAGTGATCTAGTCTTCCACCATTCCAAGGATTAACAAATGAGGAATTACCTTTTTGAGTAGCTAGCGCATAACTTAATATGCTGTTATCCGGATTTTGACAACTTAAAATAATGTACATTTGGTCATCGGTAACAAAAGAGTGTTTAAATTTATGACAAATTGGTTTGTCATAATTAGCACTACCATAATAAAATTTACCACCGTTTGTTGCATAACCTTTAGCGAAATTCTCTCTTAGATTTTGAATCCGTCTTTCATCTAATGTTCCTTTATCTTCATAAAAAGGTTTTAAAGTATCGCCAAGTAATTCCTCTTCAAGTGCTTTTTTTTGCTGCCTATAATTTTGCTTTTTATTTTCTATGATTAAGTTATTTATCGGGATAAAAAAGATAATTGTAAATAACATTGTAATTGTTATGTAGTCACTTGTCTTTTTATTTGATTTGATTAGTAAGTAACATAACCCGATAATTGCATTAAAAATAAATAAAATGATAATTAAACCTGTAGTTACATTTTGATCGCTAAGTATAAGGTTTCTATTTTGACCAAGTCGAAAAAAAATTAAAAGGTATTCAATTGAGAGCAAAATTGTAATAAAAATTCGCATATTTTATATATTTTCAGCTATTTTATATTTTCATATTATTATCATGACAATAATAGTGAATAGCAAATTATTTATATGTTTATAATCAAGTTTTGAATTGATCGATACTATCAAGTTAACTCATCTTGTCGTTATCAACAACGAGAAAATACTAATGCTAAATTAATAAATTAATTACACTACCTTATTTGTCTGATAATTGGGTATCGATTTTCATTGATTTTTGTATAAATAATTCTCAACAAGGGAAAATCAATTCACCTGTATCTCTTTCAATAGTTAATGTAATTTATCCAATCAGTATTAATCAGTTGGTACCAATTGTAAAAATATAACTAAATTGTTTAGGCAAGTCGTAGCATTGCTTGTTTTAAATCAATGGCTACTGAAAGTCGAAGTGTTTAGGAATATTGGTCGTGTAACGCCATATGACATTAATGCTGTGGTGACTGTTAGGTTTAATATTTATACCATTAACCAAACTTAAAAATTATTAAGCAGATCGTCGGATGGGCAAAATCACTTTCACTTTGTACATTTGAAACAGGTGAAGGAAATAGTTTCAGTAACATCATGCTCTGTTACATTCTAAAATTGATATGAGACATCGATTTTAGTGTCGATGATAATCAGAGCTTCTGTTTCCAAAAAATATAACTCACCATTAACAAAGTACCAGTGCTGTTGTTAGCTAATGTTAGAAACGATACTATAGCTAATCTCAATAAGAACAATTTATTAATCAATTCATTACGATAGAACAGAACTTTTAATATTATATTAACTTAGAATAATAAATGTAGTTATCGATTTTGTTAGCTATTACTTTAAATACAACGATATATCGCCTCTTTGATTTTTTTGGGGTATAGGCCTGACATTCCTTCTATCGCTGTATTAGTAAAAATAACAACTGCTAAATCATGTTGAGGGTCATAAAACCAATCATGACCGTACACACCAACCCACTCTATTGTGCCTTCACCTTGAGGTGTTTGAGCTATAGCTGGATTATCAAGTACCGCACCGCCATAACCAAATCCCCAACCTGGACCTTGAGTAGCAAAGTCACTACTAATATAACATTTAGCCATTTTATCCATTAATTTTTGTTCGCTTATTGGGTTATTTTTTTCGGTTAATGCTAACAAAAATTGTATAAACTCACACGCATTGCCAACCATACCTGCGCCACCAGATTGGTAAGCATTATTATTGTATATCCGTTTAGGATCATAAGATAAAATTCCATTATTCCATTCCGCACCTAAATGCATAAAATATGGACTTGGCATTGGTAAGGGCTCTGGAGCGGCATCATAATAATGAGTTACCAATTGACTGCTTTCAGATATAGTAAAACCAGTGTGTGGCATGTTTAAAGGTTCGGTTATTAGAGTTTTGATGACACTTGCTAATGATTGCTTTGTGGCCGCTTCTATTACTGCTCCTAATACATCTAGTGCTAATGAATAACACCAACTCGTCCCTGGTTGGTAAATAAGTGTAGTTTGAGATAAGCGCTTAAGATTCTCTTCCAAGCTGATAGCAATTTGATCAAAACCATCAGAAATCTGCAAAGAATTATAATTACCTTTACCATTAGGTTCATCAAATCGATACTTCAACCCAGCACTATGAGTCAGTAAATGATGTAAAGTTATAATCGGTTGCTCACCACTGTCAAGCTTAGGAGTGAAGCTAGGAAGATAATCGGTAACCGGCGATTGTAAATTAAGTAATCTTTTTTCTACTAAACATAATGCAGCAGCTGTCACTATTGGCTTCGTAACAGATGACAATAAAAATATCGAGTCAGTATGCATAGGTATTTTTTGTTCACGATTAGCATAACCACAAGCTTGCTGATAGATAATTTCTCCATTTTTAGCCACTATAACAACAGAACCAACGATTCTTTTGTTTTCTATAGCTTCTTGATTGACGTGATTGATACTTTTAGACATTGCTGCTGATAGATGGTTAGTATTCATAATACATCCTTATACATTATTTATAACTTAATAATGGGTGTTACTTTTTTATATATAATTTTTGAATAATAATCTAATTTAATTAACCAATACACTATTCTTAAATTATTAAATAAAACCACAATAAAAAACCCTAGATATTCTAGGGTTTAAGTTGATGCAGTAAAACAATAAATCGTCCTTACTTTAATCCGGTTTATTTTTGCTTTGTTTTATACTCATCATAGTATTCTTGAGCTAATTTACGCATAGATAAACCAATCGCTGCATATTGATATTCATTTAAGTTAGCTAATGAAGCCCGAGCAGATGGATGTTGCAATACAAACCCTTTACCTGGTAATAAAACTACACCAGCTTCATCAGCAATTCTAAATAACATTTCAGACGGATTTTTATTTTTTAAGATCCATTTAGCAAACATATCATCCTAAAGTTCACGACAAATATGTTCTAGATCAATTAAGGTATAATAATCGACACCTTTTCATCAGTGTGTGCTCAAGTCCCAAATGTTGATACAATGATGCCGCTCGACGACGAATTAACGATTTTAATGCGGCTTTATAACTTTGATCAGTATCCATCATTTCACACAATGCACTTATTGAATTCGAAAATTATTATTTTTCTGATTTGACAGTTACTTTCAATTAAACATTTTTAATTTGTATTCTTAATTCCTATTCATCATCTCTGATACTAAATTAATGGTATCTTGTTCAATCTGATCATTAAGATCCCTATGGTTTTTATACACTACACTAATATTAATTAATCCTTCAAGAATCACCATCAGTTTATTTGTCAAAGACTCTTTATCTAAATAATCTTCAAGTTTTGAATAAATTAGACGCCTAACAAATTCTTTATGCTCCATAAGTATATCTGATACGCAAGGCAAGGTTTCACGCATTTCCTCCACTGCTCGCATGAATAAACAGCCATTATAATCCACTTCAGAAAACCATTTTTTATGCCATTTAAATATTCCCAAAATAGCATTTTTTCCATTGAGTCCTTTGATAGAATCCTCAAGTTTTGAACGAAATATTGAGTCTCTATGTTTCAACACTTCTACGATAAGTTTATCTTTGCTTCCAAAGTGATTGTATAAAGTAGTTTTAGAACATCCTGATATATCCCTAATATCATCTACTCCTACACTAGAAAAACCAGTTCGATAAAACAGTTTTTCTGCCGTCTTAATAATTAATTCATCTGTTTTTTTCAAAATAAATCACCTAAATAAATTGCAAAGTGAACAGATCTGTACTACTATCAATTTTGTGTACAGATCTGTTCATATTTTCTATTCATATATTATAACTTATAAGGAAAACAATTAATGAAATTCTTTCTTTGGGGTAGTGAAAAACTACCTAATAGACCTAAATTACTTGATTTATTCCAAGGACTGTTAGGCGGAACTTTGGCAATTTTAACTCTGGAATATCTGACTATCTATTCTGATAGCTATTTTATTATGGCTCCGTTTGGAGCTTCATGTGTTATCTTATTTGCTGTTTCTCAGTCTCCTCTTGCACAACCAAGGAATGTAATTTTTGGGCATCTTATATCAGCATTTATTGGTCTTATATTTTTGAAATTATTTGGTGATTCAATTTTTATTACTGCTTTAGCGGTGGGTTGTGCTATTGCAGCAATGCAATTCTTAAGATGTGTACATCCACCTGCAGGTGCTAATCCGTTGGTTATATTATTAACAGCAAGTCAGGTTAATTACGATTTCAGCTTTTTATTGTTTCCCGTGCTTTCTGGCTCCATCTCTCTGGTAATAATAGCCTATGCTGTTAACAATCTACTATCTAAAAACCAGTGGCCAATTTATTGGTTAGCATTTTTTAATGATAAAAAGGAGAAGTGATTAAATTAGATGCAAAGTAATAATTTTATGAGAACATTCAAAATGTGTTGCTATATGAAATAGTGTTGAACATTGCGTTATGATTTACAGTCACATCCATAAAAAAAGCCACTAAACAACGATATAAAAAATCAATATTATTGAATTAACTTGTTTCTTATTAGAATTGAATAACTAATATTTATAATGAAATTTGAGAGATATGAGAGAAAAAACCCTAGATAAACTAGGGTTTGATAGTAGAGTTGATAAGTTAATCAGTATGATTATCTATTTTTTATTAGCTTTACCTTGATACTCTGCATAATACTCTTGTGCAAGTTTACGCATAGATAAACCAATTGCCGCATATTGATATTCATTTAAGTTAGCTAATGAAGCCCGAGCAGATGGATGTTGCACTGCAAACCCTTTACCTGGTAATAAAACTACACCAGCTTCATCAGCAATTCTAAATAACATTTCAGATGGATTTTTATTTTTTAAGATCCATTTAGCAAACTTATCATCATAAAGTTCACGACAAATATGTTCTAGATCAATTAAGGTATAATAATCGACACTATTTTCATCAGTATGATGTTCAAGTCCTAAATGTTGATACAATGATGCTGCTCGACGACGAATTAATGATTTCAATGCGGCTTTATAACTTTGATCGGTATCCATCATCTCACATAATGCAAATAACACCATTTGAACCTGTTGTGGCGTAGAAAGACCAGCAGTGTGATTTAACGCAACCGCACGGCTATCTGCTACTAAACGATCGATAAATTTAAGATTTTCAGGATCGGTCACAATTGAGCTGTAACGTTTATCTAAAATCTGTCTAGCCTTGCTTGGTAATGCTTTAATTTTGTTATCTAAAATATTATCGTGTGCTATTGCAATCACACCTAAACGCCAACCTGTTGCACCAAAATACTTAGAGAATGAATAAACTAAAATCGTATTTTTAGGACAAATAGCAAATAAGGATTGGAAATCATCAGCAAATGTACCGTAAACATCATCAGTTAAAATAATTAAATCTGGACGTTTTTTCACAATATCAGCAATGATTTTCAAACTTTTATCATCAATTTTTACTGATGGCGGATTAGATGGGTTAACTAAATAAAATGCTTTGATGGAAGGATCTTCTAATTTGCGCAATTCGGCTTCTGGATATTGCCAATTTTTATCAGGATCAGAATTAACTAACACTTCAACCAATTGATAATCATTAAGCTCTGGAATTTCCAAATACGGCGTAAAAATAGGTGCACCAATTGCAATTTTATCACCTTTTTGGATTAAGTTATTTTCTTTCATTGAATTGAAAATATAAGCCATTGCAGCAGTACCACCTTCAACAGCGAATAGATCAAGATCATCTCGTCTTAAATATTGCGCACCCATTTGAGAAAGAACATAGGCTTTAACCACCTCTTCACTAAAATGCAGCATTCTATCAGGTACTGGATAGTTACAACCCAAAATACCTTCCACCATCTCTTGTAAGAAGGCATTTTCATCTAGACCAAGTTGATCGCGAATATATGAAAACGCTTTACCTAAAAATGACACGCCAGGAGTTTGATAATTTTGACGGACAAAATGTTCAAAACGACCTGTTAAACCAGCCTTAATTGGCATTCCTCCTATACCTTCATTCATATATGAAAAAGACATTTCAGACTCTTGCAAAGCAAAAACACCAAGTTGGAAAAAAGCTTGTCGTGGCCATGTTGCCAAGAAATTAGGATTACCACGCCCCGCATTTAACATTACACGGTCAGTATGGCTTTGTGCTAGTTTAATTAAATTATCTTTCAATTCAAAAGGACTTAAATTCGCATATTTTGCATATTCATTATTACTTTTCATAACCATGTATCCTTAATTTGAGATGTCAATTAAACAAAAGCAACAACTAATGGCCCTAATAAAGTTAGGAAAACATTAGCTAAAGCATAGGTAATAGCAAAAGAGTTAGTAGGTGTTGAGTTACCCGCTTTATTTAGTACTTCACCAAAAGCTGGATTTGCACTACGAGAACCCGCCAAAGCACCAGCGAATACTGCAGAATTTTTATAACCCAGCACATACTTACCAAAGTAAATACCAAGCAACATAGGCAGTAAAGTAACTACAACGCCAATTAGAAATAAAGAAATACCTTGATCTTTAATGGTATCAATAGCTTGCAATCCAGAGCTTAGACCAACTACGGCTACGAAGCCAGCTAGACCAAAATCTTTAAGTAATTGCACCGCACCCGTTGGGATGTTTCCTACAGTTTGATGTAAAGATCGATACCATCCAAATAATAAGCCTGATAACAAAGCACCACCACCAGCACCTAAGGTAATTGGAATACCACTAACACGAATTACAATAAGACCAATAATAAGGCCAACGACAAGACCTAAACCATGGAATATCCAGTCAGTTTTTTCGCTCTTTGTTATCGGCGCACCAATTTTATCAACTACTCGCCTTAAGTCACCATCAGTACCATAAACAGTAATAATGTCACCTAATTTGAACACCATATCATTATTTAATGGCAATGGTTGCCCATCGCGATGGACAGCAATTAAATAAATACCATGTTTTAGTTTCATTACTTCATCAGATGAAAGCACTTGCGTTAAGTTTTGACCAACATAACGTGTATTGCGCATTTCGACATCTTGAGTATTCATAACCACATCCATACCCTGTGCCGAATTCACCTCTTCACCTAATAAATCAGTGGCTTTAATCATGGCATCACGATGGCCGACAACTAAAATAATATCTTTGGCCTTTAATAAAGTTTCTGGTCCAGCTTCAATAATACGATTACCACGTTTGATTCGTTCAATGCTTATACCGTTAATCACCTTTTCTAAACTTTCAACGGTCTGATTAACTTTATTGGTAATACGATATAAACGACCAGTTACATCTGATAAGGCAAAGTTCTGACCACTACCTAATAAAAGTGAACCATGTAATTGTTCTGCTTCTGCCTGAATTGCATCATCGTTAATTTCGCGACCCATAATTTTAGGTAAAATATTAACACAGACAATTATGGCTCCGAGTGAACCAAAGATATAAGTTACAGCATATCCAATAGTCACATTACCTTGTAATCGGCTTAACTCTTCAGGGCTTAAACCTAACTGAGTAAGCGCATCTGATGCCGTCCCCATTATTGCTGATTGGGTTAATCCTCCTGCAGCTAAACCAGCAGCAAGACCTTTATCTAAATGGAATAATTTGGCTAAAACGAGCACCGTAACAAAGCCAGCAACGGCAATAAATAGTGCTAAAAAGATTTCACGAAGGGTTTTAACCCCCAATGAACGAAAGAATTGAGGTCCACTTTCGAACCCTACTGCATAAATAAATAAAGCAAAAAGTACAGCTTTGACACCAGCATCAACCGTAACACCAAACACGCTTAATGCGACAGCAACTAGTAGGGAACCAGCCACTCCACCTAATTGAAATTTACCAATTCGAATACCACCAATCAAATACCCTAAGCTCAGTGAGAGAAATAAAAGTATTTCTGGTGAATGTTTAAGTCCATCTAAAATCCAATTTGAAAGCCATTGAAACATAATAATTGTCCTCAAGTGCTAAAATTTATGAAATAGAAAAAGATAGAAAAGAAAAGATTGGAACTTGAACTTTAATATTCATCACATTTTATGAATACTGTTATATATTAAACTTCAATGCAAAGAATAGATAGTTAATTTTAACGATTAATACTATTGTTAGGAGATAACAGATTATTAAAAAAGTAACATATTGTCATATTACAATATCTATAAATTGTTCTTAAAAAGAAGCCCAAACAATTTTTGGGCTTAAAGGTGGTTTAATTAAAAAATAAATTTCATTAAGTTCAAAGCGTTATTTTGCTCTGAAAATATTTTCTCTAATTTTAGCATCAAGATTGTTTATCCAACGATTGTAGTTGCGATGAACTTTTCCATTACTACCTTGTAAGTTTGAACTAACTGAAACATACTTAATTGAATACCCTGTTGCAGAGTAAGGGATATCAACAACAACTTCAAATTTACGATTGAATAATTGACCTCGGATAGTATCATTATTTAATGCTTGCATTTTCCAAGTACCAAATGCTGCTCTACCTTTAGTACCACTATCTAAAATAGCTTGTTTAACTTGTGCTTTAGTCAAACCATTAACTGGGGTACTAATACTATTTGGCGCTTGATATTTACTTGCACAACCGAATAATATTGAAACTAAAAAGAATGCTGCAATATATTTAAAAAATCTCATTGTTTACTCCTTAAGGATAATTTTAATTAACGTTTTTTACATATTAATAAAGTGTGTCCAAATCCAATCCCATCAATATCTTCCTCAACGTGAAACCCTGCTTCATTTAGACATTGATAAAATACTTTTGAATGGTAAAAACGGCTATTACCATTTGCTAAACAAGTAAAATAGAGAGAAGAAGCATTTAAACTTAATGCTCCTGCCTCAAAGTTTTGGCGATCCCAAAAAAGATCCATAATACAAACAGAAGCATCATCATTCATACTACGGTGTATTGTTTTCAAAATATGGACAATTTGATCTGAACTAAAACAATCTAAAAACTGGCTCATCCACCAGATATCAGCTTGGTTAGGGAAAATATCAGTTTCCAGTACATTTACACCAATACCATCGATACGATCTTCAAAGCCCGATTTTTTAATATTTTCTTTTGCAACTGAGATTTGTTCAGGTAAATCTAAGATTGTCACTTGAGTTTCAGGCAAATGTTTAGCTGAAAAAATTGCCCATTTACCTGTATTACCACCTATATCATAAACATGTTTAGGGTTCAATTTCATGATGTGAGGTAAAACAGCAGGAAAAGCGTGATCTGAATAAAAATGGTCGAAATCAAACCAACTTTTTTTTGCTTGTTCAGGCAGAGACTGCAACATGGGGTAAATCGTTTTACCATCACCAAAAACTTTGAGGCCACTCGGTTCGCCTTTTTCAAGTGCTTCTTGAAGAAAAAACATACTTTGGTAGCAGATATCTTGGGAAAAATTAAGGTTAACTTCTGTCATTTTATCATGCAATAAAAAATGACCAATTTTACCTAAAATATAGTTGGAGTCTTGCTGATAAATAACACGCATACTAAGTGCAACATCCAGCAGAAGTTCAAGTGCATAAGGTGATAAAGAAACTTTTTTAGTTAAATCCTCTAAATTAATACCAATTTTACCAGATTGATCAATAGAAGATAAAATTCCTTTGTTTTTCATGCACATTATGGCTTGGAATAATATAGGAGCAAAGGCAATTTTTTGAGCTTCAGTAATTGCTTCTAATGCTGTATAAATTTCCTTATTGAATCCATACTTGATGTTTTCTTGTCCAGTCAATGTATTGCCTTTTTATTGTTTTACTGTATTGTATAAATAAATCAGATTTTTTCAGTATTATCGAATTAATAATATTACAAAAAGTTGCTAAGTAAAGAATTAATTAAAAAATATTAATATGAGACTTTCTTTTTCAATCGAAAATTGGTTTGCTTTATCTGCTGGTTTATCCTCCAAATCTGACTGGCAATTATGGTCAAAACAGATTAATCACAATTGGGATTTACACATACCCAAACTCAATAAACTGCCTATGATGCAAGCAAGAAGAATGAGCATTTCTTCACGCCTTGCTGTTGAAGTTGCTTTAGAGCTCATAGAAAATAATAATGTGGATTTAGCGATTTTTTCAAGCCAACATGGTGAACTTGAAAAAACATATAAAATACTAGTTTCACTTAATCAAGCTAATGACATTTCACCAACCGATTTTGCATTATCGGTCCATAATACTGCTTCAGGTTTATTCACAATTATTGCCAAGCAAGCTATCCCTATCACATCGCTTAGTGCAAATAATGATGGTTTTCAACAAAGTTTGATTGAGGCTCTACCAACACTACAACAAAAAGATAAAAAAGTACTATTGATTGATTTTGATGGAATGGTTCCTGAATCTTACCAAACAGAAATTCATCAAATAATTCCATATTATGCGGTAGGTTATATCTTAACAAATGGCAATCAGTTAACATGCCAAAGTATTAATAAAACATCACAGAAAAATCCAATCAATTATCCTCAATCATTGGCTTTTTTACATGCTTATCTAAATAAAAAACAAAATTTCATCATACAAGGATTATCTCAAGACTGGCAATGGACGATAAATACATAAATAAACAAAAATTCTATACTATAAACCAGTGGTGGCGATTATTTGCGACCGCACTGGGTTTTATTATATTTGGTCTTTTTGGATTATTCGTTTTATCGTTGATATGGTTTAGTTTATTGAGATTATTTGTTTGGAAGAAACAAAAAAGAATTATTATTGCTCAATACAGCATAAGTATTAGCTTTAAAGTGTTTTTATGGATAGTAAAATCATTATGTATTTTCAACTATCAATTTAATGAAGTTGAAAAATTAAAGCAAGATGACGGATGTTTAATTGTTGCTAACCACCCATCTTTGCTAGATGTTGTTCTTCTCGTTTCAGTTATGCGTCGATGTGATTGCTTAGTTAAGGGTGCGTTACTCAATAACCTTTTTATTAGCCGCATTATAAAAACAGCAGGTTATATACTAAACGGTGAATCAGGCCAAATACTACCACAATGTAATGAAATCTTATCAAACAAAGGAAGAATTTTGATATTTCCCGAAGGAACTAGAAGCATACCTAATCATCCTATAACATTACAAAGAGGAGCTGCTAACATAGCATTAAGGTGTCATGCTGATATCCGAATAATACATATTCAATGTAATCCACCATGGTTGATAAAAAAACAAAAATGGTATGACATCCCTGAAAAAAAGGCATTGTTTAATATTACAGTAGGTGAAAAAATCAAAATAGATGACTTTCTAGAAGAAAATACAACTGTTGCAGCGAGAAAACTTACCAGACATCTCACAACATTATTAACGCTGGAACCATAAAAAAGAATAATAGATAAAAGGGAAATTAAATGGAAAAATTACATCATGATATAAAATCATTAATAATCGAAGTGCTTAATTTAGAAGATATCACATCTGAAGATATCGATACCCAAGCTCCATTATTTGGTGATGGTTTAGGTTTAGACTCAATAGATGCATTAGAACTAGGTCTTGCTATCAAAAATCAATATGGTATTGTTTTATCGTCAGAAAGTGAAGAAACCAAAAAAGCATTTTACTCAGTTAAAACGCTAGCTGATTTTATTAATTCTCAACAGTAATAAGGAAGATTTTTAATGGATAAGCAACAAATTTTTCAACAAGTACAATCAGCACTAGTTCAGCTTTTTGAATTATCTGCCGATGAGATTAAGCCAGAATCTAAACTTTTTGAAGAATTAGACTTAGATAGTATTGATGCAGTAGATTTAGTTGTACATTTACAAAAAAAGATAGGCAAAAAAGTTGATCCTGAAACGTTTAAAGCAGTAAGAACTGTTCAAGACGTGGTTGATGCAGTGTACAATTTGCTAAATGCTAAATAGCATAATGAATAAATTTAAGTTAATAATAAAAGCAATGACAGGAATAATCCTGTTTTGCTATCCGATAGTTATTTACTTATCTTTAAAATATCAAATTATTAATATCGCTGTTTTATGCATTGCTGCATTATTAGTGTTAAGGCTAATCGCCTTACCTAATTTATTTTCAAATATTGGTTGGTTAGCAAAAGTAACAACTTGCTTTGGTTTGCTTTTAGCATTAACCAGCTGGATATTTAACAAATTTCAATTTTTGCTCTATTACCCCGTAGCAACAAATCTTCTATTCTTAATATTTTTTGGATATTCATTGTATCAGCCACAAAATATTATCGAAAGATTCGCCAGATTAAAACATGATAATTTACCAGCAAGTGCAATTAACTATACAAGAAAAGTAACTATATGTTGGTGTCTATTTTTCATACTAAATGGTTTAATCGCATTAATAACTTGTCTTATTAATGATATTTATTGGTGGACAATGTATAACGGATTAATAAGTTATATTCTTATTGGATTATTAATGGGGGGAGAATGGATTGTTCGTCAAAAAGCAAAACATTAGTTTTATTATCCGAGCAATTATTACGACCAGATAATGAAATAATTGCATTCAGAAAGCAACTAGCTTTAACTGTTGGAGATCTAAAACAACAAATTAGCATAATTGTTAATGAATTAGACAATCATACTGAAGAAAATTGGGTTTTATTCATGGATGATAGTTTTAATTTTGTTGCAGGATTTCTCGCTCTCTTATATTCAGGAAAGCATCCACTTTTACTAAATCCTAGGCATGTCGAATTATTACACTATTATCAAGCTGTATTAACCGATACACATCTTACAAATATTAATTTGTCAACTAATTTGCCAATTATCAACATCAGCAATATTAATCAACATCAATCAGTTAAATCAGTAAAAAATAATCCGGATTTTAAACAAACATCATTTACATTATTCACCTCTGGCTCAACAGGTTTGCCAAAACCAATTAAAAAATCTATTTCTCAACTTGAGCGAGAAATTAATATATTAATAGATAATTTAAAAGTTTCACCTTGTGACTTACTTATTGCTTCTGTGTCACATGAGCACATGTATGGATTAACCTTTAAAATAATGCTTTCTTTAAGCTCCAAAATACCTTTTGTTTGTGAAACAATACTCTATCAAGAACAATTAGCAACTTATCAATCTAAAAACATTACTTACATCACAACGCCATCAATTATCAAAAATTTAGATCATAGTTTATCTACTATTAACTGTACCTGTGTATTTTCATCTGGTGGAGAGCTTAGTTTTGAAAATGCCCAATTTTGTTTACAGAATTTCAATGTTTTACCTTATGAAATTTACGGTTCAAGCGAGACTGGTATTATAGCCAAAAGACAACAAAAATCGCTTAATACACCTTGGGAACTCTTTTACCCATTACAATTAAAATATACCCCCAATCAACAACCATTATTAATATCACCTTTATTACCACAAGCTGAATTACTAAATGATAAATTACAAAAAATAGATGACATTAAATTTTATTTAAAAGGCCGGATGGATAAAATAGTCAAAATTGCAGAACAACGCCTATCTTTAACCTATATAGAGAACCAGATCAATAAAATTACAGCCGTTGAAAAAGCAATTGTTATTCCCTTAGAAAAAAACAATAGAACAATATTGGCCGCCATCATTAAAATAAAACCATCTCATAGTAAGGAAATAGATAACTTTAATTATTTCAAACTTACACAATATTTTCGACATTTACTTAAAGATACATTATCATTAGTTGAAATACCTAAGAAATGGCGTTTTATTGAAAGTTTTCCGGAAAATTTGCAAGGAAAATGCACATATACTGACTTAAAAGCATTATTCGATACTCCAAATAAGATATGAAAAAAGAGTTTCCCAACGAAATAAGCATTAGTAAAACTGAAACAGAAGCTAATATTGAAATCACAATACCGCCAGATCTTTTTTGGTTTAAAGGACATTTTCCTACACAACCAGTGTTACCAGGTGTGACTCAGGTTAATTGGGTAATTGGTTATGCCCAAAAATTAATTAATCCAAACTTATCAATATCGTCCATCGAGGTGGTAAAATTTCAATCGCCAATATTACCTAATGATCGCCTAAAACTAACGCTACTCTGGAATGAAAATAAGCTAAAATTCACTTATAGTTTTATTACACAGCATGGCAACATAGCAAGTACAGGAAAGCTTACACTATGTCAGTAATTGAGCCTTCGCTATCAAAAAACTATTGCTTTATTATACCTTGTTACAATCATAGTGATGCTTTACCGCGTGTTTTACAAAATATTGAACATTATCAATTGACTTGTTTTCTAATTGATGATGGTAGCTCGTATGAACATGCACAAAAACTGACAGAAATAGCAAAACAATATGCATGGGTCAATTTAGTGCGTTTAACTAAAAATGAAGGTAAAGGTGCGGCAGTAATGTGTGGTTTTAGTCACGCATTAGATCATGGTTTTGCTTATGCCATTCAGATAGATGCTGATGGCCAACATGATAGCCAAATTGTCAAACAGCTTATTGAACAATCACAATTAAATCCCAACACTTTAATATCTGGTTGTCCTATCTATGATGATTCAGTTCCTAAACACCGACTTATTGCGCGATATATTACCCATTTTTGGGTATGGATTGAAACCTTAAGTTTTAATATTAAGGACAGCATGTGTGGGCTTCGTGTCTATCCATTAAAACAGACTTGTCACCTCATCAGTCAACAACAAATTGGTAAAAAAATGGATTTTGACACCGACATAATGGTTCGATTATATTGGCAAGGTACTGATTCTATTTTTGTACCAACACATGTCACTTATCCCGCTGATGGTGTTTCTCACTTTAACGCATTCAAAGATAACCTATTAATTACTTGGATGCATACTCGACTATTTTTTGGCATGTTTCCACGAATTCCAGCATTAATAAAACAAAACCGACTTAAGAAAAATAAAGATAGTCACTGGTCTCAAACTGACGAACGCAAAGGTTTAATGGGGATCAAGTTAATTTTAATGCTTTATCGCCTTCTAGGAAGACGTGTTGCTCAAATGTTCATGTTCCCAGTTATCAGTTATTTCTGGTTAACAGGGAAAAAACAACGACAAGCATCCAAAGCATATTTAGAAAAAATCCTTAAACAATATCCTAATGTGCCATTGATTGAAAAGAAAAAATTAACCTCTTTCCGACACTTTCAACAATTTGGTGAGTCACTGTTAGATAAACTAGCCAGTTGGCAAGGCGATATTAAGCTTGATGATATCTATTCACCAAACAAAGGCGAATATTTAAGACTAATTTCTGAAAAAAAGGGGATTATCTTAATTTGTTCACATTTAGGTGATATTGAAATGTGTCGAGCACTAGCAGAATTATCCCATAATGTGACAATAAATGCTTTAGTGCATAAAGGTAATGCTGTACGATTTAACAAAGTATTAAAACAGGTTAATCAAAATTCAATAATCAATCTAATAGAAGTTGCTACATTAGGAGCGGATACTGCCATAATACTGCA
The DNA here is from genome assembly GCF_026536845.1 of Gilliamella sp. B3023. NCBI lineage: Bacteria > Pseudomonadati > Pseudomonadota > Gammaproteobacteria > Orbales > Orbaceae > Gilliamella > Gilliamella sp. B3023. The sequence goes on from NZ_JAFNNH010000005.1 coordinate 48,322, forward strand.
ACAAAAGCTTGAAGCTGGTGAATGGGTAGCTATCATTGCTGACAGAACATCAATTAATCCTTACCAAAGAGTGCCAGAAAATGCTATTGTTTGGGCCAATTTCCTTGGTAAACCTGCACCTTTTCCTAAAGGGCCATTTATACTATCTTCTGCATTAAAGTTCCCCGTTTACTTTTGTTGGGGATTAAAACCCAATGGTCGATTCCAAATATATCTAGAACATTTTACTGATGAGCTAAAGTTATCTAGAAAAAATAGACCAGCGGAACTAGAACAAACAATTGAGTATTATGCCAATCGATTAGAATATTATTGTTTACAATCACCACTTGATTGGTTCAATTTTTTCGATTTTTGGCAATTTAATCCACCTGAAATAACGAATAATAAAAATGAATAATTTTAATCACTGTCATATCACCATCGACTATAAACCATCTTTCCATGACACAGACGCCATGGGCGTGGTTTGGCATGGTAATTATCTTAAATTTTTTGAAAAAGCTCGCGAAGCATTATTTCGAAAATTTAATTATGGTTATAAAGAAATGGTTGATTCGGGTTATATTTGGCCTATTGTCGATGCAAGAATAAAATATACAGCACCCGCCCTTGCAGAACAAACTTTAGAAATCTTTGCCAAACTAGAAGAATATGAGCATCGCATAAAAATTAGCTACCTAATAAAAGATAAAAAAACTGGTAAAAAAACAACTTCTGGCTACACAACTCAAGTTGCGGTCTCTACAGATACCAAGGAAATGTGTTTTGTTACACCTGATATATTTTTGAATTGCTTTGGATTAATTAAATGAACAAATGCCTAGTTGCTTTCGCAACAACACTATTATTAACTTTCTCAACAATAACGAGTGCAATCACGCTAAGTGATATACAACTGCTATTTAGCAAAAACCAAGTTGTTCGAGCTGATTTTACCCAAGATCGCTATATTAATGGTTTAACCTCACCCATCCATTCAACGGGAAAGATGATAATATCTAAGGAATTAGGTCTATGGTGGCAACAAAATACACCATTTGCTATGACATTGAAAATGAATCAACAGCGAATGGAACAACGCATAGAAGACCAAACTCAAGAAATAATAACTGCAGAAAAACAACCTCAGCTATTTCAGTTCAATCATTTATTAACGGCAATTTTCACTGCAGATAAAGAGATGCTTGAAAATAATTTTGATATAACAGTCACCGAACAAAATAATATTTGGACATTAACGCTAAAACCTAAATTAGCACCGCTAAATAAAATTTTTAAACAAATTATTCTTAGTGGAAAATCCTATTTAGAAAAAGTCACTATTAATGATATGCAAAATGACAAAACAGAGCTTACATTCAAAAATCATAAAACGACAAAATTAAATCAAGATGAACAATTGCTATTCAGATAACCAATTAACATTAAAAAGAAGAGCAATCTTATGGTTGATGATGGTCGCTTGTCTGATTCTTGCTGCTTATTACCTTTTAGCTAATAGTAAAATCAACAGTAGTGTTTTATCTCTATTACCTAAAGAGCAAACCAACAATGTTCCTACTGAACTTATTGATGGTTTTCAAAATCGATTAGATAGGCAACTTGTCTGGTTGATTAAGCCCACTAATGGCGAATTAGAACCAGTTAATTGGTGGTATCAAACCCTAAAAAAACAATCTTTTATTAGCCAAGTAAACGGTTATTTTGATGAAACATTTCAAAAAAATTGGGGAAAATTTGCTTTTCAATATCGTTATCAGCTACTGGACTCAAAAACTAGTGAAAGATTAAAAAATGGCACTCAGCTGAATTGGATAAAAAGCCAGCTATATTCTCCTTTTAGCGGAATAAGTGCAACTGAATTGGAAAATGATCCATTATTATTAACTCGTTCATCTCAATTAAATCAACTGGCTAACTCAGGTGGGTTAACCATTCAAAATAATTGGTTATCAGGACAAGATGACCAAGGCAATCAATGGTACATGATTTTTGCTGAGTTAAATAATTCATCATTTAACATGAGCCAATCTCACCAAATTACCACACAATTAAATGAACTTACCAAACAATTACATGAAAAGTGGCCAAATGTTGAAATTTTAAAACGAGGCGTGCTTTTTTATAGTGATTACGCAAGCAGTGAAGCTATAGATGATATAACAACCATCGGTAGCTTATCAATTATAGGAATTATCATATTGATAATTAGTGTATTTCGATCGATAAGACCAATTATTTTATCGATACTATCAATTTTTGTTGGAATTATTTGTGGTTTAGTGGCTGTTTTAAGCCTATTTGGTGAAATTCACATAATGACAATTGTTATGAGTACTAGTGTAATAGGAATAACTGTCGACTATTCACTGCACTACTTAACTGAACGACTGCTACATGGTAATCAAGAATCACCTTATGCAAGTTTAAAAAAACTCATTTCAACTTTGACGTTAGCGTTATGCACAAGTTTTATTGCTTATCTAATCTTATTAATTGCGCCGTTCCCGGGCTTAAAGCAATTATCAATATTTGCAGTTTTTGGTCTACTCGGTGCTTTTTTAACTGTAATATGCTGGTATCCTCTGCTCGTTAACAAATTACCAGTACGTGAAGATGTTGGTTATAAGTTACTAAGTAGCTGGCTAAATTTATGGAAAAATAAACAGATGCAATTGATAATGGTATCAATCGCTCTATTATTTATCGGTTATGGGTTTATTAATTTAAAAGTTGATGACGATATTGCCAAACTACAAGCATTGCCAGAACAATTACAACTACAAGAACAAAAAATTATCAGTATTACCCGTCAAACAACAGATCAAAAATGGTTTGTTGTTTTTGGTGATACAGCTGAACAAACCTTACAACGACTTGAACAATTTTTACCTAAACTTGAACTTGCAAAATCAGAAGGTTATTTTGAACAATATCAGAGCATAAACTTACCTTCATTCCAAAAACAGCAAGAAAATATCGAATTTGTTAAACAATATAGTCCTGAAATTATATCCTCTTTAACACAAATGGGAATTAAGGCTAACTTACCTACTTTTGAACAACCAATTATTACACCAGAACTATGGCAACAAAGTGAACTTAGCCAAGGTCGAAAACTACTTTGGTTAACCTTACCAACGGGAAAAAGCGCGACTTTAATTCCAATAAATGGAATTAAAAATATCATTGAAATAAAAAAATTATCGGAAGTAGATAAAGGAATCTATTGGCTTGATCGCCGTGAAGAATTTAACACTATGTTTGCCCATTACCGAATACAATTATCCCAGCTGATTGCTGGTGCTGTGATTCTTATTTGCTCTTGCTTTATCTTCTATCATCGCAAATATGGTTTAAAAGCTGCATTAAAAAGCACATTACCTACATTATTATCAACAGGTATAGCATTAGCTATTAATGGCATAACCAATCAAACTCTTAATTTATTCTCAATGTTAGCACTAATTCTTGTTATTGGTATTGGTATCGACTATAGTCTATTTTTGAGCAACAATAAAAGCCAAAACCAAAGTGCATTATTAGCAGTAAGCATGGCGGCATTGACTACTATATTATCTTTTGGGTTATTAATAATAAGCCATACCGTTGCCATAAAAGGATTTGGATTAGTATTAACTGGCGGTATTTTTACAGCATTTTTATTTGCACCACTAGTCATCAATAATAGACAAGAAATATCAGGGACAAAAGGATGAAGAAATATTTATATTTAACTTTTTTATTATTAAGTATGTTGATTTCAGCCTGCTCGTCCCAACCTAAATCAGAAGCTTGGTTAACCAAAGAAACCAAAGTTAACTTGCCTAAGATAAATCTAACTCAAGACTATCACGATCAACAACTATTAACCTTTAAATATAACAATCAAGAAAACTCGGTAATAGTAATCGTTGATATCAAAGATAACCAATTGAAAGTAATTGGGTTATCCACTATAGGTATTCGTTTGTTTGAAATTGAATACGACGGTAGTAAAGTTAAAGCAAAACAACATATATTTGTTAAGCAACTTCCCCCTCCTGAGCAAGTATTATCAGACATAATGCTAAGCATATTACCAACAATTTCATGGCAAAACGTATTACCGGCGAATTGGCAACTCATTGATAACGACTTATTTAGGACCCTTGTCAATGATAAAAAACAAACAATCATTAAGATAACTTATAACCAAAAATCTTCAACAGACATTAGAAAACCAATTAAAATTCAACATGCTATATTTGGTTATCAAATTACAATTAAGAGTATGGAATAGATGATTTATGTTGCTGCGCTTGGCGCGATAAACACATTAGGACACGACAAACAACAGATAATCGATAATTTATCCCAAAATTATTGTGCAAAGCACTACTTGACTCAAGAAAAGGGTTGGTTATTAAATGGCCAAAATACTTGGTTAGGTAAAGTAACGGGGGAGCTTCCCTCCATTCCCCACAATTTGACGCAATATGCGACAAGAAATAATCAATTACTTTATGCTGCATATTTACAAATTAAACAGCAGATACAACAAGTTATCGAAAAATATGGACCAAAAAGAATTGCGGTTATAATGGGTACTAGTACTTCTGGAATACACGAAGGCGACGTTAACATTGAGCACTATTTAAAGACACATCATTGTCAACCCCATTTCTATTATCACCAACAAGAACTTGGTAATCCATCGTGTTTTTTAACAGAATTACTCAATTTACAAGGTCCTAGCTATACCATTTCCACTGCTTGTACATCTAGTGCAAAAGCCGTAATAAGTGGCCAACGACTGATTGAATCAGGATTGGTTGATGCTGCCATTGTCGGTGGTGCTGACAGTTTAAGCAGAATGCCAATAAATGGTTTTAATGCGCTTGAAGCACTATCGAATAATCCCTGTATGCCATTTGCACAAGACCGTAACGGCATAAACATTGGTGAAGCCAGTGGATTGATGTTAATAACTAAAGAAGAATCAAGTGATATTGCATTATTAGGTGTAGGTGAATCATCCGATGCTTATCATATCTCCTCCCCTCATCCAGAAGGAATAGGAGCACAAGTTGCGATGGAAATGGCATTAGAAAATGCAAACTTAAAACCAAATCAGATTGGCTATCTTAATTTACATGGCACGGCAACGGTGCTTAACGACCAAGCTGAAAGTAGAGCTGTTTATCGATTATTTGAGCAAAACTTACCTTATTGTAGTTCAACAAAACATTTAACAGGACATACATTAGGTAGCGCAGCTATTACTGAATTGGCAATTAGTTACTTATTACTTAAACAAAATATTAATTTACCACAGCAAGATTTTTCAGTATCACCTTATGATAAAAATCTAGATAAAATTAATATTGTTACAGAAAAAATGATGCTACAAACACCAATCATTATGTCAAACTCTTTTGCTTTTGGTGGCAATAATGCATCTCTTATTATTGGAAAAGTATAATGCAATATCAATCAGCAAGTTACTATTTGCCACACAGAACTCCCATGATCATGATTGAGAAAGTTCATTTAGTCGATGAAAAACAATGCATTTGCAGTGTTCAAGTTACCAAAGATGGCATACTTTCTCCATTTTTAACTGATAATTATCAGCTACCCAATTTTTATGCTATCGAATTAATGGCACAAACTATTGGTGTTTGGAATGGATATCATGATTCCAAAAAAAATCACTCACCACAATTAGGCATGTTACTTGGAGGGCGAGCAATAAAAACCAATTTACCTTCATTTGAGCTTAATAGTGAATTAATTATAACCGCCAATTTAGTTCTTTTTGATTCTAAACTAGCTAACTTTGATTGTGATATCAGTATAAATCAACAATGTGTTGCATCAGGTAAATTAAATGTTTATGAACCTGATCCTAGTGAATTAGACCAACTTTTTGGTTCCCAGCGATTAAAAGGATAACAATTATGAGTCGAACAGTACTTGTAACTGGAGCAAGCAAAGGAATTGGCAAAGCAATTGCCTGTAAACTAGCGTCCGATGGTTTTGATATCGTCATACACTATCATAGTGACAAAAAAGGGGCGATTGAAACTCAAAAAATTATCGAACAAACCGCCCAAAAAGCTAGACTAATTCAATTTGATGTAAGCAACACTGAGCAATGTCAGCAAATGATAGAAGCAGATACTGAACAATATGGAGCTTATTACGGTGTTGTTAATAATGCAGGTATTATCCGTGATGGTGCTTTCCCTGCTTTAACACAAGATGATTGGAAAGCTGTAATTCATACCGATCTTGATAGTTTTTACAATGTATTACATCCTTGTATTATGCCCATGATTGGACTTCGTAATGGTGGAAGAATTATAGTTATATCATCAGTTTCTGGCATCGTTGGAAATCGTGGTCAAGTCAATTACAGCGCGGCCAAAGCAGGCGTAATTGGTGCAACCAAAGCGTTGGCACTTGAATTAGCTAAACGAAAAATTACCGTCAATTGCATTGCCCCGGGTCTAATAGACACGGGTATTTTAGATATGGAACCAATCGCTTTAAAAGAAGCAATGAACATGATCCCTCTTAAACGAATGGGGCACGTTGACGAAGTCGCAGGACTTGCAAGTTATTTAATGTCAGATAATGCGGGATATATAACAAGACAAGTCATTTCTATTAATGGAGGAATGGTATGACAAAAAGAGTAGTCATAACTGGCGCAGGTGGCGTCACCGCATTTGGTAATGAATGGGATGATGTTGAGCTCAAACTAAAACAACTTCAAAATGCTGTTCGATATATGCCAGAATGGGAAATTTACGATGGATTGCATACCAAACTTGGTGCCCCAATTGATGATTTTGTTTTACCAGACCACTATACACGGAAAAAAATTCGTTCAATGGGCAGAGTATCATTACTCTCAACCAAAGCAACTGAAATCGCATTAGAAAAGGCAGGATTACTAGATGAACCTGAACTAACTAATGGAGATACAGGTATTGCATTTGGGTCATCAACAGGTAGTACTCAACCCGTTGCATCATTTGCAACCATGTTAAATGAAAAGCATACTAACAACATCACCGCAACGACCTATATTCAAATGATGCCACATACAACTGCAGTTAATACAGGTTTATTTTTTGGTTTAAAAGGTCGATTAATTACCACATCAAGTGCTTGTACATCTGGAAGTCAAGCTATAGGTTATGCATATGAAGCTATAAAATACAGTATGCAAAAAATCATGGTAGCAGGTGGAGCCGAAGAGTTATGCCCTTCGGAAGCAGCTGTTTTCGATACCTTATTTGCTACAAGCCAACTTAATGACACACCAAAGTTATCACCAAGACCATACGATCGGGATCGCGATGGGTTAGTTATTGGTGAAGGAGCCGGTGCATTAATTTTAGAGGAATATGAACACGCCATGGCTCGAGGAGCAAAAATTTATGGTGAGATTATAGGCTTTAAAACTAACTGTGATGCGAGTCATATTACCCAACCAAGGCAAGAAACAATCCAATATTGCATTGAACAATCACTCAAAGATGCAGGTTTAGATCCAAGCCAAATTGGTTACATCAGTGCTCACGGTACCGCAACTGCTCGTGGAGATATTGCTGAAAGTAATGCTGTTGCCAATATCTACGGTAATAAAACCCCAATATCATCTTTAAAAAGCTATTTTGGTCATACTCTTGGTGCATGTGGCGCGATAGAGGCATGGTTAACATTAGAAATGATGCATACTGGCTGGTTTAATCCAACTATCAACTTAAATAATGTCGATCCTCAATGTGGTGATTTGGATTATATCGTTGGTTCAGGACGAAATTTAGATATTGAATATTTTCAAACTAATAACTTTGCTTTTGGCGGAATTAACACCTCAATTGTGATTAAAAGAATATAATTTGTAATTTCTTGTCATTAAAACAAGGCAAAAAAAGTTGAGGAGAGGGGTTTTTGAGGTTATTTTCAAACCACAAAAAACTTTTAGGGTTTAAAAACCCCGTTCCTCAACTTTTTTTGGCTTAATGGTAGATAAAAAAATAGCGCTATATAGCGCTATTTATTTGAAATTTATTTATTTTTTTCGCGTTCAATAGCTCGATAGCCAATATCATGACGATAGTAACAACCATGCCAATAGATACTTTTAATTTGTTCATACGCACGTTTTTGAGCGTCTGAAACACTATCGCCTAAAGCTGTAACACATAGAACTCTCCCACCATTGGTATAGACTTGACCGTTTTCTAAACAGGTGCCGGCATGGAAGATTTTGCAATTAGTATCTGTTTCAGTAGGTAGACCTAATATAACATCTTTGGTGTTGTAATCGCCTGGATATCCGCCAGCAGCAAGAACTACACCTAAAGCAGGCCTTATATCCCATTTTGATTTTACAGTATTTAGTTCGCCCTTTGTGGCAGCCAAGCAGAGCTCAACTAGGTCAGATTGCATTCGCATCATGATTGGTTGAGTTTCAGGATCGCCAAATCGACAATTGAATTCGATTACTTTAGGATTTCCTTGTTTATCAATCATTAATCCGGCATAAAGAAAACCAACATATACATTGCCTTCTTTTGCCATGCCATTGACGGTTGGGTAAATGATTTCTTCCATAACTTTATTGAAGACGTCATCGGTTACTACTGGCGCTGGAGAGTAAGCGCCCATTCCACCAGTATTCAAACCAGTATCACCATCACCAACACGTTTATGATCTTGGCTGGTTGCCATTGGTTCGACATGTTTACCATCGACCATTACGATAAAACTGGCTTCTTCGCCATCAAGGAACTCTTCAATTACGACTCGATGACCGGCATCACCAAAGGCATTTCCCGCTAACATATCGTGTACTGCCTCTTCGGCTTCCTTTTGTGTCATGGCAACAATCACGCCCTTTCCTGCCGCTAAACCATCAGCTTTTATCACAATTGGTGCGCCTTTTTGACGAATATAAGCAATGGCAGGCTCAATTTCTGTGAAGTTTTGGTATTCAGCAGTTGGGATGTTATGTCGAGCTAAAAAATCTTTAGTGAAAGCTTTTGATCCTTCTAGCTGAGCAGCCGCTTTTGATGGGCCAAAGATAGTTAATCCAGCTTTTTGAAAACTATCGACAATACCAATCACTAATGGCGCTTCTGGTCCAACAATAGTTAAGTCTATTTGTTGCTCTTGAGCAAAGTTGAGTAGACCAGCAATATCTGTTGCTTTGATGTTGATATTTTCTAAATTTGGCTCAAGTGCGGTACCTGCATTACCTGGTGCAACAAACACTTTAGAAACTAATGGCGATTGTGCTGCTTTCCAAGCTAAAGCATGTTCGCGCCCACCATTACCAATTACTAATACTTTCATACAAGGTCCTTTCAATACTTTTATAATTAATGCCTAAAATGACGCATATTGGTGAAGATCATGGCAATATTATGCTCATTAGCGGCTTGAATTACTTCGTCATCACGAATTGAACCACCCGGCTGAATAACACAGGTGACACCAACCGCAGCCGCGGCATCAACACCATCTCTAAACGGGAAGAATGCATCAGAAGCTACAACTGAACCAGCAACTTCTAGATTCTCATCTTGTGCTTTTATTCCAGCAATTTTGGCCGAATAAACACGACTCATTTGCCCTGCACCAATGCCAATAGTCATCTTATCTTTAGCGTAAACAATAGCATTAGATTTCACAAATTTTGCCACTTTCCAACAAAATAGTGCATCAGATAACTCTTTTTCAGTCGGTTGTCGTTTGGTAACTACCGTTAATTGGTCTTTGGTTACCATACCTAAATCACGATCTTGTACAAGCAATCCGCCATTAACGCGTTTTAAATCTAAACTGGCTTTTGTGCTCGCAGACCATTCGCCACATTCTAATACTCGAACATTTTTTTTCGTTTGTGTAATGGCCAAAGCATTTTGATCAACTGATGGTGCAATGATTACTTCAACAAATTGTTTATCAACAATAGTTTGGGCTGTTTTAGCATCTAATGGACGATTAAAAGCAATAATGCCCCCAAAGGCAGAAGTTGGGTCGGTTTTAAAAGCATTAAGATAGGCATTTAAGATGTTATCACTCACCGCAACACCACATGGGTTAGCGTGTTTAACTATTACACAAGCTGGTTCATCAAATGATTTTACACATTCTAATGCAGCATCGGTATCGGCAATATTGTTATAAGATAGCTCTTTACCTTGTATTTGTTTGGCAGTAGCAATAGAACCTGGCTCAAGATGTTCTTCCACATAAAAAGCTGCATGTTGATGTGAGTTTTCGCCATATCGCATATCTTGTTTTTTAACAACTTGTAGATTTAAAGTGCGAGGGAATTCACCAGCAGGCTTTTCAGTATCGCCATAATATGGAGGTACAAGTTTACCAAAATAGTTAGCGATCATACCGTCATATTGAGCAGTGTGTTCAAATGCTTTTATTGCTAAGCTAAATCGATACTTGAAAGAGAGGCAATTTTGCTGTTTATCTAACATATCAATGATTGTGCTATAGTCCTGACAATCAACAACAATGGCGACATCTTTATTATTTTTAGCTGCAGATCGCACCATAGTTGGTCCGCCAATATCAATATTTTCTATCGCATCTTCTAAACTACAATTTGGGTCAGCTACCGTTTTCGCGAAAGGATATAAGTTGACAACCACCATATCAATCGGTGCGATCTGATGTTGTTGCATCACTTCGTCATCAATCCCTCGACGCCCTAAAATGCCACCGTGTATTTTAGGATGTAACGTTTTGACTCGACCATCCATCATTTCAGGGAATCCCGTATAATTCGATACTTCGGTAACAGGAATGTGGTTGTCGATTAAAAGTTTGGCGGTGCCACCAGTAGAAAGGAGTTCAATATTACGTTCAGATAAAGCTTTAGCAAATTCAATGATTCCTGTTTTATCAGAAACACTGAGTAAAGCACGACGGATAGGACGAAACTGCTGCATGAAAAAGCTCCGAAATTGATATTCTAAATCCAAGTCTGTGAGCGGCTATTATATATAAAACGAGGAGCGATGTTTAGCATTAACTTTCTGAAAAAATAATTACCTAATAATTTGTATTTATTCAATGATATGGTCATTTTGCTTATCATAAAAGTAAAGCGAGTTGACACTTTGGATTTTTCTTTCATTTTGTTCTCGAGTGCTATTGCGATATTTTTGAGGACATAGACCAATTCTTTTTTTGAAGATTCGCGAAAAATAAAGTTGATCATCAAATCCGATTGAACGGCTAATTTCTGCGATACTCATATTAGTGGTTTGCAATAACAGTTTTGCACGATTTACCCGTTGCTCTTGTCGCCATTCTCCAATAGACATACCAATCTGGTCTTTAAATATATGAGCAATTCGCGATGTCGACAAACACACTTTCTGCGATACGATATCAAGCGTAAAATTATTTTCATCCAGAGTATCAATTAAATAGTTGCAAACTTGTAGTACTCGGGTATCTATTTTAGGGGGATTAGTGCAAGAAGTCTCTTGTGCGCAACGTATCAAGAATTGCTCTAACATGCTCATAGCTAAATTTTCAGAATATATCGTATTTGATTGCCCTACCTCGACAATTTTTATAAATAGCTGTTCTAGTTCATCTTTTACTTGGGTATTAGGGCGATAAAATCCCGTTTCTTTTAATCGGTTTTCCCAACTTAATAAATATTTCCATGTTGATTTTGGTCTGAAATATACCCAAAAATGAAACCAATTATTCTCATCTTCTTTACGTCCGTATAAATGGGGTTCTTTGGGAGGAAAAAGAACAAAGTCACCGGGATAACAATTAAATGATTCATCATCACGATAAATAGTACCTTGGCCTGCATAAGTGAGGTTAATAATGTAACCATTTAATCCATTAGGACGATCAATGAAAAAATCAAATTTTCCTTCTTTTTCGATCGGTGTTAAACCAGATACAAGATGGACATTAAATGAATAACCAGGTAACAAAGGGTTATTTTGTTGTTTATTGCTCATTTGTCATCACCAATTTTTTGAAACTATTTTATTTTTACATAAAAATTTTTTTTGAATAGTGATAATTGTGAGATCTACATCACAAAACAAATTAGGTGTGCAGAATCGTCTATATTTATAGCAACAACATACCTACTTGTTTTATCGATAATTATTTATTCTTCCAAAAAACTCCATTTAATTAGTCTTTGAGGTGTTAGCGGATGAATAAAAAAATAACCATTGGATTGGATTTTGGTAGTGATTCTGTCAGAGCTTTAGCGGTCGACTGTCAAAATGGGAAAGAGTTAGCTACAGCAGTAGTTTATTACCCACGCTGGTCTAAGGGCCAGTTTTGTGATCCGCAAAAAAATCAGTTCAGGCATCATCCCCTTGATTACATTGAGTCAATGACTCAATCAATACAATCTGTTGTCAATCAACTTAAATCTGATGCACAAAATATAGTTGCTATTGGTGTGGACTCAACAGGTTCTACCCCAGCACCTATTGATGAAAATGGCGATGTGTTAGCTTTAAAACCAGAATTTATGAACAATCCTAATGCAATGTTTATTTTATGGAAAGATCATACCTCGGTACACGAAGCTGAAGAAATTAATAGAGTGTGCAAAACTGAACCATACTCTAAATATTTGGAATATTGTGGTGGAGTTTATTCTTCAGAATGGTTTTGGGCGAAGATTATGCATATTTTTCGTCAAGACAGTGCTGTAAAAAATGCTTCTGCATCTTGGATTGAACTCTGTGATTGGGTACCTGCTTTACTTTCTGGAACGACAGCGCCAAATGCAATAAAGCGTGGTCGATGCGCTGCCGGTCACAAATGTTTTTGGAGCGAAGAATGGAATGGTTTACCCCCTTATGAGTTTTTTGAAAAACTCGACCCAAGTTTAGTTAATAACTTACCTTATCCTCTATTTGAAAAGACTTATACCGCTAATCATAAAGTGGGCACTATTACCCAAGAGTGGGCAGAAAAATTAGGATTACCAACATCGACCGTAATTTCTGGTGGTGCATTTGATTGTCACATGGGTGCCGTTGGTGCGGGTGCAAAACCTTATACATTAGTTAAAGTAATTGGCACCTCTACCTGCGATATTTTATTGGCAGAACAAAACGTTATAAATAATCGTTCAATTAAAGGCATTTGTGGTCAAGTAGATGGTAGTGTAATACCAAACTTTATAGGTCTTGAAGCCGGGCAATCAGCTTTTGGAGACATCTATGCATGGTATAAAAAACTCTTGTGTTGGCCTCTTGAAAAGTTAGTTTCAATCTCACCAGAATCTCAACCAATAGTGAAGGAGTTAAAACATAAATTATTAAATGATATTGCTCAAGCTTGGGCAGAAAACCCAAATCTAGACACAGTCCCTATAACGCTTGATTGGTTTAATGGTAGACGAACCCCTTATGCCAATCAACGAATCAAAGGTGTTATAACCAATTTAACGATTTCAACTGATGCTGCAACATTATTTGGAAGCTTGGTTTTATCAACAGCCTTTGGCGCTAGAGCAATTATGGAATGCTTTATTAATCAAGATGTGCCTGTTAATGAAATTGTCGCTTTAGGAGGAATAGCTAAAAAATCCCCGGTTATTATGCAAGCTTGTGCAGATGTAATGAATAAACCGCTGACCGTTGTGAGTTCAGAACAATGTTGTGCATTAGGTGCAGCAATCTTTGCGGCTGTAGCGGCCAATGTTTACGCCGATATTTCCACCGCTCAAAGTAGCATGTCTAGTAAGCTAGAAACCACCTTTATTCCTGATGAAAACAGGGTCCCTAAATATGAAGAATTATATAGAAAGTATTTAGTTTGGTCAGCATCTAGTGAGCCCAACTATAACGCTTAATTTAATTTAAAAAATATGAATAAATTATAAAGGAGTCCATTATGTTTGTTTATTCAGAAGCTGAAATTTGGTTTGTTGCAGGTAGTCAACACCTTTATGGGCCAGAATCACTTGAACAAATTAAAAAAAATATTCAAGAGGTAACAGATTATTTTAATCATGAAGCAAATCTACCCGTTAAAATTGTTCTCAAACCACTCGCAACAAAACCTGAGGATATATATAACCTTTGTCAGGAAGTAAATTATTCTTCAAAATGTGTTGGATTAATCACATGGTTACATACATTTTCGCCAGCTAAGATGTGGATTAATGGATTAACTCATCTGCAAAAACCTCTTCTACAACTTCATACTCAATTTAATAAAGTCGTTCCGTGGGATTCAATGGATATGGATTTTATGAATCTTAACCAAACTGCACATGGAGGACGTGAATTTGGTTTTATCGGTTCTCGTATGCGCCAACCTCATTCTCTGGTAACAGGTTACTGGAAAGATAAAGATGTTCATGAGCAAATTGGGAAATGGATGCGAGTTTGTGTGGCAATTAATGCAGAAAAAACCATGAAAATCGTTAGATTTGGTGACAATATGCGCGAAGTTGCTGTAACGGAAGGAAATAAAGTTTCTGCACAAATTAAATTTGGTTATTCAGTCAACACTCATGCAGTTGGTGATTTGGTTTCGGTCATTAACTCAATTGCTGATGGTGATGTCAATCAGCTAATTGATGAATATGAAACACTTTATAATCTTGCTCCCGTCGCCCAAATTGGTGGAGAGAAAAGACAAAACTTAATTGACGCAGCGAGAATCGAATTAGGTATTGAGCAATTCCTTAAACAAGGTAATTATGGCGGATTTACCACAACGTTTGAAGATCTATACGGTATGGCACAATTACCAGGACTTGCTGTCCAACGATTAATGGCTAAAGGTTATGGCTTTGCAGGTGAAGGTGATTGGAAAACCGCAGCATTACTAAGCACAATGAAATTAATGGCCAAAGGACTTTCTGGCGGCACCGCATTCATGGAAGATTATACCTATGATTTTACTGAAGGTAATGAGTTAGTTGTCGGCTCACATATGTTAGAAGTTTGCCCATCTATCATAGATGATGATGTCAAACCTTTACTTGATATTCAACATTTGGGCATTGGTGGTAAAGCCGATCCTGCTCGACTTATTTTCCCTGCAAAACCTGGTTTAGCAATCAATGCCAGTTTAATTGATATTGGTAACCGATTTAGATTAGTCGCTAATGAACTTGAGACAATCAAGCAACCTTATGCACTACCAAAATTACCTGTAGCATGTGCTGTTTGGAAACCAAAACCATCGTTAAAAGTATCAGCTGAAGCCTGGATTCTTGCTGGAGCAGCACATCATTCTGTTTATACCCAAGCACTTTCTATGGATTATTTTAAACTTTATGCGCAACTGCATAAAATTGAACTGTTGGTTATTGACGAAAGTACTCGAATCGATGATTTCAAGAATGAGTTACGTTGGAATGAGATTGCGTATTGTAATCCTTATGCTTGATAAATTTATTTTAGTTCAATGATTGGAAATATTTTTTCCAATTATTATCAAAATTACAGAATAAAGGGAATAAAGAGGTGGATATGAATACGTCTTTAACAACGAATAAAATGGAAATAAATTCTGCAAAAAAAATGACCTTTCTAATCGGCTTTTCAGCTGCAATGGCCGGTCTACTATTCGGTCTAGACATAGGTGTAATTGCGGGAGCTTTACCATTTATTACTATTCAGTTTGAACTAACTACTCAGCTACAAGAGTGGGTAGTGAGTTCAATGATGTTAGGAGCTGCTTTGGGGGCTCTATCCAATGGTTGGTTATCTTTTTATTTAGGTAGAAAATATAGCTTATTAGCGGGCGCCTTATTTTTTATTATAAGTTGCTTTGGATCAGCTTTAGCTCCTAATGTAGAAGTTCTTTTAGTCTGGCGAGTTATTTTGGGGTTTGCTGTTGGTATTGCATCCTATACGGCGCCACTTTATCTTTCTGAAATGGCGCCAGAAAACATTCGCGGTAAGATGATTGCTGCTTACCAACTTTTAGTCACAATTGGTATTTTAGTTGCATTTTTATCAGATACCTATTTTAGCTACACAGGTGATTGGCGAATGATGCTTGGTATCATTTCTATACCTGCAATCATATTGTTTATAGTAGTGATTTTCCTGCCTAATAGTCCTAGGTGGTTGGCATCAAAAGGACGATTAAATGAAACTGAGAAAGTTTTAAAATCAATTCGTAGCGATCCTGTAAAAATTCAACAAGAATTTAATGATATCAAGGATAGTTTACAGGAAAAACAGGAAGGCTGGACACTGTTTAAAGCAAACAAAAATGTACGCAGAACAGTTTATCTTGGTATGGCATTACAAGCGATGCAACAATTTACCGGTATGAATATTATTATGTACTATGCACCAAAAATCTTTAGCCTTGCAGGATTTGAAAGTACCCAGCAACAAATGATTGCTACAATTATTGTTGGTCTTACTTTTGTGTTAGCTACATTTATTGCAATTTTTACTGTTGATAAGTTAGGACGAAAACCAATTCTAAAAGTTGGTTTTGGTATTATGGCTTTAGGTACATTAGTACTAGGTATTTGTTTGCAACTTATCGAAAATGGTAATCCATCATCATTTACATCCTATGCAGCAGTTGGAATGGCAATTATGTGTATTGGTGGTTATGCAATGAGTGCAGCACCAGTGGTGTGGATTTTATGTTCTGAAATTCAACCTTTAAAAAGCCGTGATTTTGGTGTGACTTGTTCAACTGCGACCAATTGGATTTCAAATATGATAATTGGTGCAACATTCCTTACATTATTAAATCATATAGGTGTTGCTCAAACATTTTGGTTATATACCGGCATGAATGTTTTATTTATCTTCATTGTAATTTTCTTTGTACCTGAAACCAAAAATATTTCATTGGAACGTATCGAAAAAAATCTGATGTTAGGTAAAAAACTTCGTCATATTGGAGATGATCATTGAGGTTTATATTAGAACAATTGATATTGTTTTATGTTTATTCCTGATGTTTTATTTATTATCAAACAGGATGTTAATATGTTTACTGAATTAAAAGAACATGTTTTAGCAGCAAATTTATTATTACCTTATTATCAGCTTGTGACATTTACTTGGGGGAATGTATCTGCAATTGACAGAAGTAACGGTGTTATTGCTATCAAACCGTCAGGAGTCGCTTATGATAAGTTGCAAGTGAATGATATTGTTATTGTCGATCTTGATGGTAAAAAAGTCGAAGGTAAACTTAATCCTTCAAGCGACACACAAACGCATATTGAGCTTTATAAGGCTTTTGAACAAATTGGTGGAGTTATTCATACTCATTCAAGAAACGCAACAATTTGGTCTCAAGCAGGGTTAGATATTCCAGCTTTAGGTACAACTCATGCAGATTATTTTTATGGAGATATTCCTTGCACTCGCCAGTTAACACCAACTGAAATAATTAACAATTATGAACTCAATACAGGTAAAGTGATTATTGAAGAGTTTACTAAACGATCCATTGATGTATTGGCAATACCTAGTGTATTGGTATCCGGACATGGTCCTTTTAGTTGGGGAAAAAATGCAGATGATGCTGTTCATAATGCAGTTGTCTTAGAAGAAGTCGCTGCTATGGCATTAGCTACACGCAATCTAAATGTCGGCATAAAAATCCAACAAGAATTATTGGATAAACACTATTTCCGTAAGCATGGACAAAATGCTTATTATGGGCAGGGTTAGATATTTTTGGATAATATCAATCTACTGCAAGTAGATAAAAAAATCAGGCAAACTTTTGCCTGATTTTTTAAAGAGTTAGATTAATCGTCACTATAACCTAAACTACGTAATGCTCGCTCATCATCAGCCCAACCAGCTTTGACTTTAACCCATAATTCTAAATGAACTTTGTTATCAAAGAAAAGTTGCATATCTTTACGGGCTTCAATACCGATTTTTTTGATTTTTTCACCTTTGTTGCCAATGACCATTTTCTTTTGTCCATCGCGTTCAACTAGGATTAAGCCATTAATGCGGTACATGCCAGTACGTTCATCAACTTTAAATTGTTCAATTTCAACCGTAACCGAGTAAGGTAATTCATCACCTAAAAAACGCATTAGTTTTTCTCGGATGATTTCTGAAGCCATAAATCGTTGTGATCGGTCAGTGATATAATCTTCAGGAAAGTGGTGTTCACCAACGGGTAAATGTTTTTTGACAATATCTTTGATGATGTCAATCCCTTCACCTTTTTCTGCACTAATTGGCACAACATCTAAAAAGTTAATTTTTTGACTAATTTCTTGGATATGTGGTAACAGTTGGGTTTTATCTGTTACATTATCAATTTTGTTGATAACTAACAGTATAGGTGCCTTGCAATCTTTGAGTTTGCCTGCAACCATTTCGTCATCTTCAGTCCAGTGGGTTCCTTCCACGACAAAAATAACTAATTCAACATCACCAATTGAACTGCTAGCGGCACGATTCATTAAGCGATTAATCGCTCTTTTTTCTTCAATATGTAAACCGGGTGTATCAATATAGATAATTTGATCATCGCCTTGGGTATCAATTCCGACAATACGGTGACGCGTTGTTTGCGCTTTACGTGAGGTGATTGATACTTTTTGACCAAGTAGTTGGTTTAATAGTGTTGATTTGCCGACATTTGGTCTTCCAACTATGGCAACAAATCCACAATGTTGTTTTGATTCTGTCATTTTATTCCTAATTGGTTTAATGCTTCTTGAGCTGCGGCTTGTTCAGCCTTGCGACGGCTTAAACCTCGCCCTAAGTATTGGTGATCATCGTTTTCAATTTTACATTGAATTAAGAACTCTTGCTCATGATTGTCGCCAGTAACTTCAAGAATTAAATAACATGGTCTTTCATGTCGTATACCTTGCAAATATTCTTGTAAACGTGTCTTAGCATCTTTTTGCTTAATACCAGGTTGAATTTCATCTAAGCGTTTTTGATACCAAGATAAAATTATGCGGCGAATGTTTTCAATATCACTATCTAGATAAATAGCGCCAATGATAGCCTCTACTGCATCAGAGATAATGGATTCACGGCGAAAACCACCACTTTTTAATTCACCTTGACCTAAAATTAGGTAATCACCTAATTTGAATTCTTTTCCCATTTCAGCAAGTGTCTGTCCACATACTAAACTTGCTCGCATTTGACTAAGATCACCCTCATCTTGCTTGAGAAATCGATGATAAAGTTCATCAGCAATGACAAAACTTAATATCGAATCACCTAAAAATTCAAGGCGTTCATTATGCATTTTATTAGCACTACGATGAGTTAGTGCTAACTGAAGTAAAGATGTGTTTTTAAACTGATATCCAATAGCTTGTTGTAGTTGATTCAAATTTTTCATCACAGTTAGTGGATTCCACCTATACGGCTAAAACGAATTCCTGTTGGCCATTGATCAGGTTGTTTTTCAAAACTGATCCAAATAGTTGTAGCTCGACCAACAAAGTTTTTTTCCGGAACAAAGCCAAAATATCGACTGTCACCGCTGTTATCACGGTTATCACCCATCATAAAATAGTTATCTTGTGGAACAACCCATGTTCCGATCGGTTGACCATTTTGATGATAAAAATAACTTGTATCTTCCATTTTTCCAGGCGTTGTTAGAACATCGTGAGTAATTTCACCTAAGGTTTCTTGTTGAATTTTCATATCTAATGTAATTCTAGAGTTAGAATCAACAATACCCTTGTCTTTATATTGTTCTATTGTATAGAAGTCCGGGTTTTTCCCCATTTCGTTCACTTCTTTCCAATCACTTGCTTGGGGTTGAGTATAATGTAAATCTAATGGTTCAGAACGCTGACCAACACAATTATTATCGGTTGATTGACAAGCTGGATAAATGAGAATTTTCTTTTCATTAGACAAATAGACAATTTTATCGCCAGGTAAACCTACAACGCGTTTAATAATATCTCTATTTGATCCATCGGGGTGTTTGAAAACCGCAATTTCACCGCGTTTTGGGTGGCCAGTTGAAATTAAGACAGTATTGGTGATCGGATCACGTAATCCATATGAAAACTTTTGTACAGCAATAAAATCACCAACTAATAGTGTTTGCATCATTGACCCTGAAGGAATTTGAAATGGTTCATATATAAATGATCGAATAACAAAAACCACAAAAAGAACAGGGAAAAACGATGCTAAATTTTCAATCCAGCCTTTAGGTTTTCCAACTTCTGCCAAAATTTTACCATCAATTTCACCATTAGCTTGCTTACGAATCTCTTCAACTTTACGTTGTCTAGCTGGTTTCCATCGGTACTTCTCTAAAAACCAAAAGATCGCAGTAATGAATGTTGCTATTGTTAATATGATGGCGAATAAGTTAGCCATTTTTTATCCTCTTTAACTGATTAATCTTTACCAACATGTAGAATAGCCAAAAACGCTTCTTGCGGTAATTCTACATTACCTACTTGTTTCATGCGCTTTTTACCTTCTTTTTGTTTTTGTAAAAGTTTTTTCTTACGACTTACATCACCACCATAGCATTTAGCTAAAACATTTTTACGAAGTTGTTTAACTGTTGAACGAGCTATGACGTGGTTGCCAATTGCAGCTTGAATCGCGATATCAAATTGCTGACGCGGAATAAGATCTTTCATCTTTTCGACTAGTTCACGCCCACGGTATGGTGCATTGTCTTTATGGGTAATGAGTGCTAATGCATCAACACGCTCACCATTAATTAATACATCAAGCCTAACCATGTCAGCGACTTGGAAACGTTTGAAGCTGTAATCTAAAGAGGCATAACCACGTGAAGTTGATTTCAGTTTGTCGAAGAAATCTAAAACAACTTCAGTCATTGGAATTTCGTAAGTTAATGCAACTTGATTACCATGATAAACCATATTGGTTTGTACACCGCGCTTTTCAACACATAGAGTAATTACATTACCTAAATACGTTTGTGGAACTAATATGTTACATTCAGCTATAGGTTCACGAAGTTCTTGAATGTTATTCACTGCAGGTAATTTTGCAGGGCTATCAACATAGATAATTTCATTTTGAGTAGTCAAAACCTCATAAACTACTGTTGGTGCAGTAGTGATTAAATCAAGATTATACTCTCTTTCTAATCGTTCTTGAATGATTTCCATATGCAATAAGCCAAGGAAACCACAACGGAAACCAAATCCTAACGCACCAGAATTTTCAGGTTCATAAAAAAGCGAGGCATCGTTAAGGCTTAGTTTTCCTAATGCATCACGAAATGCTTCGTAATCATCAGAACTGGTTGGAAATAATCCTGCATATACTTGAGGTTTAACTTTTTTAAATCCTGGTAGTGGCTTGTCTGCTGGAGATTTTGCTAAAGTTAACGTGTCCCCTACAGGTGCTCCTAATATATCTTTGATCGCACAAACAACCCAACCTACTTCACCACAATGCAAGCAGTCTTTATCTATTTGTTTTGGAGTAAAGATCCCTAGGCGATCAACATTATAAGTCATTCCTGTACTCATAACTTTGATTTTATCACCTTTATTTAACTCACCATTCTTGATACGAATTAATGATACAACACCTAAATAGTTATCAAACCATGAATCAATAATTAGTGCTTGTAGTGGTGCATTCGAATCACCTTCTGGCGCAGGGATATCATGAACGAGTTGTTCAAGCACATCAACCACACCTACTCCGGTTTTAGCCGAGCATCTTACTGCATTGCTAGCATCAATACCAACAATGTCTTCAATCTCTTCTGCCACTCTTTCAGGTTCGGCTGCCGGTAAGTCGATTTTATTAAGTACTGGTACAACCTCAAGGTCCATATCAAGTGCTGTATAACAGTTTGCAAGAGTTTGCGCTTCAACACCTTGCCCTGCATCAACAACAAGTAATGCACCTTCACATGCAGCAAGTGAACGAGAAACTTCATATGAAAAATCCACATGTCCTGGTGTATCGATGAAGTTTAGCTGATATGTTTGGCCATCTTTAGCATGATAATCTAAAGTAACACTTTGTGCTTTAATTGTAATACCACGTTCACGTTCCAGATCCATTGAGTCTAAAACTTGAGCTTCCATTTCACGATCAGAAAGTCCTCCACAGATTTGGATAATACGATCAGAAAGCGTTGATTTACCATGGTCAATATGAGCAATAATTGAAAAATTGCGGATATTTTTATTCATATCAATAAGTTATATTTTAGTTATGTACTGTTAATTATCGTTAGTGTTATTGGCTATAAATAACAAGTCAAATAATCACGAAAATAGAAGCAAACATTCTACACATTAATGGTCAGTAAGCATAGTGTTATCGAGAGGTTTACGGCGATTTCTCAACAATATTTTGGGCAATTCTTTCAATTGTCCCTTCAGGTAAATTACCAATAATAATAATATTTTTGTTACCCAGATTAGTTGAGAATATTGTTCTTCCGCCCTGCTGAATAAGTTGATTAGGTTGACTTGCTTGCTCTAAAGAGACATTCACTGTAAAAGAAAATACGCCATCAGAAAACAATTTAGTTGCAATATCAGAACTATAAAAATTGACATTATACGCCGCTATTTCTTTAAATCCTTTTGGCAACCATGCTAAGCGCCAAGCATCAAGTAAATTATTCTGTTTTTCAATTGATAATAAAATTGGGTAAGTTCGATTATCAATATAATTTTTGAATTTTTTAACATCGAAATCAACATCGATATCAACAACTTTTAATTGATTAACAATGTCATTATCATCATCAATTAAGTCTATTCGTAATGGTAAGAAAGTCTCATCATCGATCCATATAACATAGCTATAGCGATCTTTGTCTTTTGCAATTATTTTAACTAATTGAGCACCACGATTTGCCGTTCTAGTTTTACCTAATAAAATAAAATCATAAATATTCGCTAATGAATTAAAGTCATTATAAATTACATCAGGAAATGCCTCTGTTATGCGAGAACTAGCAATCGAAAATGAAGGGCTATCAGGTTGAAAATAACTGGTGGTGTTGTTATGCAAGATAATCTCTTTTGCTGGACCTTCAAGATAAAGCAATTGCGCATTAATATTTTCTTTTTTAGCTGCGCCTAAGTGATTATATTCAAAAGTTGAGCCAAATTGTTCTCTATCTTGTGATACAAAATGAATTTGATAATCATTGATTTGCACCGCTTTACTCATTTTATTTAATAAATTTAACGCTTCATTTGTTTCTGTTGCCATGGTTGAGGCTGAAAACAATATAAAAAACAGAGTAATAATAAAATTATTACTCTGTTTTAGCTTTATTTTTATTAAAGAAAATAGAAAATTCATTTTTATTTAACGGGCATTTAACCTTTTTTGTAATTCATAATCTTGAACGAGCAATCTAATTTTATCGTATTGTCTTTTTTCAAGTAATTGCTTGTCATTATGTTGTATTCCACCAACAGGAGCTACATTAACACCCATAGGAACAGTATTAAGCGTTGGAGCACCACTGGCATCGTCCGATTGACCTTGATGATATTGAACACCAGCAATAATTGCTAATGTAACACAAGCAGCAAGTCCAACTTGGCTAACTTTAGCCACAACATCTTTAATTCGCACCCAAAATAGATTTTCAGCTTTAGGAATTGAAATCTCATCTTGAGAAGGTTGCTCTGTTAATTGTGGGTATAAATCATCATCCGCAATCGCCATAGCAACTTGATTGCTAATATCTAATGTTAATGAACTACCGTGCAATTCTCCTCGCATTGCTTCTCTTGCGATATGATAGCGATGCCAGCAGGATTGCAAACTTTCATCATGGCTAACGACATCAACAAAGTTATCGTCTGTAAACTCACCATCCATCAATAATGAAAGTTGCTGCTTCTGTTCTATTTGCATAGTAGATACCTTAATTTCTTGCTACCTATTTTAATTTGTTCAAACCACTAACTAATTAATGGTTTTATTTTTTCATCAATAGCATCACGTGCTCTAAAAATACGTGATCTCACAGTTCCGACTGGTGTACCCATAATTTCAGCTATTTCCTCATAACTTAATCCATCAATTTCACGTAGTGTGATGGCGGTTCTTAAATCATCAGGTAATGCTTCAATTGCTTCAAATACTACTCTTTCAACTTCTTTAGAAAGAACTAAACTTTCAGGGTTATCGACATCTCTTAATGAGTCTGCACCTTCGTAACTTTCCGCTTCACTTGCATCAATATCCGAAGATGGTGGTCGTCTGCCTTGCGAAGTTAAGTAATTCTTTGCAGTATTAACCGCGATTCGATACAACCAAGTATAAAAAATACTTTCACCTTTAAAAGAGCTTAATGAACGATAAGCTTTAATAAAAGTTTCTTGCACAACATCAGGTATTTCAGAAGGTAAAACATAACGTGATACCAAATGAGCTAGCTTATTTTGATAACGTACCACAAGTAAATTAAACGCATTTTTATCTCCGTTTAAAACGCGATCTACTAAAACTTGGTCTGTTATTTGCTCCCCCATTAAAGGCCATCCCTCATTATATTATCACTATTAGTGTGGCCCAAAATTGTGCACTCTAACAGTTAGATTCATAAATTTAAAAAAAGTTCCCATTATTTTAATAGAAATTTCATTTTCTTTGCTAATTCTTTTATTTTTTATCATGTTGCATACTAAAAAAGTACGTTCCTCAACTTTTTTAATATACTTTTTGAACAAAACTAATTAAGTAAGAAGATTTCGCGTTCACCAGCATCGTTGTATGTAATTTGGTAAAATTGTGGTAAATTAAAATTAACAGAGCTACTGGTGGTAAACGTAAAGCGGTCATCAGATAATACATAAAAATCATTAATATCCTTGACCATGTTCTCTTTGGTACCGTTACAATTACGGTAAATTTCGATCTGATTATGCTCGTTTAAAATGTATAAATCAAATCCATTTGCGGTATCTTCAAAAAAGAATTGAATAATACCTTCATAAGCGACGCTATCTATCTCTTTAGGTAATTCATTACTTTCATCTAAAATATTTAGCGGTCTACCTTGAACTTTGTTGTTTGATACTGCACCATAAAAATCAATAGCACTTTCAAATTGATGGAATGACACGCCAAACCGTTCGAAGAATAGATACCAAGACGCCCCATCAATTCTCAATGGCTTAACTTGTGTTGAATTATTTTTAGTTGTCGATAATCTCAAATCAACACAATTGTACATCAGCCTTTTCATTTGATTTTTAATTTCATTACTTAGCTGGTTACTATAACAAAAGATTTCGACCGAATTGGGTAAATCAGCATCTTTGTGCATACGATTGAGTAAAGCTTTTATAGCTTCTAGCACACACAAAGTACCACTAAAATGCAAGACCCGAATTTCATTCCATGAATTACGATAAAGCAAATCAATTGAGCTAACCAAACTTAATTCTTGCTTACCATAGTTTAGAACATTAGTGCTGATTTCATCTTCTAACTTTAAATTAACCGTTGGATCGTTTTCTAAATTCAATATGATTGCTAAATGGCGTATTTCACACGGACCATATAATTGTTCTTCTGTTGCTGTTGGAACATCAATTGGAAAGTAATTTTTCAGATCTTCAATCAGTTTGGTGATTTTTTTGTTATCACGGTCATCACCATCATAATAGTAAAATTGAGTTGAATCTGAAATCAAACCATTAAAGTAACACCAACCAACTAATTTGACTAAGTATTTACTATATTCTAGATATTGATGTCCAACAATCGAATTGAGTTTAGGTTTTTGGTTATAAACATACCAACCAGCTCGATTAATCCGATCTTCTTTAACATGGATAAAAGTTAAAACATCTTCCTGTAAATTATCAGAAATATTCAATTTCAATGTAGAGATTTTACCAGGAAGAACTTCAAAAGAGGCATATAATTTGCGAGTCAGTATTGCTAGATCTTGTGGGCTAATCAATGAATCTAAATTGTTACGACGGCCAAAATTGAGCAAATTTCGATAACCCGTCATCATAGTATGTAGTAATATTTCGTGTATTTCACGAACTTGTTCTATTTTCCAAGTTTTACTAGCATCTAATTTTTCCAATAATGATTGTTGCCACCCCCAATTTTGTACAAATTCATTTAATATGTCACGTCGCCATGACGATGAATTTGCTTTTTGTGACAATTTTTCATTCACTTTTAAATAAAAGCAATGTCTAACTAATTCCAGTCGTTGAAAATCTCTAATATTTGTTAGATAGTTTGAGATCCTATCCAATAACATCGAGTATGAATCAAGATAGTGATGGGAATGGATTTCTCCTTTTTGAATTAATTCCCGCATATCAAACGCGATAGGCCTATTTTTTGGATAGATCGAAGAATAAGCTTCAAGTAATAATGTTTTTAATACTGCTTTGAATGGTGAATCGATACTTTTATACAGTTGCCATAAACTTGCACCAAAGTACTCTTCAGCAGATAAACCCGTCAAAGGTCCAAAATCAATCCATTCTTCGCGTTTGATGATATTCGATACAACTAATGCCTGAACACATTTTTCATAGGTTGGATAAGTGACGTCATTGACTGTAAA
This sequence comes from Gilliamella sp. B3023, assembly GCF_026536845.1. Taxonomy (NCBI): domain Bacteria; kingdom Pseudomonadati; phylum Pseudomonadota; class Gammaproteobacteria; order Orbales; family Orbaceae; genus Gilliamella; species Gilliamella sp. B3023. The sequence continues at coordinate 74,881 of NZ_JAFNNH010000005.1, forward strand.
ATCAGAAGGAATCGCAAACCATAACAGACGTTTACCTGCTAAAAGGTTGGCTGAACGGTAAAATTCTTCGAGTAGTAATATGTGCTGTGCAGATCCACAGTTTTCACCCATTAGACATTCATGATGTTGGTTAATAAACCGATCGACGTCAACAACAAATAAAGTAAGTTTAATGCCGAGATCTTTAGCCCAAGTTTCTATTAATCTGCACTTCTGTATTAATGCTTGCTTTTTAACATCAGATAAACTATTTTCGATACAGATCCATATATCAAGATCTGATGAGGTAGATTGCCCGATGGAACATGTGCTACCCATTGAATATAATGCAGAAATATTGGCGTGATTTTTTTTATTTACCTCACTGAAATTGAACTCATTTTTTAACTGTTCAACAATTTCATTGGATGGTTGATAATACGCAATACCTAATGGAGTCTCTTCGCCCGCATAACCTGGCAGATTGGGATGGTTAAAATGAAAAAGAACTGGCAATAATGAAAAGACACGCTGAAATTCCAGAGACATACCACTTTGAGCACGTTCGTGTTTTAGTATTGCAAGATCATCAAGTTCTTTTTTTATATTATTTATATCGTATTGCATAGCATTATTCAGGTGAAACAGATGTACTATTGACGAACAATTTCTCCAATAATTTTCTATTATAGCGTAAAAAGAATGTAAATTTACAAATAAATGAAATAAATATTATGATCACCCTAGAAAAAATATCACAATCTTTGAAAAATACCAAAAACCAATTTCAATTCATGAATAAAGCTGCCGTGTTAATCCCTATTATCACTATTGAAAACCAATTGCACCTGCTTTTTCAGGTACGTTCAAAAAAACTTAAATGGCAACCAGGGGATATTTGTTTTCCTGGAGGACGAGTTGAGTTATCGGATATCAGCCCTGAATATACCGCCAAACGTGAAACTTTCGAGGAGTTGGGTATTACGCTTGATCAAATTACCCTATTAGGACAATTACCTAAATTTTATGCCTCATTAGGCATGATAATTTATCCTTTTGTTGCAAAAATTGAGCATGTAGATAAATTGGATAATTTACAAATTAATCATGATGAAGTTGAGTCGGTTTTTACGGTTCCATTAGAATGGTTTATTGAGCATTCCCCCAAAAAAGCAACTATGTTTGTTGGCTTTAAACCTGATGATAATTTCCCTTTTGAATTAGTTCCAAATCGCACAGCAAATTGGCAAAAGAAATCGCAACATGATGTACACTTTTATCAGTATGGTGATTATGTCATTTGGGGATTAACTGCACAGATAATTAATTGTTTTATAAGCACCATAAATATAAATGCTTAGCTATAATATGATGATTTATTACAAAAATAATATTATTTAATATCGTAATATTTCTTTAGCATAAAATGCTTAAAAATATATTCTTTACAAAAATTTAAAGTGATACCTACACAAATATTCTAATTGATATATACTATTTAACGGTTATTTTTCTTTTCCACAATTTCCACATTGTTTTATCTAGCTGTTTGAAAGAATTAGTAAAAGATAGATCCCGAGAGCGTTTTTCGTTTTCATACTCTCATGCAATACCCTCATAGAATAAGCGTTACAGATTGTTTTTTTATTTTTATAACATAAATACAAAGGACATTATTATGAAACGTTATAATAAATCATCTATTGCATTAGCTTTACTATTATCTCTACCTATTGCCAATATTTATGCGGCTTTACCATTAACAGCAGAAGAAAGTAATAACTTAATTCCCTTCAAAGAAATCTCTGTAACCGGTAGCTACTTACAAGCACAAAATGCAGCAGATGATATATCAAAAGCTGCAGACGAAGTTGGTGCTAAATATTATCATATAACTGGTATTGAACAACCTTCTACAGGCACATCAACTGATCGTGCAATTGTTTATGCCGATGTTTATAAATCAAATGCACCTATTGCGGTAAGCAAAGAAGAAGTTACTCACAACGGTGTTGTGCTTTATCCTCGTTCAAAAGCCCTTTATTATTTACCATTTGCAGTCGTAAAATTTAAAGGCGATTATAATAACACTTCTGAAATTTTAGATGCAGCGAGTAAAATCGCTTCTGAAAAAGATGCCTATGCGTTTTATGTTTACTCAATTATTGCTGATGATGTAAAAAATCGTGAACAAGATGTTGATGTTGCATTATACAAAAAAGAGGCGCCAGTTCGTGACTTTATCATTTCTAAAGCAATCGCAGGCCAAGATGCTTATGAAATTACGAGCGAAGCCTTCAAAATCATGAAGCCATATAAAACAATCGTTTTCCATGGAACATTTAACAATACCAGCGAAGTTAGCGCAGCAGCACAAAAATATGCTATCGCTAACGATGCACACTTCTACTATGTAAAAGAAATATCAAATAACCGTGCTGAAACAGCGCAAACTGTTTATGTAAATTTATATAGATAATCATTTTTTCAAGGCTGTCCATGCGTAAAAACTCTTTTTTCCGCATGGATAGTTTTTATTCAATTTTTGCATGTCAGTAATAAAAAATATCTTTATCAATAAATTAATTTTCCCACATTTTTAACATTGAAATAAGTATCAACTTAATTGAAACGTAATGATTGTATCTTTCTATTAAATTTAAGAATTAAAAGGTAAGGTAACATGATGTTATTGAAAGGATTTAAATTTAAAAAGTTTTCTCAATTTTCAATAAGGTTTATTGTTTTATTAACAAGTTCGATATTTTTAATGAGTAATTTAGCTTTTGCACTGGTAGCAGTCACAGCACAATCTATTAATGGCAATCGCCCATATTTTATCGATCCTGATGCGGTTGGTGTTAATGGTTCCCGAGAGTATGATCAACAAAACTTCCAATATTTTGGGATAAAATTCCAATCTCAGGTTTTTACGGGAATCAATGACCTAAATCGTCAACTAAAAAATATCAATTTCCCTCAAGTTGATCCCAATGCCACCACACCTAATCAATTAATGACATCGTTAAAATCTAATTATGGTCTTGACGGTACAATGATACCTTTTTCCATGTCTAATCCAGTTGACAGTCAATTAGTTGCTGATGATGATGGAGATAGTATAACTCAAATAACCCCACCCGATGGGGGATTTAAAATAGATTGGTTCTATCGCTATGATAATAAATCCTATTTATTACTTGAATCAGATAGAAACAGAACTTTTTGTGAGTTGGCAAGATTAGGTTGGAGTCCTTATATTAGAATTTCAGGCTCTATTGCTTTAGTAACGCAATATGGTGTTCCAAATTATAAAGTTTATCCAGGAGCTAAAAAAGATTTTTTGATTTACAATGCAATCAAACCAACTGTTTGTGCCAATCGTCCATCAATTGTGCATTCATTCCTCTTCGAAAATCGGGATTATACTGGTGATTGGGTCTATTTAACTTGGGGGGATGCTAATCAACACGTTATTGATTCTGGTTTCGTCAATAAAGTAAGTTCTGGTGGGTTTCCAACAACAGGATTTGATCAAGCACGATTCCTTATGTTTATAGCTGGAGCACCATTTGATTTATCGACGATAACATCATCAAATAGTTCAAAAGGCGTGAATATAGAAATAAACCAAATTACTGTTGGTGATATAGATAGTCATCTAATTAATACAGGGCTTCAAGTAAAATTGACAGGTGAAGCAACGGATGTAAATCCTACCTTTACCATAAAATCTGATGGCGAAGATATATACACGTTTACGATTAAGAAATGGTTCACATCACCAAGCCAAGATGTTTACCATTACAACCAAAGCGCAAGTGTTTGCAATGGTAAATATGTTGTTCCTACTATTGAGGATTTGACCAATAGCGACCAAAACCTTATAACCAATGGCCCATGTAAGTCAGATAATAATTCTGATAACTGTTTGGCTATTACAACTAATCACTATTATCGTAGGATTGGTAATAGCCTTCTAGGAGAATGGGGTAATATAACAAACGAAGGAAAACTTTATCACCACACCTACCCGGGTAACCATTTTCCTAAAGGTCATCTATATTGGACATCTGATGAACGAGATGCTACCAACCAATATACTGTTGGTACGACTATAGGAGCGATTGAGTGGCAACCAAAAAATAATGAATTATATTTCGTCTGTGTACTTAAACAATAATTGTTCTAATCATTGCGCTTGTAGATTAAAGTGCGATGATTATTACTTTTAAGTTTGACTGCACATTAATTCATTTCTCGACAGCAAACTAAAGTATTAAGTTAGGTCTTAATGGCTGGGGTACCAGGATTCGAACCTGGGCATGGCGGGATCAAAACCCGCTGCCTTACCGCTTGGCTATACCCCAATTATAAAGGAGAAAAGATATCTGGTACGGGTAGTGAGATTTGAACTCGCACACCTTTCGGAACTAGAATCTGAATCTAGCGCGTCTACCAATTCCGCCATACCCGTGAAAAGGAATAACTAAGAATGTAAAAAGCAAAACAGATTAGTTAATAGATATCAAAATTTGCAGATTGGAATGGCTGGGGTACCAGGATTCGAACCTGGGCGTGGCGGGATCAAAACCCGCTGCCTTACCGCTTGGCTATACCCCAATAAAGGATAGATATTAAGATTAAATGGTGCGGGTGAAGGGACTTGAACCCCCACGCCTCGCGGCGCCAGAACCTAAATCTGGTGCGTCTACCAATTTCGCCACACCCGCATAATATACTTTCGGTTAAAGTATAACTTAATCTTAATGGTGGCTACGACGGGATTCGAACCTGTGACCCCATCATTATGAGTGATGTGCTCTAACCAACTGAGCTACGTAGCCATTTCATTCGCAACGTCATAACCAACACTGCGAGGCGCATTATGCTTGTGTTACGGCAAATCGTCAACCCTTTTTTTTAGATATTTTGAAAAAAAGTGACAATTGATTAAGATGCAATCAAATACCGTTTAATAACGCTTCAATTCGCCTTTTTTGTAACTCATCTTGAATCAACTTTCCTTTATAACCTTCAGCAATAATATTTTGAACATTAACGCCATGAGCTAATTTATATGCCCTTTCTAGGTACTTTGCTTGTGGAAATGATTCTGTTTTAGCATAAGATTGGCTAGCAATAATTAATTGATTAAGATGATGAGGATTACGCCAAACATCTATTCGATTGAATAAATCAATAATTTGTTCAGCTGTTAATTGTGTCACGTTTTCAACTTTAAGACGGTATTGCTGCACCATTATCGCTAATTTTGTATATTGATTTGGTGCTTTAATTTGTGAACAAAGTTTCTCTGCTTCAGTTGCTAATTCACCAAATAATACTGCAAAACGAACCGTTAAATCATCGGTTAATAAAGTAGATTTCTTTAATGCATCTGCAACAGTATTAGAAAGAATTAATGATGGAAATAATATCGCCAAAGCACCACATTGTTTTAACACTTGAAAATAAACTTGTGGATCGGCACTTGCTAATGCCTTCTCGGTCTCTTTCCAAACACGCTCTGGAGTAAGAGTATTTATTTCTCCAACTAAAACCATCTCTTCCATTAACTTTTGTGTTTCAGATGCGATTCTAAAACCTAAATGATAATAACGAGCAGCAAATCGAGCAACTCGTAACACTCGTAAAGGATCTTCTCTAAACGCAGGGGAAACATGACGCAATAATTTAAGTTTGATATCATCAATACCATGATAAGGATCGACAAGATTACCATCTTCATCCATGGCGATAGCATTAATAGTCAGGTCTCGGCGGATAAGATCTTGCTCTAAGGTAATATCCTTACTAAAGTCACAAATAAATCCAGTATAGCCTTTACCCGATTTTCGCTCGGTTCGAGCTAAGGCATATTCTTCTTTTGTTATGGGATGTAAAAAGACTGGGAAGTCTTTACCAACTTGTTGATAACCTAGAGCTAAAAGCTCATCGGGTGTAGAACCAACTACAACCCAATCTCGATCAACAAGAGGAAGATGTAATAATCTATCTCGAACAGAACCGCCAACAAGATAGAATTTGCTCATTTAGCGCATCCAGCGATCTTTTTTGCGGCGACCCGGCATAATAGCTGGCAAAATTAAACCTAATAGGAATCCACCACCAGCTACTAAGCCACCATAAGTAAACCAAGTAACAATAAGGTCTCGTCGCTTGTCATCAACTTGATTTAGCATTGATTCAAGTTTAGTGTCTTGTGATTTATTGATTTGTTCTAATTCTTTATTTCTAGCTTGTAGGCTTTCAATTGTTTGTTCAGCTTGTTTTAATTTTTCGGAATAATCATTGATAGCATTTTGTCTATACTGCTCTGCGTTATCAACCTTATCTTTATATTCCGCAAGTTTTGACTCTAACGTTGGGACAAGTACTTTAAGGCTAGGTTGATCTTTTAGTTTATTTGATTCAATCCAAGCCGAGCTACCGTTAGGAAGTTGTATTCGGGTGTATTTACCGTCAGCGCTTTTCTCTAGTTCTGCAACTTTTTCCCCTGCTTTAACAGCATTCGTATAGGCATATTGAGAACCTGGACCGCGGCGAAGATAAATATCAACATTTTCAGTCACATATTTATCTGCTGCTTCAACACTAAAAACCAGCGTAATTAAAGAAAATAACGTAATAATATTTTTCATAATATTTTAAAATTTCACCCATGATTAAAAATCATAATAACACAAAATACTGCCTTTTCGCACAACCATTTGCAATAAAAATTGCTTAATTAACCATTTTAGAAAAATAAAATGGAAACGATTACATTAATTGAGATCTTAATCACAAAATTAAAAATTAATCATATTAATTAATGAAAATTATTATTATTCTATATCGGAAAAGTGATTAACCTTTGGAGAGAATATGAATTGCCATCTTAGAACCCGCGATATAGATATTATCTTACGCACCCAACCTTATGCTGAACTCTGCTATTTTGGTAAACGATTACAAAACGTAAATCTTGATGATATCGATATGCTTATACCTGCCGTACCCAATTCACGTATTGATATCGATGTCCCGTTCACCCTTTGTCCTGAGGAAGGAGTAGGAAACTTTAGCACGCCAGGACTAGAAGGTCATCGAAATGGTAAAGATTGGTCACCAGTTTTTGTTACCAAAAAAGTAACCAAGAAAAAAAATGATATAACTATAATTAGTGAAGATAGTATTGCAAAACTTCGTTTGACTAGTAAGCTGATTTTAGACGAAACCGGTGTATTACAATGTCAAAATAGTCTGACTAATCTAGGTAAAGAACCATATCAAGTCAACCGTTTATCTGTAACATTACCAATTCCTGAACGTGCACAAGAATTAATGGCATTTAGTGGTCGTTGGATTAAAGAGTTCTTCCCTCACAGAACAAAAATCGAACATTGTGGATACCTGCAAGAAAACCGCCGTGGTCGTACTTCACACGAATACTTTCCGGGTATGGTAGTTGGTACTGATGGATTTAAAGAACAAACTGGTGAAGTTTGGGGTATCCATTTAGGTTGGAGTGGTAATCATCGTATCCAAGTTGCAGTGAAAAGTAATGGTAAGCGCTTCATCCAAGCCGAAGCGCTTTATCTTGCTGGAGAAATATCATTAGCTAAAGGTGAAACTTTAAGTACTCCTTGGCTTTATGCAACCTATAGTAATGAAGGCTTAAATAAGATGAGCCAGCATTTCCATCAATTTTTACGCCAAAATATTATTCATTTCGCAAGCGATAAACCTCGTCCTGTCCATCTTAATACTTGGGAAGGAATCTTCTTCGATCACAACCCAGATTACATCATGAAAATGGCGACAAAAGCAGCACAACTGGGTGTTGAACGTTTTATCATTGATGATGGTTGGTTTGGCAAACGTGATGATGATTATCAAGCATTAGGCGATTGGTATTTAGATAAACGCAAATATCCAAAAGGACTTGAACCAGTTATCAAACATGTAAAAAAACAAGGAATGGAATTTGGTATCTGGGTTGAGCCAGAAATGATCAGTAAAAACTCTGATCTTTATCGAGCACATCCTGATTGGTTACTTGAATTACCTGGCTACAATCAACCTGAAGGCCGTCATCAATACTTACTTGATTTACAAAATCCAGCGGTATTTGATTATCTACTCGAAAGATTAAATTGGTTACTCGGTAGTTATGATATTGACTATATTAAATGGGATATGAATAGAGAAATTGTTCAGGCAGGCCACGAAGGTCACCCAGCTGTAGTTGGACAAACTAATGCGGTTTATCGTTTAATGGATATTCTGCAAGAAAAATATCCTAATGTTGAAATTGAATCATGTTCTTCTGGTGGTGGTCGTATAGATTTTGAAGTGTTAAAACGTACTCAACGTTTTTGGGCCTCAGATTCAAATGATGCATTAGATAGACAAATCATACAACGAGGTATGAGCTACTTCTTCCCACCTGAGGTAATGGGTGCTCATATCGGTGGCAAAACTTGTCACACCACCTATCGTGAATTAGATATGAATTTACGAGGTTTAACAGCATTATTTGGACATATGGGTGTTGAGCTCGATCCAGTGAAAGAATCGGCAGAAGAACAAAAAGGTTTTACTCATTATATCCGTTTACATAAACAGCTACGCCCATTATTGCATAGTGGTAATAGTGTACGTTTAGATGTTGATGATAGCGCAGCTATGCAAAGCTATGGTGTGGTCAGTCAGGATAAAAAAGAAGCAGCATTTATTATAGCGCAATTGGCATTACCGACTTATGCATTAAGTGGTAACTTACGCTTAGTTGGATTATTAGCTGATAAGCAATACAAAATCGAAATTCTAGATCTACCTGATCACATTGATCCGAAAGTAAATGGTCACGCCATGAAATCATTTCCAAAATGGATGACAACAGATACCACACTGTCAGGAGATTGGTTAATGAATATCGGCTTACCATTACCTGTACTCGATCCTGCTACCGCAATGTTAATAAAAGTTACGGCAAAATAGTACGAACTGGTTAAAATTTAACTAATTTGAGGGGAATTTAGTCAATTAATCATTCCCCTTATTAATAAATTACAACTGAAACGATTCAGGCGTCAATGCTTTGTTGGCAAAGCCAAAATTTTGCTTTATTATCATACATTAAGTCATAAAAGTGAGCAGATATCTGTATCAGCTATTTAAGATAAGTAAGAACGTATTCTGTAATATTTCATAACTTCATTATGAATCATTTTTGGCTTAGTTATTAACAGTTCTACTTAACTTGATACCAACACCAAACTAATAATAAACTTTAAAAAAGTTACGGTAATAATTTAAAAGGTTTTTTTATGGCGACAATAAAAGATGTTGCACATTTAGCTAAAGTTTCTGTTGCGACAGTCTCGCGAGTGATTAACAACGCCGAAAACGTTAGTGATACCACACGCGAAACCGTAAAAAAAGCCATGGAAAAATTAAGTTATTATCCTGATGCTAATGCTCGTGCATTATCACAACAAAACTCTAATACTATTGGAATTGTTGTGGCTGACGTATCCGATCCTTTTTTTGGCGCTATGGTTAGCACGGTAGAAAAAGTTGCATCCAAAACAGGACATTTTTTGCTAATTGGTAATGGTTACCATAATGAACAACAAGAATATAATGCAATAACTCACTTAATAGAGCATCGCTGCTCATCACTAGTCGTTCATGCAAAAATGTTACCCGATAGCAGATTGATAAAATTAATGGAGCAAGTGCCAGGGATGGTATTAATCAATCGGCTATTGAAAGGTTTTGAAAAGCGTTGTATTGCTCTAGATGACCGTTATGGTTCATATCTAGCCGTAAAACATTTAATCCAGCATGGACATACTAAAATTGGATATTTATGCTCTAACCATGAAATTTCTGACTCGTCCGATCGGTTACAAGGCTATAAAGATGCATTAATTGAACACAATATTGATGTTAATGAAAACTTTATTGCCTTCTCCTCACCTAATGAAGAAGGAGGAGAACAAGCAATGATGTCACTATTGGAACGTAATCGAGAAATTACCGCAATTGCCTGTTATAACGACTCAATGGCCGCTGGTGCAATGTCTGTGTTATATGATAACGACATAAAAATTCCAGCAGAAATTTCCATTATTGGATTTGATGATTTGCTACTTGCGCGCTATTTACATCCAAAATTAACCACCATCCGTTACCCACTTCATACAATGGCTGAACAAGCTGCGGAACTGGCATTATGCTTGGCAAAAGGCGAAGCACCTTCAGCAAATTTAATTAATATATATACGCCCACCCTCTCTAAACGGTATTCAGTCTATCCAATTGAATAATTAATACAAAATATAAATTAATCAAAGTATACCTACCAATGTAATCGCATACATGAAAAATTAAAATTATAAAAACAAAGTCAATCAAATAAAAATGTATTCGATTACACAAATGTTAACTTGATCACTGTTTTCAATAATTGAATCATTATAATTAAAAAGTCAAAAAAGATTTTAGACATTATCAGATATACTTGAACAAATGGAGAGGCTTATGAATCCGTCCCTAGATGATATTATCAACAGACAAGATTGGAATAATCTATCTGTATTAAGCATGAACAAACTTGATACCCATCCAAAATTTCATAGTTGGCGAAACAAGCAAAGTGCTAAAAATAATGCTGATTCAAGTGCCATTATTTCACTTAATGGTGACTGGTTTTTTAGTTATTACCAAAATCCTAAACAAGTACCTGTATCATGGTTAAAAAAAGAAATAGATAAAAATACTATTCCAGTTCCATCAAATTGGCAATTACATGGCTATGATGCGCCTGTTTATACTAATATCCGATATCCATTTCCTTATAATCCCCCATTTGTTCCTGAAGATAACCCAACTGGTTGCTATTCTCGCTATTTTAAAATTGATAAAAAATGGTTAAATAAAGGGGACACAAGAATTATATTTGATGGTGTCAGCTCAGCATTTCATCTTTGGTGTAACGGCAATTGGGTTGGCTATTCACAAGACAGTCGCATCGCTGCTGAATTTGATTTAACGCCTTTTTTAAAAGAAGGTGAAAATCGAATTGCTGTATTAGTATTGAAATGGTGTGATGGTAGTTATTTAGAAGATCAAGATATGTGGCGATTAAGTGGTATTTTCCGTGGAGTTTCACTACTTAACAAACCAAAATCACATTTGAGTGATATTCATGTTAAAACAGAGCTTGACGCTTGCTATCAAAATGCAATATTAAAATTGCAAGTTAACGTAAAGCATGACAGTGAGATGGACATGCTAAATGTCGGTATTGAGTTATGGCAAAAAGACAAACTCATTCTTGAACAAACGCAACCAATCGGAGTATCTTTTGTTGATGAAAAAGGTGGATATAATGACCGAATGACATGCCATATCCCCGTCAATAAACCACAATTGTGGAGTGCCGAAACCCCAAATCTTTACCGACTAGTTGTTAGCTTAAATCATAAGAAAACCGGCTTGATTGAATCAGAGGCTTATAATATTGGTTTCCGAACTGTTGAAATCAAACATGGTCAACTCTGTTTAAACGGTAAACCACTTCTTATTAAAGGAACTAACCGTCACGAATTTTATCCTGATATGGGCTATGCTGTTACCGAACAAGCCATGTTACACGATATCAAGTTAATTAAACAGCACAACTTCAACGCTGTACGTTGCAGCCATTACCCTAACGATCCTCGTTGGTATGAACTTTGTGATGAATTTGGACTATACGTAGTTGATGAAGCCAATATTGAATCGCACGGCATGTTCCCAATGTCTCGATTATCTGACGATCCTCGTTGGTTAGCAGCTTATAGTGAACGAGTAACTCGCATGGTTCAACGTGACCGAAATCATCCTGCCATAATTATTTGGTCATTAGGAAATGAATCAGGGCATGGGGCAAATCATGATGCACTATACTCATGGATAAAAAGCAATGACCCAACTCGTCCAGTGCAATATGAAGGTGGTGGTGCCAATACCAAAGCTACTGACATTATTTGCCCTATGTATGCCCGAGTTGAACAAGATCAACCTCATCCTAATGTGCCTAAATGGGCGATAAAAAAATGGATATCCATGCCAGATGAAGAGCGACCACTCATTTTATGTGAATATGCTCATGCAATGGGAAACAGTCTAGGTGCATTCTATAAATATTGGCAAGCCTTTAGACAATATCCTCGATTACAAGGAGGATTTATTTGGGAATGGGCTGATCATGGTATTCGTTGCCATACCAAATCTGGCGAAAGTTATTGGGCTTACGGTGGTGATTTTGGTGAAGCGTATCATGATAGACAATTTTGTTTAGACGGTTTAGTGTTTCCTGATCGCCAAGCACACCCAAGTTTAATTGAAGCTAAAAAAGTACAACAACCTTTCCAATTTAAACTTGTAAACCAAAAACCATTAGTTATTGAAGTAAAGAGTGAGTATTTATTCTATACTACTAACAATGAAACATTAGAATGGGAATTGTTGGTTGATGGTAAAACCCAACTGAGTGGTAAAGTTAAACTGACTATTTCACCTAATAACCCTATTGAACTCAAACTTATAGATGACATTGATAATAACTTTGATGGTGAAGACTTACACTTATCACTCAGAGTCATCCAAAATAGAGCTACTACTTGGTCTCCAGCAAAACACGTTGTGGCTTGGGAACAATTTAAATTAACAAATAGGTTTATTCCACAATTAGCATTTAGTAACAACAAAACATCACTAAAATTAACTGAAAATAAAAACGAATTTGTTGTTAATTGGAAGAACCAGAGTTGGCAAATCAACAAAAAAACTGGCCAACTTAGTCAATGGAGCAAAAACAAAAAACCACTATTAGCCAGCGCTATTGCAGATCAGTTTATACGAGCACCAATCGATAATGATATTGGAATTAGTGGTGACTTTGACAGTAATAACAATCCATATGCATGGGTCGAACAGTGGAAGGCGGCGGGTTACTTTGATTTAAGCCACAAATGTTTAGCAATAAGAGCATCACAAACTGAGAATTATGTGATCATTGAAGTTTTGCACAGCTACTCGGTGAAAAAACGCAAAGTTATTCAAAGTAAGTGGGTACATCAGTTTGATCTAGATGGTATCTTAACTATCTCAGTTGGAGTGGACATTGCCAATGACATGCCAGCACCAGCTCGTATAGGTTTGACGTATCAATTAAAAGGGATACCAAAACAGGTGAAATGGCTTGGCTTAGGACCACATGAAAATTATCCAGATCGAAAAACTTCAGCGATTTTTGGTGATTGGTCATTACCATTTTCTGAACTTTACACACCTTACATTTATCCATGTGAAAACGGCCTACGCTGTGATGTAAAACAATTAACACTTAATGAGATGACGATTACTGGTCATCAATTTAACTTTAACATCAATCAATATGGAACTAAACAGTTGATGGAAAAAAGTCATAGACACTTATTAGAACCACAACAAGACGCCTATGTCAGTATTGATGCTTATCATATGGGAATAGGCGGTGATGATTCTTGGACACCAAATGTTCACAGTGAATATTTACTAACCGATAAACATTATCGATATCAACTAAAATTAAAATGTTGATTTACATAATTTCTTCAAAAAATTAAAGGCACAACTATTTGTGCCTTTTTATTTAAGCTAAATTCTCACCATCAAACAATTTATCAAGTTTCTCAATAAACTCTTGTTTTGGTAGATGGTAAAAAACGCCTTTATCCGGAAGTCCACGTAAGAATAAATAGTAAACTCCGCCAAAATAAGTTTCATATCGATAGTCGGGTAAACGACTTCGCAAAAATCGATGCAACGCCAAACAATAAAGTTGATATTGCAATTCATAACGATGCTCACACATTACTTGATTTAATGCTTGCTCAGTATAGGCCTCTATACCATCACCTAACCAATTTGATTTATAGTCAACAATATAATATTTACCTTGATACTCAAACACTAAATCGATAAATCCCTTTAACATGCCTTGTACCGTTTCAAAATCTAAAGGTGGACACTGTTTAGATAAATCATCGTATTGTTTGCATAAACTATCTAGTTGCGAGCTAGTCACGGCATGGCGAATAGGAAAATAGAATTGTAGTTCATTAATGCATTTGCTATTTAAAATACTGGCTAATGTCGAACAATCTTGATGTAGTTTAGTTGTTAATACTTGTTGAAGCCAATCATTTAGTACCCTTAACCAAGGTTCATCCAAACCCAATTTTTTAATCGTAGTTGTACATAATTCATCGGCATTACTTGGCGTTAAATTTTCCATAATGGAATGTAACAATGTACCAACATAAGCACCTTTTGGAAAATGATGAATATCATATTGCACCTCAGATAATAAAGAAGCATCTGGCGGTACACGACTCTCACTCCAATCACTAGCTAAATTAAAACCATTGTTATGTTTTTGTAACTCGGTATAGCTTGTCACTCGCCAACTATTAGATAATTTACGTTTAAATTCATTAGCAGCCAGTAACATATTAGGAGCTTCTGTGGCAGTATACTGCTCCCCCAATATAGGTAATTGTAGTTCAACCAAATCTGCAAATTTACCAATCGAGCGTAATTGGCCTTTTAATAAATAATCAATTGCTGATTGACTCTTTTTCAATGATGCTAAGCCAACACTACAATGATAGATTGAGCGCGTCATCGCCACATAAAGTAATCTTAGATCTTCAGCTAAACGTTCATCTTCAATTTGTTGTTTGACATCATCGGTTAATAACCAAGCATAAGTGGGTTGATAATCATTATTTTTATCATGATAAAACTGACTATCTGAATTACGAAATTGGGCAGCAAATGGTAACCATACAATAGGAAACTCTAAACCTTTTGATTTATGGATCGTAATAATTTTTACTAAATTTTCATCGCTTTCTAAGCGTTGTTCATGATTTTCTATATTAGAGTCAGGGCTGACAATTTGCCTAGATAACCAACGAACCAAAGCATGTGGGCTATCTAGTTCATCAGCGGCTTCTTGCAGCAATTCACCTAAATGCATAAAGTTAGTTAATGTACGTTCACCATTTGGGCTAGCTAGGATATTTTCAGCTAACTTACGCTTTTTCATCATCCGCCGCAACATTACTAACACACCATAATATTGCCAAATAATCTGGTACTGTTTGAACTCCTCTATCAACCCTTCCCATTTATCTTGATCATCGATAATTTGCTCCAGCTCGGCCATTGTTTGCCCTAATAGTGTCGTCATTAAAGCTAAACGCAAAGCCGCTTCATTTTCGGGCATTAAAACAGCTTGTAATAGATAAAGAATCTCTTGTGCTTCTTTAGATAAAAATACGCTATTACGATTGGATAAATAAACGCTTTTAACCCCAAAAGCAGCCAATTTTTGTTGGATGATTTCGGCTTCGCGCCCAGTTCGGACTAAAATCGCAATATCAGCAGTGGTGATTGAACGATGCTCATCTTTATCCTTTATCAAAATTGTTGGATCTGTCAACCAAGTCACAATTTGCTTAGCGCAACAGCTAGCAATATGTTCTTGATAATCTGTTTTTGTGGTAACTTCATCAGGTAATAAATAGGCTGTTAACGCATTAACTTCATGTTGATTGACGATCAATCCTTTATGCTGATTTCTTTCAGCACTTTCCATTGGAAAAAAAGAAATATTTTCAAAAATAAAAGGATTATCATGATTGCTAAATAGTGCATTGACTGCATCAACCATAGACGATGAGGAGCGATGATTAACCTGCATAGTAAAATTATTATCACCGGTTGATAATTTCGCTTTTAGATAAGTAAAAATATCCGCACCTCGAAAACTATAAATAGCTTGCTTCGGATCACCAATAAACAGTAAACCGGTTGATTCAGGATAACGACCATAGATACGATCAAAGATTTTATATTGCACAGGATCAGTATCTTGAAATTCATCAATCAGAGCCACGCAATATTTTTGCGCAATACTTTGTGCTAATCGCTTTCCATTTCTAGCTCGTAAAGCACAATTTAACTGGCTTAATAAATCGTCAAAACTTATCTTACCAAGTTTAACTTTTTGCGCATAAATACCTTTTTGAATGACGCTAACGATATCCATTAAAATTTCGCTACGTAAATCAATAGCACTATTGCATAACCGATCGATCTTTTCAAAAACAACATGAACAGGAGGATCTTTATCTTGCTTAGTTTTTTCAATTAAAATCGATTGGCTAAATTTAGTTAATTCACTAGGTATTTTGAATGATTGGGTGGGTAATTGGGCCCAAGCAGTCACTTTAGCAAACCAATTCGGTAAAAAGCGGTTATTATAAGATTGTTTATTAACTCCTGATCGAGCAATGATTTCAGGAAGATCTGCAACAGAATCTAACCACAGTTTTTTAACTAATTCGATCTGCTCAAGATGTTTTCGATAAAACTGCTCGATCTTTTTAGTAATGTCAAAATTCTCTTCTTGCGATTGATCAAATTCAAAATTTAAATAAGGATTAATATCTGATAATAACGATTTTGGATCTTGCCAATAATCAAGAATTAAATAAACTAACGCTCTATCAAGCGGAACAAAATAGTGACGCCAAAAATCTTGGACAACTTGTAACTTTAGGTCTTGCTCATCAGTAATCAGCGTCTGCTCAAACAGTACCCCAGATTCAAAAGCATGGCTAGTTAAAATGCGTTGACAAAAACCATGGATAGTATAAATCGCTGCATCATCCATTGATTGTTGAGCTTGAGTTAGTCTTTGTATAGCATCATCTGTATCTTCAACTAAATCAATTAGCTGTTGATAGATAGGATCTTCATGACGACCTTGTAAAAATCCTAAACGCAGTTCTTGGATATTTTGTCTTATTCGCGATCTAAGTTCTTGAGTTGCAGCTTTTGTAAAAGTCACAACTAAAATTTGATTAACCTCTAGCGGTGTAGGATAGTTATTTTTACCAATCCCAAGTAATAACCGGAGATAAATGAATGCGAGCGAATAGGTTTTACCAGTCCCAGCCGACGCTTCGATCAGCGTTCGACCTGTTAACGGTAAATCAAAAAGATTAAGTTTTTTTATTCCACTACATGAAACCATTCTAACTTTCCTGCCGCATTGGATGATAGTTCAACACAAGCAATAGCAGCTGTAGGAAACATTGGTGGTGAAACATCTGGACATAATTCATTAACCAAATAACCAACTAAAGGAAGATGGGAAACAATAATTACATTCTCGATCCCACGAGCGGGAAGTGTCATTAATAAATCGGCAATATGGGAAGGACTTCCACCTGGCACCAAAAAATTATCAGTTTCAACTTTAGGTATGTGGCAGTATGAAGACAATTCAGAGAAAGTCTGTTGTGCTCTTAGATAAGGACTAACTAACCCTAAATCAAATTTGAAATCTTGCTGATTAAGCCATATACCAGCCAAACTGGCTTGTTTTCTACCAAAATCAGTCAATGATCGACTTGCATCAGATGAAGCAGAAAAACCTGCTTCACCATGCCTCATAATACAAATCTTCATAAAACAGGGATTAACGTAATTTTAATTGGAAGATCATACATTCTGCACCACAACAGAAAGTGAATTTAGCTGTCAATTTATAGCCATTTTCTACTTTATCGATGCTGCTATTGATTTCGCAAGGTTCTGTTTCAACATCTTTAGCTGCTTGTGTCAAAGAGGCTAATTTTGCTTTTGCTTCTGATTCAGTTGTGAAAATATTTTCATATTCTGCACTACAATCTTCATTATCAATAATTGTGCCGACATCAACACAACAACAAGCTGGTGTTTCATTAGCTTTACATTTATTTAGAGAATCTGTCATCCTATACCTCTGTTCACCGATTGAATTGGTATTAGTATACTCTGAATAAACACCAAGGGCAAAATGTAAAAAAGCTTTACCACGGCAAAAATTTTTAGCGTATATTAGTTCCTAATTTTTATATTTTTGAATTAATTTGTAATATTATGGAACAGTATAATCACGTTCGTAAAATGGCTATTTTAGTAGCGGCAACCTTCTTCATGGAAAATCTAGACGCTACGGTGATAACCACAGCAATTCCCGCAATGGCGAAATCATTTTTAACTAATCCACAAGATTTATCTATCGGTATTAGCGCCTATATGTTAGCACTTACAATTGGCCTTCCCGCGAGTGGCTGGATAGCAAATCGATTTACAGCTTATCGTGTCTTCTCGATTTCAATTATATTATTTATGTTGGCATCAATATTGTGTGCTTTATCGACTAACCTAAACATGTTTACTATCGCAAGATTGATTCAAGGTTTAGGGGGATCATTAATGGTGCCAGTAGGTAGAACAGTAGTACTAAGTCGAACTGAAAAACAGCATCTTGTTAGCACAATATCAATTCTCGTTTGGCCAGGTTTAATTGCACCATTGATGGGACCAATTATTGGTGGATTCTTTGCCCAATATCTCACTTGGCATTGGATATTTATCCTCAATATTCCATTAGGCTTTATTGCATTATTTTTCGCTCATCACCTATTACCTAAAGAACTACCTGAAAAACGCTCATTTGATATTGTTGGATTTATCGCTTGTGGCTTAGGCTTATTATTGTTTGTGTATGGACTTGAAATGGTTTCCCACTCAAATAGTCGTTTATGGCTAGCTCTCGGCACTTCCTTTGCAGGTTGCCTAATATTAATCTTCGCCTATTATCATCTCACGCATACACAATACCCATTAATTAGCCTATACGCATTTTCAAAACGCACATTTAGAATGACCTTCTTTGGAGGTTCACTAATACGGATGGGTTTAAACAGTGCTCCATTTATTTTACCACTAATGTTTCAAGTCGGTTTTGGATGGTCACCATTAACAGCTGGTTCCTTATTACTTTCACTATTCGCAGGAAATATCATTTTCAAAACCATTAATACACCTTTAATTCACAAGTTTGGGTTTCGTAAAATTCTAATCGTTAATGGTCTATTATTGTCATTTAGTTTTGTATTGTGTGCGCTCTTCACGCCAAAAACACCAATCATTTGGATTATATTGGTTCTATTCTTTTCTGGTGGTGCACGTTCGATCCAATTTACTACAATAACAACCTTAAGTTTTTCAGAAATTGAAAAAAACGAAATGCAAAGCGCTAATATTTTATCAACCCTTTTTCAACAACTAAACAACGTGCTAGGCATTGTTTTAAGTGCCTTATTTCTATTTATTGCGTCAAGCTATAATGGACATAATCAGATAATGGTTGAAGATTTTCGGTTAGCATTATTTATGGTGGCAGGAATGACTTTATTGGCGATGATTGATTTTATTACGTTACCCAAAAATGCTGGCAACAATTTAAATGAAAAAAAACCTCTGCCATAAGATGCAGAGGTTTAAGATGAATTAAAGTCCTAAAACTTAGGTGCTGATGGGCGACCCCGTTTTTTCGCAAAACCTTTATCCTTAGACTCAGGTTTACTACTTCTACTTCCACGCTTAGCTTCAGATGGTTTACCTGTAACTAAACTCATTTTCATCGGTTGATTTAGCACTCTAACGCGCTCAAAGTGCTTAAGGATATCTTTAGGCATACCTTTTGGTAATTCTACTGTTGAATAAGTCTCGTAAAGTTTGATATTACCAATATAGCGACTACTAATATCAGCTTCATTGGCAATTGCACCAACAATATGGCGCACTTCAACACCGTTTTCTTTACCAATTTCAATACGGTACATATCCATCTCGCCAACATCTCGACGCTCACGACGTTTTGGAGACTCACGATTATCGCCTCGTAAACGACGCTCACCACTTCGACCATCACGATACTCTCTTGTTGGTTTAAAGACCGGATCAGGAGGAAGAATTAACGGACGATCACTTTGTGCTAAACGTAACAGTGCAGTTGCAATCGTTTCAAGATCTGCACCACTATCAGCTTGGATTTGAGTTAATAACGATTGATACTGATCTAAATCCGCACTCTCAAGTTGTTGTTGAACTTGCTGAGTAAATTTAGCCAAACGACGTTTTTCAAGCAATTCTTTAGATGGTAGTGCCACTTCCGGAATGGGTTTCTTGATAGTTTGCTCAATATTTTTAAGCAAACGACGCTCACGACTATCCACAAACAAAATCGCTCGCCCTGCTCGTCCAGCGCGTCCAGTTCGTCCGATACGATGAACGTACGATTCAGAATCAAGTGTAATATCATAGTTAATTACTAAGCTAATACGCTCAACATCTAACCCTCGCGCTGCAACATCGGTTGCAATTAAAATATCTAAGCGACCATTACGTAAACGATCGAGTGTTTGTTCTCGTAGTTGTTGCGTCATATCACCATTTAAGGCTGCACAACTATAACCGTGTTTTTCTAATACTTCTGCTACTTCTAAAGTTGCAGTTTTAGTACGCACAAAAACAATCGCAGCATCAAAATCTTCAGCTTCTAAGAAGCGCACAATTGCTTCATTCTTACGCATACCGCGTACTAACCAATAGCTTTGATCAATATCAGGAGCCGTTTGATTAGTCCCTTTGATTTGCACTTCTTTTGGATTATGCATAAAACGTTTAGTAATACGACGAATTGGGGCTGGCATAGTTGCTGAAAACAGCGCCGTTTGATGATCTTCTGGAATTGAAGCCATAATGCTTTCAACATCATCAATAAAGCCCATTCTTAGCATTTCATCAGCTTCATCTAATACTAAACCTTTAAGATTAGAAAGATCTAAAGTCTTACGGTTTAAATGATCTAATAAACGACCAGGCGTCCCCACAACAATTTGAGGACCTTGTTTTAATGCACGCAATTGCACATCATAACGTTGACCACCATAAAGAGCTAATACTTTAACCCCTTTTACATATTTAGAATACTCAGCACAAGCATCAGCAACTTGAATAGCTAGCTCACGTGTTGGTGCTAAAACCAATAATTGTGGCGCTTTCAAATTAGCATCAATATTCATTAAAAAAGGGATTGAAAAGGCTGCAGTCTTACCACTACCTGTTTGAGCCATACCTAATACATCATTACCCT
Source organism: Gilliamella sp. B3023 (assembly GCF_026536845.1). NCBI lineage: Bacteria > Pseudomonadati > Pseudomonadota > Gammaproteobacteria > Orbales > Orbaceae > Gilliamella > Gilliamella sp. B3023. The sequence goes on from NZ_JAFNNH010000005.1 coordinate 95,969, forward strand.
CTAAGAGTAAGGGAATACATTCAGCTTGGATTGGTGATGGTTTGGTAAAACCAAGATCATTTAATGCATTAAGGATTTCCTCAGATAAACCAAGGTCAATAAAAGATATTTCTTTTGTCATGTAAACTCGCTTATAAATTTGCCTATATACGCTTAATATTTGGTTAGGATTACATTTGATCGTTATTAATCAAGATAATTCATGAGGATTACTGCATACATCACAAATTATGACTATACCAAAATAAAGAAGCCTATATAAATTTATGCCAGCTCACTAAATTGAAAATTTACAACTCACCCCAATAACTAACAACCAATACTTACTCAATCAAATAGCCATTTATTCTAATGCAATTGATATTTGAAAAAATACAATTGATAAGAAACATGTAAAGAATCGAGAATATATTTTGGGCAAATCAGAACTACGCTATAACAATATTTTCACTTTTAAACTGGCATGACCCTTGTTACTTTTCGTCAAGTAACTTAATTTCATAGAGCGCCTGTTGATGTTCAACAAAGTTATAAATATTATTTGCTAAAGCATATTTAAATAACATTTTGGCACGCTCATTGTTACCTTTACTTTGGTAATATTTACCTAAATAAAAGTAAGCTTCACAAAGGCGCTCGGCTAATTGCCGATCATTTTCAACACCTTGTTGAAGGTTTTGCATTAATTTAGATTCGCTTATCTTACCTAAATAAAATGCAATGATATTACTGCCATAACTCGATTTATCGTTAATAAGATCGTAACGTTTTTGTAGCTGAGTTAAGGCAGCTTGTTTATCTATTTCTTTTTCAATCAAATAAAGCCATAAAATCCGAATAGGCTCATTGACATCATATTTATAAAATTTTTCTGCATCAAGCTTTGCAGCTTGATAATGCCCAGTACGATACAGAGTTACTGCACGATTAAAATAGGCATAAGCATAAGATGAATCCAGCTCTAATGTTGTATTAAACGCCATCATCGCATTATCGAAATCACCGTCTCTTAACGCATAAGTACCCAGAAAATTATATACATCTGGAATTTCTGGGTTAAAGCTTAAAAGATGGTTAAAATCGCTTTGTGCAAATGCTTTAAAACCTAATGAATCGTAAATAATTCCTCGTTCAAAAATAAGCTGCATCCTAGATGGGGTATCAAGATCGCGACTTGATAACTGCTGACTAATTTGCGCTATTTTCAATTCATCGTCATAGGTAACTTGCTCAGGAGCAACAAGTAACGGCTGAGAATTTGAACAACCTGACAAAATAATGACTGCAAGAATACAGCACAACATCCTCAGGTTGAATAATCTCATTTTTTAACTCCTGGTGAATAATATCTTATTCAGCTGCTGGCTCAACATCAGAATTCGGCTCAACAGCATCTTTCATACTTAAACGAATTCGACCTTGGCGATCAATTTCAAGTACTTTAACATTCACTTCTTGACCTACTTTCAAGTAGTCTGCAACTTTCTCAACACGGTGATCAGCAATTTGAGAAACATGAACAAGTCCTTCTTTACCACCAATAATTGATACAAAAGCACCGAAATCAACAATACGGGTTACCTTACCAGTATAGATTTTACCAATTTCAACATCAGCAACTAAATTATTAATACGTTCGATTGCATCTTTAGCCTTATTGCCATCAGTTGCCGCAATTTTAACTGTACCATCATCAGTAATTTCAATGGTAGTACCAGTCTCTTCAGTTAGTGCACGAATCGTAGCACCACCTTTACCGATAATATCGCGTATTTTATCTGGATTAACATTCATCGTATAGATACGAGGAGCAAATTCAGAAATTTCCTGACGAGGTTTATTAATTGCTTGTTCCATCACCCCTAAAATATGCAAGCGAGCACCTTTAGCTTGATTTAATGCAACTTGCATAATTTCTTTAGTGATACCTTCAATTTTGATATCCATTTGAAGTGCACTCACACCTTCGCGGGTACCGGCTACTTTGAAGTCCATATCACCTAGATGATCTTCATCACCTAAAATATCAGATAACACCACAAAGTTATCGCCTTCTTTCACAAGCCCCATTGCGATACCTGCAACAGAAGACTTAATTGGCACACCAGCATCCATAAGCGCTAATGAAGCACCACAAACTGAAGCCATTGAAGAAGAACCATTAGATTCAGTAATCTCTGAAACCACACGAACAGTATATGGGAACTCTTCTTTACTTGGCATTACAGCAGCAACACCACGCTTAGCTAAACGACCATGACCAATTTCACGACGTTTTGGCGAACCAACCATGCCAGTTTCACCTACTGAGTATGGAGGGAAGTTGTAGTGTAATAAGAATCGCTCAGTATACTCACCAGTTAACTCATCAATAATCTGAGCGTCACGTTCAGTCCCCAAAGTTGCTGTCACTAGTGCTTGAGTTTCACCACGTGTAAATAAAGCACTACCATGCGTTCTTGGTAATACATTGGTACGAATATCAAGCGCACGAATCATATCTTTTTCACGACCATCAATGCGTGGCTCACCAGCAATAACACGTTGACGAACGATTTGACTTTCTAAATCAACAATAATATTGATAACTTCGTTTTCATCAAGCTCTTCGTCTTTCTCTTTAAGTACCGCTAACACTTCTTCTTTAATCAAATCGATTTGTGCATAACGAGCTTGTTTTTCAGTGATACGATAAGCCTCACCTAAACGAGCTTTAGCTAAGTCAGAAACAGCATTAAACAGCTCTTCATTTTTAGCAGGTGCAACCCAATCCCATTTTTCACAATTCGCTTTCGCTACAAACTCATTAATATTATCAATAACAACTTGTTGTTGATCATGACCAAAAACCACCGCAGCTAACATCTGATCTTCAGTTAACAAATCAGCTTCTGATTCAACCATTAACACGGCACTTTTGGTACCTGCAACAACCAAATCTAAACGGCTTGATGCTAGCTCTTTAACTGATGGATTTAGCACAAACTCATCATTGATAAAACCAACACGTGCTGCGCCAATTGGACCATGGAACGGTACACCAGATAAACAAAGCGCAGCCGATGCACCAATCATCGCCACCAAATCAGGGCTAACATCTGGATTTACAGACACCACAGTTGCAATGATTTGAATCTCATTAACAAAACCTTCTGGGAATAAAGGACGAAGTGGACGGTCAATTAAACGAGCAATTAACGTTTCGCCTTCGCTCGGACGACCTTCTCGTTTAAAGAAACCACCTGGAATACGGCCTGCTGCATAAGTACGTTCTTGATAGTTAACGGTTAAAGGAAAGAAGTCTTGCCCTTCTTTCACTTTCTTATTAGCTACTACAGTCACAAAAACCGCAGTATCGTCCATATTGACCATAACCGCAGCTGTTGCTTGACGCGCCATAATACCCGTTTCTAATGTAACTGTATGACGACCATATTGAAATTTTTGATATGTCGGATTAAACAAAATAAATTCCTCTTGTTATAAATCATGTTGAAGTTTGATATTTCGACAGGAAGCAGCGCAATGCTGGAACATATTGATACACACTTCAACCATGTGGGGGATACTCAACAAAAGATTATTTCACTGTCACGACTAATGACAAATCTATAAATTATAGAGCTCTCATTAGTCGCGCGAAACATGAGACATAATCTTCTATTTTTATTAATTTTTCTCTACAAAGCAATTAAACATGCTTTTCGAGCTCAGCATTATAGCAAAGCCCTAAATTTATACAACGAAAAAGAGGCCTAAGCCTCTTTTCAAGTAGATAAATATTAGCGACGTAAACCTAGTTTTTGAATCAACTGGTTATAACGGTCAAAGTCTGTACGACGTAAATAATCTAATAATTTACGACGGCTAGAAACCATACGTAATAAACCACGACGGCTATGGTGATCTTTCTTATGCTCAGAAAAATGACCTTGTAAATCATTAATACGCGCAGTTAAAAGAGCGACTTGAACTTCAGTTGAACCAGTGTCGTTAGTACCACGACCATATTCAGCAACAATTTTCGCTTTTGCTTCTACAGTTAGAGACATAATAAACCTCTTAAAATAAATAAAAAAATGGAATGACCGATCTCTAATTCAGACATTCCTCGGTATTCATATAATCAATATATGAATTGTGCGCAATTATACTGGAATTTATTGAAATAGCAATTTGATTTAGTAATTTAAAACGCTTATTTAAGTTTAAAACCATATTCTTCTTGGATAAGCTTTTTCAACGCTTCAATATAATTTTGCGCCGACAAACTTAATTGCGCTTTTTGCGAAGTTATCCAACCGATTAAAATCTTCTCATCAACGGCTAAAGGAATAGACAAAATATCCGAACCATTCAAATCAGTACTGAGCACGCCAGTACTAATTGTATAACCATTTAACCCATGCAATAAATTAAACAACGTCGCTCTGTCACTTACATGAATACTTTTCTTATGATAGACGGTACTTAAAATCTCTTCCGAAAAATAAAAAGAGTTATATTCACCCTGTTCAAAAGAGAGATATGGAAAATCCTCCAAATCTTCAAGCGTCAACGACTTCATAGCAGCTAAAGGATGATGGGTGCTAATAAACACATGAGGATCGGCTTCAAACAAAGGATTAAAAGTAAGACGATGCTCTTTAAGCAGACGCAAAATCACCTTTTGATTAAAATCGGTCAGATACAAAATACCCACTTCACTACGCAAATTGGCAACATCAGTAATGATGTCGTAAGTCCGCGTTTCACGTAAGGTAAACTCATATTCATCTGTATGATTCTTCTTGATTAAATTAACAAACGCATTAACTGCAAACGCATAATGTTGCGTTGAAATACTGCATAACTGCTTAGAGGGTTCTTTTTTTGAAAAATGTTGCTCCAACAATTGAGCTTGATCTAAAACCTGCTTAGCATACCCCAAAAATTCCACACCATCAGCCGAGAGTGAAACCCCTTTTGATGTTCTTACAAAAATCTCGATACCGAATTCGGCTTCCAAATCCTTAACCGCAGTAGAAAGACTAGGCTGAGTAATATAAAGATTCTTAGCAGCCTCATTAATCGAGCCTGAGCGAGCTATTTCTAAAATGTAACGTAATTGTTGAAGTTTCATAATATTACAAGCGACCGAAACTAATCTTAATTAAGAATATAAGCTACTATAAACATTGTAAGTATAATTGTACAGAAAAAGGAAAATAGCTTGTTTGTAGGATTAATCGGTGTATTTTTAAGTTTCAAAAACCCCTTTCCTCAACTTTTTAGGCTTCGGTTTCATAAGATTTTATTGTGTCCTCATTCACCATTGATAGGGTTTATAAACTGCTTATGCAGCTGTAAAGGCACAAATTAAGGGAATTCTACAGTATTGTGCTTTCTAAACAACTTATGCAGCTGTAAAGTAAACACTTCAACGACTGTAGTTTTATGAGCATTTCTAAACAACTTATGCAGCTGTAAAGGCGTGCCCTCCACAAGTTTTAAATGTGTTTTATTTCTAAACAACTTATGCAGCTGTAAAGTGGTGACATCACCCGATTTTGTCAGCATTAACTTTCTAAACAACTTATGCAGCTGTAAAGACCTAACACGAGCTGAACTATCGAGAATCACCTTTCTAAACAACTTATGCAGCTGTAAAGGGAGTGTGAATTGGAGTAAAATTGTGGGAAGTTTTCTAAACAACTTATGCAGCTGTAAAGCAAATGAGCGCCCCCAAATTTTATAATCAATCTTTCTAAACAACTTATGCAGCTGTAAAGAATACAATGAGCATATATCCGTATGTTAGCGATTTCTAAACAACTTATGCAGCTGTAAAGAAACATTACTTGCCGCAGAATGCTTTATTAGATTTCTAAACAACTTATGCAGCTGTAAAGAAATATTTGGCAACCACATTACTAATACACCATTTCTAAACAACTTATGCAGCTGTAAAGCTACTGGAATGCGTGCAGTTTCAACGCCCGCATTTCTAAACAACTTATGCAGCTGTAAAGTAGAACATTACATACTATAAACATCGTTTATAAAAAGACAAAGAGTAATTTTAGTTTTCAAAACCCTTTTTTTTAACTCTTTTACAATATATTGATTTTTAATGGTTTTATTTTTTGCTAAAAAAAAGGGTTATTAAAGTTTGTATTTTGAACTCCACAAAACCCCGCCCCTCAACTTTTTTGCTGTGTAACAGCCCAAAAAACTTTTTAGCTTAAAGTAAATTTACAGCAACATACCAAGGTATTTTTTGGATTTGAAAAAGCTTTCTTCAAAAAATTTTGAAGCTTATCTTACTGAGCATTATAAAAAGATTTAAGGGCATTATGATAATGCCCTTAATACTTAATTAAAAATCAGGGATGGTTGCTATTTTGCTTAGTCCATAACTGTTAAATTCACCCTGCACAGGTGTTGTACATTTTTCTTGTCTTAACCACATGATAAAGTTTTGACCAGTGCTTTTGCTGGTGAAATGAAGATGTGGATAATTCAATTGAACGCTACTCCATTTTTCAATCATTTTATTTTTTACTTCATCTGACCATTTACCTTGTGCAGTTAAACGTTTTTCAGCTCGTCTTAAAGCGCTTTGCCCTTTAGGATTGACGCGAATTAAACGTAGGTAACCTTTAATATTAGTTGGAACCGGGGTTATAGGTAAGGCGACAGTATAATCACTAACCACCGTCTGCAAGGCAGTTTTAAATTGTTGTAACTGAGCTTCATCACCAAATAATCGAATAATTCCGCCTAATGTTCGATGAACATTATAACAAGGGAAACTAACCGCAATATTACCTTGATAATTAACCAAAACTTGATGAAGTGATTGCATCACTTGGTTAATCACTTCTGTTTCAGTTATCTCAAGTTGTGGGATTGCTCTTAGTTCAAAATAGTGAGTGAGCATAATAATTACTCCTTACCACTTGCACCAAATACACCACCGCGAATCAATACCGCTATGACATAATGTTGTTGTTCAAGTGATGGCTTTTCCCCTTTTAGTACCCAGTTATCAAATAGCGTGTAAAAGTCATGTTTTTGTTTAGGTTGACGGAAAGCATGCCCCATAGTTGTGACGGCACCATAAGGTTCGATAGCAATTGGAAACTCTGCTTTTTCATCATACCAGGTATCAATGGTTCGAATAGCATTGCTGATTTTTTGCGAGTGCATAGCTGCTTGTTCATTTTTTTCATAGAGAACTTTGCTCTTTTCTTTACCGGTATCCAATATTAATTCTTGTGATGGATAAACTTCTTGCCCAAGTCCCATTTTTAATTTAGCTTGAATATTGAAAATAACAAACTCTTCGCCTAAAAGCCCTGCTTCAATAAGAGAAGTAAGCTCATTTACCGATTTATCATCATAATCAAATGAATTAAGTTGATATTTTTTAATATCATTAATTTCAATAATTGGGTTATCATTATCTTTACGATAGATTGCAATACTGATTTGCTCCGCAGCCATACGGTTACGCCATAACCAGCGGCCGTTTAATATGTTGATAGCATAGCGTTTAGCTAATGTTTTCATCCCTACTGATTTGATATAGCTTTGCGTAATTTTTGTTAACTCTTCTTGGTAATTAATATCGTTACAAACAGATGGCGCCCCTAAAAAAGGTAATACTTTGCAACTCCATTTAACCACTAGAGTATCTTTATCCGCATCTAGTGCTGCTACATCTACAGTTTGCAGATTGGGGTTTTGAATTTCAGTGTCTAATTTAGCTGGATCATTTGCTGTCGCATTTTTAAGCCGATTTGAAATAGTACCTCGTACTGATTTTTGTGATAGTCGTACTGGGGTTAATTTTTTTTCATCCTGGCTATTTTGCTGGGCAAAAATAGCATCGGAAATATCTAAACTACGTTCAAATGCTAATACTGATGCGGTAGTGATTTTATCTTTACTCATAATTAATTCCTTTTTAATGCTAACCTTGTTTAATTAATCTTGATTTATAATATAAATATCTGCGCCATTGGATTGTAGTTCACTGCAATTATAATGCCAAAACGCGTGTGAGAAGTTATCTTGTAACTTTAGTGGAAAAACCCACTTGCCTAATCCATAAATACACTCAACAAATTGTGCCGGATGTTCATTATTACGTGCATGTTCAACCTTTCCAGGCTCAAACAGAGGGGAAATAGCTTGATAACCAAGAGGTATTGGAACTAACCAACCTCGACCATGTTTAACCGATGTAGTTTGCCAATGCTCTTTTTCTTGAGGTAGATGATGCAACATGGCCATTTCAACTAGGGCATCAAGACCTGTTGCATCCGGATCTTGCTGTTGTAGCTCGGCGGTGATCTCATGTAAATCTTGCTGCGCTTCAATTAAGACAAAAGCAGGTAATAATGCCTTAATTAAATCATCTTGAGATTCTGAGGCTGAGAATAAGCCAACAGATTCAATATCAATAACCTGACCGCCTGCAATACGCTGTTGATAAAGCTTCTTCGTTATTTGCTCAATAAATCTTTTTTTATCATCAGCATCATCAAGTGTTTCACGATCCTCTATTTTTATTTCAACTACCAAAGAAACGTCTAGATGTACTCGCCCTTCTTCAATAATTGAACGTGTATCGCCATTTTTACCGAGTGGGTTACGAGTTAATCGAAAAGTATAATCGGTAAAAGCGTTAGGACGATAGATCTGTGGGTCACATTCATGGCAAGCGATCAATACGCCATCTAGATAAACAGGTGTATCTGATTCAATTTTTAGATTTAAAGCATGAATTGCCCCTAAAAATCCTGATATTGCTGGAAATCCATAAGTTAATGGGCTAGATATGGTATTAGCATTATGGATTATGACGTGATCAAAAAGTAAATAATAACGTAATGATGCCATTAGAAAATCCCCTCTTTATTGCGCTTACTTGCTTTAACTACTGCACAAAATTCTCTACGCCACTCACGATATTCAGCATCGGAAAAATGTTTATTCGCGTTTTTGAATTTTTCTTTCAGCGCATTTTGGATCCACGAAGCGAAATCAAGTTCTAACTCGACTAGCCATTTACCAAGCTCGTATTGAAGTTTGAAGGATTCTTCACCTTCAAGTTCAGCCCGATTCGGATCAAGCCAAAGTTTTTGTGACATTGGTAATGAATAATCACGACTCCAACCAGTAGGCAAGGTGGTTTGAATATGCCTAGCAAATTTAAGCAACAATGTTAAAATTATCGAGATAGCTTCTTTGCGATTATTTCGTTCTTCAACAACATTTTTGGGTTCGACAACCATATCGAATAGTAAACGAAAACCAAATCGACAAAAATATTGAAGGGCATTATTAAAAATGGTTTCTTGGCTAATACTTATTGATGGATATCTTGATTTTGTAAATTTAGGCGGCATTGAAGGTAATAGATAATTTTTACCATTTTGCGATTGAACTAATTTACTTACATTAAGAGGTTTAGTTCCTCCAAGTTTTAATATAGCTAAATCTTTGAAAGAAAAATAAGATTGATGTTCAACATCTTTGGTTTTTCGCAATTCACGGGCTTTTTTATTCTCTTGCGAATATCGTCTTTGGATCTTTTCATAAACTAGATAACAAAGTGAATTAGGATGCAGTGGAATAAGTAAGCGATAATTATGTTCTGAATGTGATAGATACGAACTATCACTATTTGGCCAAAAAATTTGTTTATTAAGTTGCGAAGCTTTAGGTTTCTGGAAATCATCAAAAATTGCTTTTTCCAAACATTGCAAATAATGATTTGCCATTTCGTTATCATCTGATAAAGCTCGCAAAATTTCAGGATGATTATCAATAATGAGTTGTGATACGGTAATATCATCTTTAACTATCTGATTAAGAAAAGCATAAACACTTCCAACTCTAGCAGCGTTATTAGTACAATCAAATGGTAAAATATTAGGCGTTGCAGACGAGACAAATTGATAATTATCAGGTTTAGCTTGTAAGTTATAGTTAATGTTACAATTTTTAATCCCCGAATGAATCCCTTTTGCTGAGTGAGTAACAACTGCAACACCTTCTAATTTTTGGGTAATAAAATTTTCAATCCAAGTTTCAAATTCAAAGTGTTTACTTAACTCTTGAATTTTATTATTAATCTGCTTAATTGCAGCGCTATCATTTGAAGAAATTGCTTTCTCTAGGTTTAGTAATTCATTTGCATAATCCGAACTATACATAGTTGCAAGACTATGTGTCATCCCCTTTCTAATATCTTGACAAGAAATATTATTCATTGTCGCTCCTTGCACACATTTTTACTCTATTACGATTATCGGTTTTATATTTAAAATTTTTTAGATATAAGGAATAATATCTAATTTGAACGATACAATTTAATATAAAATATATTAACAATAGCAACTATATATGAAAAAAACAAAAAATCAAATTTATTTAATCGGAATACGGATGTTATTTAATACCTTACCAATAACATATTAAAAAATCGAAAGATTTAAAAAAATAAATATTAATTTTTGAACCGCCTATACGGCGGTTAATTAAAGCGATTACATTTAATCGGAATACTTTATAAACTACCTACACGGCAGAGCAAGCAAGTATAAAGTAAATACTTAGTCATTACTAGCATGGAGATAACTTAAATAATTACCTTTGCTCTCAATAGCTATCTTTGTAAAAACCAAAATAAGGGTGGAAGCGCCATCGTGTTTCGCTATTTAAGTTGACAGTACAAAATTCATTGGCCAATCGATAATGATTTTTATACGGGATATATTCTGCTATTTGCGCAAGCGCTTGTTCAACAGTATTGGTTAACCAAGACTGTATCAACGGATTATCAAATTGCCAATTTTGATAGATAAAATTACTATTTTGCAGATCACAACTGAGTTCATTTGGCGTTTGCCAAGCTATTTCAGCATAACTAAATTGATGTTCGCCTTCTTCATCTAATTGGCAAATATATTCATCTTGTGATTGTTCTTGCATTCTAAATGGCGAAATTAATTGAAGGTGAACACAATGATGATGAGCTAAATTGGGTTGCCAATAGCTAGTGACATAATTACATTTTTGAGCATTAACTGGAAACAAGTTAGCCATAACATAATGTTCTAATCCAGCAAGAGTTAACTCATTTTGATTATCTGAGATAATACGGGGAACAGCATTAATATTCATTAATTGATCGGATGTTATCAATTGGTCAGTTTTATGCGTTTTTAATAAAAAAAGTGATTTTTGTTCAAAACCTGGCTTTGTGAAACAAGGATTATGAATACCTAAATTATTTCCATACTTTATCGATTTTAAATTGCTACCTAATATAGCCACATTCGCTTTTTGGGCTATTTTTTCTGGTCTGTGGCGCCATACTCGGCCGACTAATTGAATAATTGAACGCATTGAAGATGGCTCTATAATTGCCCAATCATAATCATGATCACGCCCAACTTCAGTAACTGGAGTACCTATTACAATAAAAATTTGATTCTTTTTATCACTGTTTGCTATAGCGGTACGGATTTCAGGTTGTTCAAATAATTGGTTAGGATCACTGCGGTTTAATATTCTATCCAGCTTTTCCTCTAATTGGCTACGTAACAATAATAATTGTCTAGCATGATAGACTACCAAATGAAATTTGACATCTGCCGGTAACTCGGTTTGATTATAGAATTGTTTAGTCAGCAACATTACATCATCTATATGCGCAAAGCGCATTAAACCTATACTGATTTTCTTGCTTGATTTCTCATCTTGTTGATGATGATCTAAATGAAAGTGGTAGGCTTGTTCTAGTAACTGTTTTGCCAATAAAGCATATCCCTGATCTAAATTTTCTTTTTTATCTAATGAATAATTTAATAATTCCAAAATCTGCCCTTGACGACGACAAACTCCTTTTTCAAGTTTTTTTACTCTTTGTTCAACAAATTGATTATGATGATCTCTAAAATTATTAGTATCTAATACTTGTTCAATTGATTGTTGATATTCATCAAACCACCCGCAGACAATGCTACTATCATGTTTTCCATTATTTTGATTAAATATTTTCCTTCCGGCTTGATAGGCATCAAACAAGCCAACAATTAAATCAGGCGTTAAAGTAGCCGATGAAAGAAGTACTTTACTGCCATAAAGCCCTGCTAAGTGAACTAATCTTGCTAAAGCAGGTAAATCTTGCTGATCAAAATCATCGGGTTCATCTAAAATCAAATCAGAAGTAAGCAGTCTTAAAGTAGGTGCAATATATTTGCCACCTCGAACACATTCGCTCGCTTGCATCAGATGATCAACAGTACATGTGACAATTGGCGTATAAATTAATTTACGAGCTTTACTATTTTCGATAATCGTACCTAATTCATTATCAGCAATACCGCTTTCTGCCACATCAATAAATTCATCGACTAATGATTCTATCGACTCACAACCAAGGCTATCTAGATTAGCTTTTCGTTTATTATCTGAAGTTTTGTTTTGATTTTCTAAATCAAATAAGGTTTGGATTGCTTTGCCACCAACTAAAATAGCCAAATGTTCATCGGTCAAATGCAATCTTTCACGTAATGCATTGCCAGTTTGTAGCGTCAATACCCTTAAACCTAAGGCAATGGTAAAACGCACTCCACGTTGGGGGCTTGACAACGCATACATAATACGCCCATTAGCTAAGGTTTTACCACAACCGGTAGATGCCATATTAACGCCAAAAAAACCATTATTATCGCTCAATTGTTGATAACTTCTGGACAAATCAAAAGCATGGTTTTGCCATTGAAAGCGTTTATTTGTCGTTCGTTTGGTAAATGGCTTATGCTGATTGATTGCCGGTAATTCTTCACTCAATTTGGGTAATAGGCGAGCAAACCTTGCTGTAAGATTAGCAACACCAATTAGATGATCATCTAAACGTTGTTTTGCTTTTGGACCTTTATTGGTATTAGCAATAAGTATTGCATTATCTTCATCTGCTTCTTTATCATAACATGGTAAACTAGAATAGTTATGATCTGCAACCATAAGGCTTAATCGGGATAGGTGCAATAATAATGTATCAACTTCTGTGAGTTGCATTAAAGGGGCGTGATTAAATGCTTTACTTGCATAGCGACTTAATTTTTTTAGCCAAGTTTGACTTAAGGTGATATCACTTTTCAATTGCCAAAAGTGCTCAGGGAATGGATGTTGACTATCGCTATTTTTAACCCATTTTTCAACGGCTTTGAATGTTTTAAAAAAGCTTTTTGTTGTTAGCTGAGAAATATCAAAGTCATCTTTTTGTTTTTCTTGACAATCTTTGTATTTAATAGGCATTAAGAAAGGCATACGATGATGTGATACAATTAACCAACCAATCCATTGTGCAAATAATGGCAATTGAGAAAGATCACATTTTTCAATCTTCGATAATTTCAGATACCAATCTGGTTTTTGCTGTTGATAATCGGCAAAATTAGCTAAACGTGTTAGTACCTCTTGATTGGTAGTACAATCGTGAATCATCAGTAAAAATAACTGTAATGAAATCCACTCATGTCGATATGGATCTCCAGTTATTGAAGCTTTACGTAATTTATCTTGAAAACCAACTGTCGCTTTACCTAAATCATGCAATAATGCAGCAATAGTTGCAATAAGTTGTATGGATATAGCATGTTGCCAAGAATTTTCGTTATCACTTCGTAAAATATTTCGTTTTGTACGATTAGTCGGCACTCGTCCTTGCTGGTTAAATTGGCTTTTATCGCCGACAATCCAAAGGAGATCAGTTAGATTTTTTCCATGTGTCCAGTAGCAAGCAACAGCAGTATTTTTTCGAGCGGTTTTTCGTAATAATTTATAAAGCGTTTGTAAACCGGCTGAAGTTATCGGCGTTTGCCAAGTTCGTTCACCACAACGCTCAGCAAATTGATCGATGATTCGGCGGGTTTCTGTTAATGCTCTTTTTTTGCATTGGCTCACAAGTAAAATATTCATGTTTTATCCGCAATTTGTTTTAACGTATCAATAATCATATCGAGCGCGCCTAATTGCGCGAATTGTGAAATACAAGATTGACGAAATGTTTTCTCATCATCACCTTGCATAGCAGATATAAAAGCTTGAGGTAAAACCATGCCATCTTTAATAATATCAGCAGCATCAAAAACTAAGCCGCCACGTCGAGTTTTGCCATGTAAAATAGCTAAACCATGTGGCAAACCTAATACCCAACAAGCCGTAGCACCTAAACCATAAGCTAAATAATTACCATGATCTAAAAATTGATTAGCAGGATCATGGCTGTTACCTCGAGTGGCATGCTCTCTTTTAAATTTGTCATCTTGCAACGTTAATTGATTTGCCATTGCATACAATCTTTTGCTAAATCGTCCTTCTGCTGTTAACAGAGATTGACTATTTTTAGCCGTATCAAACTGTTCTCTGGCATCGTTGATAATGTTAGTTAATTGATTTTGATCTACTGTCCAATCATATTCTAACCAACTCGATTGAATGATGTTAAGTCGATGCTGTTGTAACATTTTAGCGGCTTTTAATCGGCGCTGATCATCAAACCAAAATTGGCACCAACTTTGTAAGTATTCAGTTGCACGATACTCACTTTGAGGTGAAAAAAATTGACAAGCAAACTCTGATTCGGTCGAAGCAAATAGTGGTGTTCCGCCGCCACCACAAAATCCAATCATTACCCCGGCTCTTGAAAGTTCACGGACAGCAGCTTGCGTTAATGAAGTACCGGTACCAAGTAAAATGCAGGTGGTGTTAGCTATCGGAATGTTCCAATACAATGATTGCTGCCCTTGATCGGTGACATACTCAACTCGACCACCATTGACTAAAACCCGGCAGTGTTCTAAATAATAAATATTAGCACGCTTGGAATGTAAAATGGTTTTAAGATCAGAAGAGTGAATCAAATCCATGATTATAAGAAAATAAATTCAATTTTTACATAATGACAAATTAACACTGTTTTATGTAAAAAACGAGCTTTTTTAAATAACAATTTTTATAAAAGCTAATTCAATAAATCGCTTTACTAATTATAAGATGATAAATTATTAACCAGTTTAAGATGATCGTTGTTTAAATAAAATACAATGACAATTCCAGCCATTAAAATAAGAGCATTTTAAAACGCAAAAACCCCGCTCCTCAAAAAATTTTCAGGAGCGGGGTTTTGTGATTAATCGTAAGTATCTTTTTATTCTCTAAGAGAAGAAGTTTTCATAGATGAGTTTGATACTCATAATAGTGGAAACGGTAATAAGCATTGGTCTTATCAATTTTCGCCCTTTAGCGATAACCATTTTTGCCCCTAATCTTGCGCCAATAAATTGACCAACAAGCATAACAAGACCAATTGACCATACCACTTCTCCACCAACAATAAAAAAGATTAAGCCCGCTAAGTTAGAGGTAAAATTGAGTACTTTGGTATGTGCAGTGGCTTTGGTTAAATTAAAACCGGCAAGGGTGATATAGGCTACTGCGTAAAATGAGCCAGCTCCGGGCCCAAAAAAACCGTCATAAAATCCGATAGCTAATGCTGGTAATAAGGCGAATTGGATTATGGTTAGACGACTTTTACGGTCATTTTCCCCAATGGTCGGGGAGAGTAAGAAATAGAGCCCAACACTAATAGTTAAGATCGGTAAGAGTAATTTTAAAAAGTCAGCTTGTATATGCATGACGGATAATGTGCCAAGCGCCGAGCCAATAAAGGCACAGGTAATTGCGAATTTTTGCTGTTTTAAATCAACCATGCGTTCACGAATAAAGTAAAGGCTGGCAGAGAAAGATCCCCCAGTACTTTGTAATTTATTGGTGGCTAAAGCGCTGGCTGGCGGTAAGCCAACCGCCAAAAGTGCCGGTACCGTTAATAGCCCACCGCCACCAGCGATAGAATCAATAAAACCAGCCAACATGGCTATAAAAAAAAGTAAAGCCAGTAATTCGTAACTCATGATTATTTTACATCACTACATTGTGCAAGGTGTCGAAGATAATGATCCATTAAAACAATTGCAACCATTGCTTCAGCAATTGGTACTGCTCGGATCCCCACACAAGGATCATGTCGACCATGCGTCGATACTTCAACGCTATCACCATTAACATTAATCGACTGCCCGGCAATTTCAATACTTGGCGTAGGTTTTAAAGCAATACTTGCCAAAATGGTTTGCCCGGAGCTAATACCGCCCAAAATACCGCCAGCGTGATTAGATAAAAAACCTTCAGGGGTAATTTCATCACGATTTTCACTTCCGCGTTTGTTGACAGTAGCAAATCCGTCACCTATTTCTACCCCTTTGACGGCATTGATGCTCATTAGGGCATGGGCAAGATCGGCGTCGAGTTTGTCAAAGACTGGTTCACCTAATCCTACTGGCACATGCTCAGCCACTATACAAACTTTAGCACCGATAGAATCACCCTCTTTTTTTAGTTTTCTTAGTAATTCATCAAGAGCTTCCAATTTGCTTTCATCAGGGCAAAAGAAAGGATTTTGGTCTACTTGTTGCCAATTTTTTAGTTGGCACTCGATATCACCCATTTGAGCTAGATAACCGCGAATAGTGATACCCAGTTTTTCATGTAAATATTTTTTAGCAATAGCACCTGCAGCAACTCGCATGGCGGTTTCACGAGCTGATGATCGACCGCCACCACGATAATCACGAATTCCGTATTTTTTTTGGTAGGTGTAGTCAGCATGACTAGGTCTGAAGATATCTTTTATTTTGCTATAATCTTGCGAACGTTGGTCAGTATTTTCAATAAGTAATCCAATGCTGGTTCCTGTAGTTACCCCTTCAAATACGCCTGAAAGAATTTTTACTTGATCCGCTTCGCGACGCTGAGTTGTGTAGCGAGATGATCCTGGGCGACGACGATCAAGGTCATGTTGCATATCGGATTCGTTTAAACTCAGTCCTGGTGGTACTCCATCGACAATGCATCCTAATGCAATTCCATGTGATTCACCAAAGGTAGTGACTTTAAATAATTTACCAATTGAATTTCCTGCCATAGTTCTCTATTCCGATTTTATTTTTTATATTTAATTTATTTAAAATAATGTTGATAAGCTTTAAGGTCATTATAGGTCAGTGAAAATACACCTAGTCCACCATGTTCAAAAGTTATCCAGTTAAATGGTACGTCTGGATACTGTTCTTGTAAAGATACCCAGCTGTTGCCGACTTCGCAAATTAATAAGCCTTCTGGTGTTAAATAGTTACTTGCATCATGTAAAATTCTTTTCACTAAATCTAACCCATCAAGCCCAGCTTCAAGCGCCAATTTTGGTTCATATAAAAATTCATCTGGAAGATCATTCATGTCTTCATCATCGACATAAGGCGGATTAGTGACGATTAAGTCATATTTGTTATCAGGTAATCCATTAAACAGATCAGATAGAATTGGGGTAACTTGATATTGCATATCATGCATTTCAACATTGGTTTGAGCAACATCAAGAGCTTCAAGTGAGATATCGGTAATATCAACTTGCGCCTCAGGGAAGGCATAAGCACAGGCAATCCCAATACAGCCACTACCGGTACAAAGATCTAAGATTTTCTTTGGTTGACTAATAATTAAGTCTTTAAATTGATTGTTAATCAATTCGCCTATCGGAGAGCGAGGTATTAATACCCTTTCATCAACATAAAAGCAGTGACCACAAAACCATGCTTGATTGGTTAAGTAAGGTGTTGGTAAGCGATCAGTAATTCGCTTATTGATGATCGCATTTAATTGTTGTTTTTCATCGCTAGTTAGATTTGATGCATAAAACTCAGGGGGAATAAATAATGATAAGCCTAACGTTGCTAAGATAAGTTGTTTAGCTTCATCTATAGGATTATCTGTTCCATGCCCTAGAAAGATATCTGATTGACTAAGTTGTGACGTGGTCCAGCGTATATAATCCTGAACGGTGCGTAAATTTTCCATATTAACTCCGGAAGATCAAGGAGAAGATGAGGTTACTCGTCAGGTCATTAACCTTGTGCGAATATGTCACCAGTAATGAGATAGAACCTCTGGGTTCTTTGCTGCAATGACTAAATAAATTTTAATGGCGGTGAGGAAGGGATTCGAACCCTTGATACGTTGCCGTATACACACTTTCCAGGCGTGCTCCTTCAACCACTCGGACACCTCACCTTAATTTAGCACCCGCTTTAAAAAAGCAGGGTGCATACTATAATTATCTGGACCAAATTAATCAAGTCTTAATTCACGCAAACAACAACGCCAAAAGCTGCAATAATGGATAAAATTAATACGGTTGCAACTAAAGCATATTTTAAGTCAGTACACATAGTCTTTTCTCCTTACTTTTGTTTTAACACTATTCAATTGGTGTATCTAAAGATAAAAATCCACCTAAGTTTTTACTTTCTTCAATACTTGGATAATTAGGTATTAAGTCAAACAAGATCTCTACCGATTCATCTAAGAATGGATCTGGCTGTTTATAATCTTTAGGTAGTTCCTTTAAATTATTAATAGGTGCTAGACCTGCACGGTTTAAACGTTCATTCATACGCTTAAGGTCTCGCTCTTCTTTAGTTTTTTGCTCTGTTTCACGTTCATTTTTATTTAATGAGACAGTGAGATTGTCATTTTTTTTGCTATTAAATTCTTTAATGTCTTCTTCGATATAGTTGAATTCTGGGTTTTTAGCAATTCGAGCTTCATGTTGCGATTTTAAGTTTGCTAATAGTGGTTTGATGTTTGCTACAGTTAAATAGTCTGCAGAAGGAATTTTATCCCATGGCATAGCATTATCTAAGAATCGTTCACCTGTTTCATCAACATATTGGCTTTTGGTCATTTCAATATCAGGATCAACACCCTTTAATTGGGTACTGCCACCATTAATACGATAGAATTTTTGGACAGTATATTGAGCACCACCAAGTTCAGGCCAGCTTGGGTGTAAACGAGCATCAACTGGGTATGAAATACCTCGTGAAGTTTGGACTGTTCCCTTGCCATAGGTGGTTTCACCAACAATTACTGCCCGACCATAATCTTGCATTGCTGCTGAGAAAATTTCTGATGCTGAAGCACTATAACGGTTAATCATCACAACAATTGGACCGCTGTAGTCAATACCTTTATTTTTGTCATCATAAGTTGTGATTTTTTGAAGGTTATCACGCACTTGTACGACTGGACCATTGTCAATAAATAAACCTGTTAACTCAATAACTTCAGCTAAGGAACCACCACCATTATTGCGCAAATCAATAACTAGGCCTTGTAATTTTTCGCTGTTAGCTTCCATTAATAATGATTGAACCCTTTTGCTTAACCCAATATAGAAGCTTGGTATTTCAATAATACCGACTTTGCCTCGGCTATTATTGATAACTTTTAATTTTGCTTCTCGATCTTCAAAATGAATTTTGTCACGTTTAAGTTCAATGATTTTAGGTTTGCTGTTATTGCCCGCTGGTAAAATTTCTAATTTTACTATGGTGTTTTTAGGACCGCGTATTTTGTCAACAATATCCTCTAATCGCCAACCGATTACATCTTCTATAGGAGAATTGCTTTGCCCTACCCCGATAATTTTATCGCCAACTGTTAATAATTTACTTTTTTCGGCTGGGCCGCCAGTTACAAATGACATGATTACAGTATAATCATCTTGTTGACTAAGTGTGGCACCGATTCCTTCAAAAGATAAACTCATTTCAGAATCAAAATCCCGTTTTTTACGCGGCGCTAAATAGCTAGTATGAGGGTCAATTTCGCGAGCAAACGCATTCATAAAGACTTGGAAACAATCTTCATTATTAGATTGTTCAATAGTTTTTAATACGCGTTTATATCGTTTAGTTAATACTTCACGAATCTGAGTCTCGTTTTTACCCGTTAATGCTAAATTTAGCTCGTCATATTTAACGCGTTTTTCCCAATAGTCATCAAGTTCTTTTTCATTAGTTGCCCATGCTAGGTCTTCACGCTTAAAATTAATTTCGTCTTTAGCGCTAAAGTCCATTGGACGTTGCAATACTTCAAGCGCATATTGATATCGGTTGTAGCGTTTTTGTAAAAAAAGGTTGTAGATATCGTAAGCTGTTTTTAGATCGCCATCTCTTAATTCTTGACCTAATTGTTCTTGGTAATTACGGAATTTATTTACATCATCTTGAAGAAAGATAGTTTTATTACCATCTAATAATTTGAAATAGCGATCGAAAATTTTAGCTGAAAATGCACCATCTAGGGAAAAATCACGATAATGTGATTGAGTAAAGAAATTAGTTACTCGTTTGGCAACAACTTGATGTACTTCATCTTGTTTTAGAACTGGAATTTGTTCCGTTGCAGGAGCTTTGGCCTGAGCCGTTGTACTAATAATACATAAAATGAGACCGAATTTAACAAAACCTTTCAGTAACTTATTCATATAAATTCTCTATCGATTAATAATATGCTCAGGTTTGACTGTTAGTTCCATTCCTGTTCCTACTTTGACTTTGATGTGCTCTTTTTCAATAGTGATGATCTGTCCTTTGACTGGTTTTTGACCAACATTGACTCGGACAAAATCACCAATTTTCAAAGCTCTAGGTTTTCGAGAAGGTTTAGGGGCTGCTTTACGTTTTTGTTTTGCCCTTTCCTTAGCTTGCTCCTTGCTTTCTTTTAATTGTTGCTGAGCATGTTCCATTTGTTCTTTGGTAATAACTTCAGTTGGGTTACCATCTAAGTCAACGCGATTTGCACCTTCCTTTATGCAATATAGATAGCGCCAACCCATGGTGTAGGCTCTAAGTGCAATGCGAAGTTTGGTTTTGCTCAATAATTCACTATTTTCTAGGCGAGAAATAATATCTTGAAAGATGCCAATTTTTAAAGGCTTTGCTTCCCCTTCAATAGTAAAACAATTAGGAAACTGCTGGTTTAAATAATTAATAATCTCTTTAGTATTTGTTAATTGAAACTGATTTTCCATTGATTATTCCATTGCTACTAATAATTTTCTGACGATAAAGTATATCTCAGCTTGTACAATAACACTAATTATCTTTTTTGTGTTTGTTAATAAAAGAAATAAAATCTTTGATACCATTTCGCATTATCCATGAACTGACAATCGTTTGTTCTTCTGTAGATAATTGTTCAAATGCTGTCATCCACAGTTGTAATGGATTAATTGGCGAAACAACGTAAGTTGCACTCTCTTCCTCTAGATACAAAGCTTTTTTAACATCTATTGACAAGCTGCTAATGTGATATTCAATAGCTTTACCACGAACGCCTGAACGTTTACGAGAAGTCCAGTTTTCAGATCTTGCTTTACGATTTATACCTTGTGTTGTTGATGGCATCCCTGCAATACTTAATAGTTCTTTTGGTGAGAACCACTCTTTCATTCTAATAATCCTATTTTAAGAAACAAGAAAAAGTTATAGAAATTAAAGAAACTTTGATACAATATTAAGAAACTACTTACCATTGTTATTTAAAGTTAAATTATAAACTTACTGGTTTTGATAACTAGAAAGCATAACATAGATATTTAAGGTTATAAACTAAGAAGGAAGAAAAAAATGGAGATTAAATCTAATGATTGGCATAAAGCAGACATTATTGCCGCATTAAAAAAGAAAGGGACAACTCTCGCTGAACTATCTCGTCAATCCGGACTAAGTTCCTCAACACTTAGCAATGCGCTTGTTAGACCTTGGACAAAAGGAGAGTCAATTATCGCTAAAGCACTCAATTTAAAACCCTCGCAAATTTGGCCAAGCCGTTATATAAATTCAATGACAAGACAGCCAATTAAGCGAGTTTTGAGAAAAAGTTCAGATAATACATCTTCAAATCATTAACTGACAACAATCTAATTAACACTTTTTTACAAACATATGGAAACATATAGAAACACTTGTTTTCATGTGTTCGTTTTTGCTTTATTCTTTTATCAATTCAATTCATCTATTTTCTTTATTTAAACTAACTTGATTATTTTCATCAATATTAATCCTATGCTATGATTAGCCATCTTTTGATATAAATCATAGTTTAATAGGCAATTATTATGAAAAATCTTAGTAAAATTTTGGTGCTTTTATTTTCAGTATTAGCATTATCCGCATGTTCACAAAAAAATTATTTAGAACAAGGTACCCCACTAAGTCATGAGAAAGTGGATAAAATTGTTGAAGGCTCAACCACTGAGGCACAACTGCTGCATATTTTTGGTCAACCAGCAAGTAAGGTTAGTATTAATGCTAACGAATCAAAATGGACTTATACATATCTTAAAAAAAGTTCAACCAAAAATGCAATTTTTGGGGAAACTCAATACGACATTCTTGAAGGTACGTTAGAAGTAGTGGTAAACCAAGGTGTTGTAACTTGGTTTAACTATTCGCAAAACAATAAACAGAAGAAGTGGTAATTATCATTTGATTATTAAGCACATCAATTAGATGTGCTTTTTTATCTATTTGCTTAATGATTGTTCCTACCGTTAAATCCCCTTATTCTCATATTTTCATTTCATATTTTGTTTAGATTCCATTCATATACTTTATTCCGCTCTGGACAAAAGTCTTTATTACGTTATACTCGTTTGCGAAATTAACCAGACAATCGCTGCTTTGTTGTAGTCCCTTGCAAAAGGGAGACAAACAGAGGGGAGGAAAGTCCGGGCTCCATAGGGCAGAGTGCCAGGTAACGCCTGGGGAGTGTTGGCGAGAGCGAACATTCACGACTAGTGCAACAGAAAGTATACCGCCGATGGCTTAGCAATAAGATCAGGTAAGGGTGAAAGGGTGCGGTAAGAGCGCACCGCGCAACTGGTAACAGTTGTGGCACGGTAAACTCCACTCGGAGCAAGGTCAAATAGGGATTCATTGGCGCGGCCCGCGTTGAATCCGGGTAGACTGCTTGAGCTAATGCGTGAGTATTAGCCTAGAGGAATGATTGTCCACGACAGAACCCGGCTTATCGGTTAATTTCACCTTTTTATTCTTTACGGTTTTGCTTTGCTTGTTTTTTATTACTTAACCAACGCTTTATTGCTAACCAAATCGAAAATACTAATCCTAATACCAATAAAAATACTGGTATTAACATTAATAAAGACATAATCTGTTTTTCGTATGTTTTAAAAATTGGTGATAAACCAAATAAATAGCCTAATGTAACAATCAAAAATATCCATAATGTTGCACTTACCCAATTGTAGATATGAAATTTACGGCTATGCAAACCTGATAACCCCGCCATCATTGGTAATAATGTGCGAACAAATGCAATAAATCGTCCAATAAATAGTGCTTGTAAGCCATATTTGTGGAATAGTACCTCTGATTTATAGTGATATTTTTCTGGCAAATGTGCCATCCAATTCTGTACAGTTTTGGTATTACCCAACCACCGGCCTTGTGCATAACCGAGCCATGTGCCGAAGGCAGCACCAGCAATTAGAATTAAGTTTATAAGACCAAAATGAAAAACATCAAGACTTATCAATACGCCAGTTAGAAACAGTAAACTATCACCCGGTAAAAAAGCTGCGGGTAACACACCGTTTTCTAATAGAATGATGACAAATAGCATTCCATATAATATCCATAACACATCTGGGTTTGAGAGTGTTTTTATATCCATATGAACAAATGCTTGGTATAGTGTAATGATTGTATCCATTTAGCTTATTTTCTCATTAATGTATTATTATTAGTGGTTAATAGTACCACCTACGGTTAAATTATTCACTTTTAAAGTCGGTTGACCAACTCCAACAGGAACGCTTTGCCCTGCTTTACCACAAACACCAACACCTGGATCAAGTTCGAGATCATTGCCTACCATTGAAATTTGTTGCATCGTTTCAATACCTGATCCAATAAGCGTTGCACCTGTGACCGCCGTAGTAATTTTACCTTTTTCAATTAAATAGGCTTCTGAAGTTGAGAAGACAAATTTTCCTGAAGTTATATCGACTTGCCCACCTGCAAAATTAGGTGCATATAGTCCATAATCTACACTTTGGATGATTTCATCAAAACTCGATGTTCCCGCTAGCATGTAGGTATTGGTCATTCTAGGCATAGGTAAACAGGCATACCCTTCACGGCGACCATTGCCAGTCGAATGGCAATTCATTAATTTTGCGTTAAGCTTATCAAACATGTAGCCTTTTAAAACACCGTTTTCGATTAATACCGTTTTTTGACTTGGCGTACCTTCATCATCAATAGAGAGTGAACCTCGACGATTTTCAATGGTTCCATCATCAACGATAGTACAAAGCTCTGAGGTAACTTGTTCGCCAATTTTTCCTGAAAACACAGAACTATTTTTACGGTTAAAGTCTCCCTCTAGCCCGTGTCCTACTGCTTCGTGAAGTAACACACCTGGCCAACCTGCACCTAAAACAACTGACATGGTGCCTGCTGGAGCCGGTTTGGCTGAGAGCAAAACTAAAGCTTGACGCACAGCTTCTCGGGTATAACTATCTACATAACTTTCACCTGTTTTCGCATTAGTCGTTAAAAAATAGTCATAACTAAATCGACCACCACCGCCACTACTCCCTCGTTCACGTTTACCATCTTGTTCGACAAGAACGGATACTGATAAGCGAACTAAAGGCCTAACATCTGCACATAAGGTACCATCAGTGCCTGCGATTAAAATGTCTTCATAACTACCAATTAAGCTTGCTGAAACTTCAATGACTCTTGGATCAATTGAACGTGCTAACTTATCAACTTGGTGTAATAAGGCAATTTTTTCCTCTTGCGAAAAGCTATTTATCGGATTAAGCGATGGATACTTGATGATATTGTTAGCCGTTTTAAATGGAGTAACCATAATGGGTGTTTGATTTTTAGTAATAGAGTTTGCGGCTAATACACTTTGCTCTAATCGAGCTAAAGAAAGCTGATCAGTATAAGCAAATCCTGTTTTTTCACCAATAATCGCTCTAACACCAACACCTTGATCGCGATGAAAAGAGGCATTTTTAATAATGCTATCTTCAAGAGACCAACTTTCGTAATAACCAGATAAAAAATATAAATCACCAAAATCAATTTGCCTTGAACTAAGCATATCAAGCAAATTTACTATATCTTGCTGATTTAAGTTATTTGGATTGAGTAACCGTTCACTCACTTGGGCTACGTTCATAAATTCCTTAATCTAATGATTATCAATATAAAAACTGTAAAATTTATTATTACATAAGTACTACATCATATTGTTCTTGAATATAAAGTGGTTCAACTTTTACTTCAACACGTTTGCCAACAAACACTTCAACTTCTGCTAGCGCATGTGATTCATCCGTCGTTAATGCATTAGCCACTGCAGCTGAGGCATAAACTAAAAAGTATTCAGAGCGGTGAGCTTTGTATATACGAACAATTTCACGGAGTATTTCATTACAAACCGTTTCTACTGATTTAACAATACCTCGACCTTTACATGCAGGACACTCTTCACAAAGTATATGACCAATACTTTCTCGAGTCCGCTTACGTGTCATTTCAACTAACCCCAAACCAGAGAAAGTGTTCACGGATGTTCGTGCTCGGTCTTTGGCTAAAAAGTCTTGTAAAGATAGTAACACTCGTTCACGGTGAATATCTTCTTGCATATCAATAAAATCGATAATGATAATACCACCTAAATTGCGTAATCGTAATTGACGCGCAATCGCAATGGTTGCTTCGATATTGGTGTTGAAAATAGTTTCTTCTAAATTACGATGACCTACAAATGCACCAGTATTAATATCAATGGTCGTCATAGCTTCGGTTTGATCAATAATTAAATAACCACCCGATTTTAATTTGACTTTACGGTCTAACGCTCGTTGAATTTCGTTTTCAATATCATACAGATCGAAAATTGGGATATTACCGCGATAATGGGTTAATTTGTTGGTAACTTCTGGCATAAATTCCTGTGTAAACTCAACCAACAAATCATAAGTAAGTTTAGAGTCAACCAAAATTCGTTCAATTGGGTCGCCAACAAAATCCCGTAATACTCGTTGAGATAAAGCAAGCTCACCATAGACTAAATATTTGCTGATTGGACGCGCCATTCGTTCTTGAATTTTTGCCCATAAACGTTTTAAAAAATTGGCATCTTGTTCAAGTTCGTGAGCATTTGCTCCTTCGGCAGCAGTTCTAACAATAAAACCACTTTCATCGGTAACATATTGTTCAACAATTTTTTTAAGCCTTTCACGCTCTTCTTCCGATTCAATTCGTTGCGATGTCGCTACATGAGCAGAGTTAGGACCAGGCATTAAAACTAAATAACGCGAAGGTAAAGTTATATCTGTAGTAAGTCTGGCACCTTTAGTCCCCAAAGGATCTTTAACAACTTGTACCATTAAATCTTGGCCTTGACGTACCAATTCAGAAATATCTTTAACTTGAAACTGTTCTTGTTCACTGTCCGATACACATTCGGTATGCGGCATGATATCCGAGGCGTGCAAAAAAGCAGCTTTTTCAAGACCGATATCAACAAACGCAGCTTGCATACCCGGTAAAATACGAATGATTT
Source organism: Gilliamella sp. B3023 (assembly GCF_026536845.1). NCBI lineage: Bacteria > Pseudomonadati > Pseudomonadota > Gammaproteobacteria > Orbales > Orbaceae > Gilliamella > Gilliamella sp. B3023. The sequence continues at coordinate 122,552 of NZ_JAFNNH010000005.1, forward strand.
TGCCTTTATAGATATTTCCTACAATACCTCGACGTGATTCACGATCTACGTGGATTTCTTGTAATATCCCATCTTCAATATATGCCACCCGAGTTTCTGATGGCGTTACGTTCATTAATAATTCGACAGACATAATGATCCCTTATTAATTAATAGCAAAGTTCCGTCTTATTAGTCGTAAGAATAGATAAATCACTATCCATAATACCCCATCAACAAAACTAGATACTAAAATTAAAGGTGAAATCGTTATGGTATGATAAATACTGACTTGAAACAGAAATACTAATATATTATAACAAAGCGAAACGGCAAAAATAATAATTGATTGTTGCCATAAAGCTAAATTACGGATTAACTGGAATTTAAACATTAACAAATAAGCCACGCATGAAAAAATAAATGCGTGAATACCTAAAAGCGATCCTGAGAATAGATCTAAAATGATACCTAATAAAAATGCTATGCTCATACCAATTCGGTGCGGTAATGCTATTAACCAATAGGCCATAATTAACATTAATAAATGTGGCTTAAACATATTATATTCAGGTGACCACGGTATGATTTGTACACATAAGCCAATTAGCAACGTTAACCAAATAACCAGTATACTAATTCGATTATTACCCCTCATGTTTTACTCCTTGATCGCCCCACAATAACAGTAGATAACGTAAACGTTTTAAATCTGCGGTTGGCGTAGCAGAAATAATGGGGGTGGAATCACTTATATCAAGCTTTACTGAGCTAACGACAGCCACTGGGTACCCTTCTGGGAAGCGACCATCAAGTCCAGAAGTGACTAGAACATCACCAACTTTGACATCAACATTGTTAGGTAAAAAATCAAGCGTTAAATCGTTACTGCATCCATTACCGACAGCTACCATTGAAATATCATTTCTTAATACTTGTACTGGAATTGCATGTTGATAATCACAAACTAAGATCGCTCGGCTTGTTGATTGAGCGGTTTGATAAATTTGTCCAACAATACCTTTTTCATCTACTACCGGCTGGCCTATATATACACCGTCATTTTTACCTTTATTAATTACCACTTGATAAACGTAAGGATCAGTATCAGCTAATAATACTTGAGCAGCCATTTTATGTTCATCGTGTCTTAAAGGTGAACCTAATAGCCCTCTTAGGCGGTCATTTTCATGCTTTAAATGTTCAAGCAATAATAGATTACTTTTTTGTTGCATTAAGGTTTCTTGCAGTTCTGCATTTTCTTTAATTAGTGTCTCTTGTGTTTTCGACATTTCATACAGCGAATCAAATGATGATTTTGGTGCATTTGAAACATGATAAAGTGGCGAAATTAAGGTATCTAAATAATAACGAACCTCTTTAAAAGGACGATAATTGATATCTAACACTATTAACGTCAAAGCGAGTGCCAGTGATATAAATAATTGAACACTCAGAGGCGAACGTTTAGAAAAAAGTAATTTCATTGTCCAGTATTTACCTGTTATATATCTAGAATTTAACTATTTTAAGATATGACTCCGCCGACAATGTCGGCGGAAAAAATGAAATATTCGTTACTTGCTAGTAATATTATTACTCTTCACTGAAGAGATCACCACCATGCATATCTACCATATCAAGAGCTTTACCACCACCACGAGCTACGCAAGTAAGTGGGTCTTCAGCTACAACAACGTGAATCCCTGTTTCAGCAGATAATAATTTATCAATATTACGTAATAATGCACCACCACCAGTCAATACCATACCATGTTCTGAAATATCAGAAGCTAGTTCTGGAGGACATTGTTCTAGAGCAACTTTAACAGCACTAACAATACCACTTAATGGCTCTTGTAATGCTTCTAAGATTTCATTCGAATTTAGTGTAAAACTACGTGGCACACCTTCAGCTAAGTTACGACCACGTACTTCGATTTCAAGGACTTCATCACCTGGATAAGCACTTCCAATGAAGTGTTTAATTTTTTCTGCGGTCGCTTCACCAATTAATGCACCATAATTGCGACGAACATAATTGATTATTGCTTCATCAAAACGGTCTCCACCAATGCGTGCAGAAGCGGAATAAACTACACCATTTAATGAAATAACAGCCACTTCTGTTGTACCACCACCGATATCAACAACCATTGAGCCAGTTGGTGCAGAAACTGGTAAATCAGCACCAATTGCCGCAGCCATTGGTTCTTCAATTAAATAAACTTCACGAGCACCAGCACCTAATGCTGATTCACGAATAGCACGACGTTCCACTTGTGTTGCGCCAACTGGCACACATACCAATACACGAGGACTTGGTCTTAAGAAGCTATGGCTGTGAACTTGTCGAATAAAATACTGTAACATTTTTTCAGTGACGGAAAAGTCTGCAATCACACCGTCTTTCATTGGTCTGATAGCTGCAATATTACCAGGTGTTCGCCCTAGCATCTGTTTCGCAGCATGGCCAACGGCAGCAACACTTTTAGGTGTTCCTGAGCGATCTTGACGAATGGCAACAACTGAAGGTTCGTTAAGCACAATGCCTTGCCCTTTAACATAAATAAGCGTGTTGGCTGTACCTAAATCAATCGATAAATCATTTGAAAACAAGCCGCGAACTTTTTTGAACATAATAAAAACTCTTCCTAGAATTAATCTTGTTTAAATATATTTGAGTATTAGAAGCAAACTTAGGCGTCTACAAAATATATATTTTAATTTTATCCGACAAATAATAGTTCATTTAGCAGATAAAAACCACAGCCAGCCTCAATAATAATTAAGGGTTATATTGTATCGCAATTTAAAAATAATACCTAGAAAATAGTATAACAAGTGTTTGTAAAGGAGATATATAATGACAAATTATGATTTACAGTGTATCCTTCCGCGTTAATGTTGAGTTACTATTTTTAGTATCGAATTAAAAGATTACTTTTAAGATATTAAAGGTACATTAAAATAATTGTTATTTATATCAAATAAACACGGTGTAATTCATGGATATACGTAAAATTAAAAAGTTAATTGAATTAGTAGAAGAATCAGGTATTTCTGAGCTTGAAATTTCTGAGGGTGAAGAATCGGTTCGAATTAGTCGGTCGACACCTACCTATACAGCTCCAGTGCAAAACATTCAAATTCCCCAACCAGTTGCTGTTCCTGCTCCTACAGTCACTGCGGCTACAGTTGAAGCAGAAGTCATCACAGAAACTAATAGTGGCACAACCATAAAATCACCAATGGTTGGTACGTTTTATCGAACTCCAAGCCCTGAATCTAAAGCATTTGTTGAAGTCGGTCAGTCTGTAAATGTTGGTGATGTGCTTTGCATTGTTGAAGCAATGAAAATGATGAACCAAATTGAATCAGAAAAAGCAGGGACTATTAAAGCTATCTTAGTTGAAAATGGTCAACCAGTTGAATTCGATCAACCACTATTCATTATTGAATAATCAGAATTATTTGTTAACTTAGACGATTAAGAGATTGAATATGCTTGATAAAATTCTTATTGCTAACCGCGGAGAAATCGCTCTTCGTATTTTAAGAGCATGTAAAGAACTTGGAATTAAAACTGTCGCTGTTCACTCTTCGGCAGATAAAGACTTAAAACATGTGCTACTTGCAGACGAAACCGTTTGTATAGGTCCAGCAGCTTCAGCCAAAAGTTATCTTAATATCCCTGCATTAATCTCTGCTGCCGAAGTAACCGGCGCAGCAGCTATTCATCCTGGATATGGATTTTTATCAGAAAATGCGGATTTTGCTGAACAAGTTGAACGTTCAGGCTTTATATTTATCGGTCCAAAACCTGATACTATTCGTTTAATGGGTGATAAAGTTTCAGCCATTGAAGCAATGAAAAAAGCAGGCGTACCTTGTGTTCCTGGTTCTGATGGTCCTCTTGGCAGTAATATGGACCTTAATAAGCAAATTGCTAAAAAAATTGGTTATCCAGTTATTATTAAAGCGTCTGGCGGCGGCGGTGGTCGTGGAATGCGTATTGTTCGTGAAGAAAAAGATCTCGAACAATCAATCAAAATGACTAAACTTGAAGCAAAAACTGCATTTAATAATGATATGGTTTACATGGAAAAATTCCTAGAAAACCCACGCCATATCGAAATACAAGTTTTATCTGATGGGCAAGGTCATGCAGTTTATTTAGGTGAACGCGATTGTTCAATGCAAAGACGTCACCAAAAAGTACTTGAAGAAGCACCAGCGGTTGGTATTACACCGAAAATGCGTAAATTCATCGGTGAACGTTGTGTTAATGCATGTATCGAGATTGGATATCGTGGTGCAGGTACTTTTGAGTTCTTATTTGAAAATGGTGAATTCTACTTCATCGAAATGAATACTCGTATTCAAGTAGAACACCCAGTTACTGAAATGGTTACTGGAGTTGATCTTATTCGTGAACAAATTCTGATTGCAGCTGGACAACCTTTGTCAATTAAGCAAAGTGACATTGAAATTAAAGGCCATGCAATTGAATGCCGAATCAATGCCGAAGATCCAAAAACATTTATGCCATCTCCGGGCAAAATAACACGTTTCCATGCTCCGGGAGGATTTGGTATCCGTTGGGAATCACATATATATGCTGGCTATACTGTACCACCATATTATGATTCAATGATCGGTAAATTAATCGCCTATGGTGAAACTCGTGAAGTCGCTATTGCCCGCATGAAGAATGCATTAGCAGAACTGGTTATTGATGGTATAAAAACCAATATCGAACTTCATCTAGAGATTTTAAATGATCAAGGCTTCATAAAAGGTGGCACGAACATTCACTATTTAGAAAAGAAATTAGGTATTTATGAGTAAAATAAGCCCTCAATAATTTGAGGGCTTATTGCTGTATAGAAGTAAATAAAGTATAGGTAATACATATGAAAAATTGGAAAAAAAGCGCTGAAGAAATTTTAACATTAGGTCCAGTAGTTCCTGTTATTGTTATTGAGCGTTTAGAAGATGCCGTTCCTTTAGCAAAAGCATTGATTGCTGGTGGCGTGAAGGTTTTAGAAGTCACATTAAGAACAGCTTGTGCACTTGACGCAATTAAGAAAATTATTAACGAAGTTCCAGAAGCTGTAGTCGGTGCCGGTACTGTAACCACAGTAGAGCAACTTAAACAAGTAACTGAGGCGGGTGTAGAATTTATCATCACTCCGGGTATTACTGACTCTATTTTAAAAGCAGCAGTTGAAGGCCCTGTGCCAGTTATTCCTGGGATTGCAACCATTTCAGAATTATTAACAGCTCAAGAATATGGTTTAACAGCATTAAAATTCTTCCCTGCTGAAATTAATGGCGGTGTTGCTGCGTTAAAAGCGTTTGCTGGTCCTTGTGGTTATATGAAATTCTGCCCTACTGGCGGTGTGAATCCTAAAAACTATCGCGATTATTTAGCGCTTGATAATGTTCTTTGCGTTGGTGGGACTTGGTTTATTCCTACTGATGCAATTGCTAAAGGTGATTTTGCTAAAATTACTGAAATGGCAAAAGAAGCCGTTGCAGGAGCAAAATAAGTTTTATCTTACCGCCGACATTGGTCGGCGGTTTAGTCAGTTCTGTCTAACTTCTAAGCCCTCTTCCACTTTCAATTATTCGCCATGCTATAAAATATAAAATGCTAACAAATAATATAAGCATCGAAAAAGTAATAACTAATGAAACATCACTAATACCTAAAAAACCATAGCGAAAACCATTGATCATATAAACAATAGGATTAAGTTTAGAAACCCATTGCCAAAAAGTCGGTAACATAGTGATTGAATAAAAAACTCCGCCCAAGTAAGTTAACGGTGTTAATACAAAGGTTGGAATAATACTTATATCATCAAATGATTTTGCAAATACTGCATTTAACAATCCAGCTAATGAAAACAAAATTGAGGTTAATAATAAGGTGAAAACTACAAAAGTCCACGAATAAACTTCATATCTAACAAAAAATAACGATACAGCAGTGACCAACACACCAGTTAATAAACCACGCATTACACCACCACCAACATATCCCCAAATAATAATATGAGTCGGAACAGGAGCAACAAGTATTTCTTCAATATTACGTTGAAATTTAGCACTAAAAAATGAAGAACAGACGTTTGTATATGAATTGGTTATGACCGACATCATAATTAAGCCTGGCACAATGAATGCCATATAACTAAAGCCCCCCATATCACCAACTCGCGAACCGATTAAATTACCGAAAATAATAAAATATAGTGACATTGTAATAACAGGAGGAATCAGTGTTTGGATCCAAATTCTTAAAAATCGGGTAACTTCTTTACGCCAAATACTTTTTAAGGCAATCCAATATAAATTATTCATCAATAGCTCCTTTGGTATCATTTCGCAACAAATCTACAAATAATTCTTCTAATCGATTAGCTTTATTACGAACACTAATCACTTTTATGTTTTGTTGATTGAGTTGTTCAAATAACTGATTTAATCCTTGTTGTTTATCTACGTTTACTTCTAACATGCCAGATTCAATATCAGTATAATTATACCCTTTAAGGGAGATTGGTGTTGATGTTGGTACATAATCAATAATAATTGTTTCAGATTGACTTTTTGCTAGTAAATCACGCATTGAAGAGTTAGCAATTAATTCTCCGTGCTGGATTATACCAATGTGACGGCAAAGCATTTCTGCTTCTTCCAAATAATGCGTGGTTAATATAATGGTGATACCTTGTTTATTAATCTCACGTAGAAAATCCCACATGGAACGACGTAACTCTATATCAACCCCAGCAGTAGGTTCATCCAGAATTAATAATTTAGGTTCGTGGACAAGTGCGCGAGCTATCATTAGTCGTCTTTTCATCCCACCTGATAACATATTAGCTCGACTATGTCGTTTATCCCATAAATCTAAAATACGCAGATACTTTTCAGCTCGTTGTAAAGCCAATTTTCGTGGCAACCCATAGTAACCACCTTGATTGGTAACAATTTGGATTACTTCTTCAAATTGGTTAAAGTTAAATTCCTGAGGAACAAGTCCTAATTGTCTTTTTGCATTAACAAGATCCGTATCTAAGTCATATCCAAAGATTTTAACTTGGCCTGAGGTTTTAGTAACTAAAGAGCTAATAATACCAATGGTGGTTGACTTACCTGCACCATTTGGTCCAAGTAAAGCATAAAAATCTCCTGCCGCTACAGTTAAATTAATTCCTTTTAATGCTTCTACACCATTTTTATATTTTTTCTTAAGCGCTATAAGTTCTAGTGCAGGTGTTGACGACATAAATGTATCCTAATTGAGTAAATTGCTATTTGAATAATATGATATCATGTTTAATCAATTGACAATATTGTTTAATATTTAGATAAATATATGGATTAAGGAATAAATGTTATGGTTAAAATTGGATTAGTTTCAATATCAGATAGAGCATCACAAGGCGTTTATCAAGATGAAGGTATTCCAGCTTTGTTATCATGGTTGAAATCTGCATTGAAAACAGCTTTTATTACCGAACAACGCATTATTCCCGATGAACAAATCATCATTGAAAAAACATTATGCGAATTGGTTGATGATTTGCAATGTAATCTGATTTTAACCACAGGCGGAACAGGACCAGCAATAAGAGATGTAACACCTGACGCAACTTTAGCTATCGCAGATAGAATAATGCCCGGATTTGGCGAACAGATGCGGCAGATTAGTTTACATTTTGTTCCAACTGCGATTTTATCCAGACAAGTTGGTGTTATTCGTAAGCAATGTTTAATTTTGAATTTACCAGGCCGACCAAAATCAATCAAGGAAACACTTGAAGGTGTAAAGGATGATGAAGGTAACACTATTGTTACTGGCATATTTGCAAGTGTTCCATATTGTATTGATCTGCTAGAAGGTCCTTACATCGAAACACATGATCACATCATTAAATCATTTCGTCCCAAAAATGCTATAAAATCTAATCTTTAATTTTATGCAAATGTCATGCATAATTATGTAGATTATATTCAATATTTGAATGAAGCTTTATAAGAACACTTGCTTAATTAGCAATCATTAAAAATAACTGACCGTAATCAAGCATTTTAGTTAACCCGTTAATATGACTTATTGTTTTAATCAGTTAGTCATAAATTAAATTTAAAGGAACAGTATGAAACAAAAAGATCTCACTAAAACTTTCAAAGAAATGCTTTTACAAGAAAAGTTTAGTTCTCAGATAGGTATCGTACAAGCCTTACAAGAACAAGGATTTGATAATATAAATCAATCTAAAGTATCGCGAATGTTAACTAAATTTGGCGCTGTAAGAACTCGCAACGCAAAATCTGAGATGGTTTATTGTTTACCTGCTGAAATGAGTGTTCCAACAACAAGCAGTCCATTAAAAAATTTAGTGTTAGATATTGATTACAATAGTTCAATGGTTGTTATTCGAACAAGCCCAGGCGCAGCTCAGCTTATTGCGAGATTGTTAGATTCAATCGGTAAATCAGAAGGGATTTTAGGCTCAATTGCCGGTGATGATACGATTTTTAGCACACCAACTAAAGATTGTTCTGTGAAAAAACTATATCAAACGATTATTGAATTATTTGAACGGAGTTTATAATTAACAGTTTATTTTAACAAAGCTCTATAATTTTTTTTAATATTTAACCTATTGACACATTTGGTAAAATCGTTAATCCTATACGACACTGAAATCAGAATTAAGAAGAGGCGCATTACTCAGGCAGATCATTTTAGGGACTGGAGCCGCAAATAAATGATTGAGGGGATGTAATGCCGAGGTTTAATTGTTATTCCAGAAAGCAATTAAATCGACTGCAAGGGCTGAATCCCTTGGGTTGTCACCCTAACAGGTGGAGCGCTTCATGGTATGTATTTTTTTAACTGTATTAGGACATGCCCGCTCTATCTCTGTTAAAAATAAAAATTTTTAATATGAGGAATACATGGAAAGATCATTTATAATTGCTAAGTTTGGCGGTACTAGTGTTGCAGATTATCCCGCAATGGTTAATAGTGCCAATATTGTTATAGCTAATCCTAGTGTCAAAGTTGTTGTGTTGTCTGCCTCTGCAGGCATAACAAATTTACTGGTAGCATTAGCTGAAGGTCGTGATGCCAATGTAAGAGCAAAACATATCGCTAAAATTCAATCGATTCAATACAACATATTAGAAAATCTTCCTGAAAATCCAACCCTACGTGCTGAAATTGACCAAATAATTGCAAATATTGCCTCATTATCAGAAGCTGCAAGCTTGGCAACTTCCCCTGCTTTGACGGATGAATTAGTCAGTCATGGCGAAATAATGTCATCAAAACTATTTGTCGAAATATTAAAACAAAAACAAAAAAATGCCCTATGGTTTGATGTACGTAAAGTCATGCGTACCGATGACAAGTTTGGTAAAGCCGTACCAAAAATTGACGAAATTAAACAACTTTGCTGTGCACATTTAAAATCTTTGAATCCAGAAGCTATCGTAGTTACTCAAGGATTCATTGGTAGTGAAAGTACGGGCAAAACCACAACTTTAGGTCGTGGTGGTAGTGATTATACCGCAGCTCTTCTTGGTGAGGCTTTAAACGCCACGCAAATAGACATTTGGACCGATGTTGCTGGTATTTATACTACCGATCCTCGTATCACATCAGGTGCGAAACGAATTGACGAAATATCATTTGCTGAAGCAGCTGAAATGGCGACCTTTGGTGCTAAAGTTCTACACCCTGCAACACTTGTTCCTGCTGTACGTAGCAATATTCCAGTATTTGTTGGTTCAAGTAAAGCGCCAGAAGCAGGTGGAACTATCGTTTATAACACACATAGCATAAAATCTGCACTACCTTCATTTAGAGCGTTAGCGCTTCGTCGCAAACAAACATTATTGACTTTAACTAGCTTAAATATGCTACACGCACAAGGCTTTTTAGCTAATGTCTTTACCATATTGGCTAAACATAATATTTCGGTTGATTTAGTCACCACCTCTGAAGTTAGTATCGCATTAACCATTGATACTACAGGCACTAATACTAACGGAAATAGCCTATTAACAAAAGCATTATTCGATGAATTATCAACAGTTTGCCATGTTGAAGTTGAAGAAGATTTAGCACTAATTGCCATCATTGGTAACAATCTAACCACAACAAAAGGTATCGCTAAAGAAGTCTTTGGCGCTTTAGATGACTTTATTATTCGACTTTGTTGTTACGGTGCTAGCACCCATAATCTTTGCCTTCTAGCAAGAAGCAATGATGCCGAAGATGTAATAAAGGTTCTACACAAAACGATTTTCGAATAGTTTAATATCAGGGGCGATTACATTATCGCTCCTAATCATTAATCATATAAACCAACAATTAAACAAAATACCTAGAATATTTGAAAAAATAATTGTAAACTACGCCTAATATTTGTATGAATTTGTGTTTCATACATCTATAGCTTCATACTGTTCTACATAATAATCATTTTTCTTCATATTTAGATAACAATTTTTAAAGCTGTAAATTTACGTTTTATTAATATCTGTTCAACAACTATCATCGTTATTTTTTAGCTATACTAGTAACTTTCAACTTAATTAGACGAAGGAAATTATCATGGGTATTTTAAGCTGGATTATTCTAGGATTAATTGCTGGATGGATCGCTAAGTTTTTTATGCCATTAGGCCGTGTTGGTGTGATAAAAACTATCCTACTTGGTGTAGCTGGTGCATTAGTCGGCGGTTATATCAGTACCTTCTTTGGTTGGGGTAGTGTGACTGGTTTTAACTTCCCAAGCTTGTTTATCTCTGTGCTAGGTTCTATTTTACTTATTTATCTTTACCGCCTTTTTAAATAAATTTAATAGCAATTTAAATTGGCGAGTTTACTCGCCAATTTTCACTCATCTATCCAATCAAAGTTCTCTCATTTATATCAATGTTTAAAACCTATTAACTTAAATAGCTTTTTAAGTATCCAAATTAATATATATGATAGTGAGTGATAAATTAGCAAAAGACGCTAGAAGACATGCCAAAAAACCAACAAAAAGTGCAATAAACTTATAAAACCCTATATTGCCAAAGCCTCCTAAATCCTTGTTAACAAAAACCACAAAGAATACTATTGCTAAAAGAGTCCACGTAAATAAAAATAGTAATTTTTCAAAGCGATTATCAAATTTAAAGCCTATTGCAATACAAATAACTTGAAAGGCAGTGAATATAATCATTAAAATTAGCCCGAAACTTCTACCCCAAATTTTGATATCATCAATTAATTCCATTTAATTTATTTAACGAGATTATAAGAAGTAATTTCGCCACTTCCAGTTTTTTGTTATATTAAACACTAAAATTTATCAAATTTATTCTGCAGGATAAAATGCTCAAAATATTTAATACATTATCACGTGAGAAAGAAATATTTAAACCAATTACACCAAATAAAGTTGGGCTATATGTTTGTGGTGTTACTATCTACGATCTATGCCACATTGGCCATGGCCGTACTTTTGTCGCATTTGATGTCGTTACTCGTTATTTACGTTTTTTAGGTTACGATCTCACTTATGTTCGTAATATTACCGATGTCGATGACAAGATCATCAAGCGTGCATTAGAAAATGGTGAAACTTGTGACGAATTAACTGAACGTATGTTAAATGAGATGTATGCCGATTTCGATGCACTTAATATCAAACGACCAGATGTCGAACCTCGAGCAACTCGTCATATGTCACAAATCATTGAACTTGTTGAAGAGTTAATAAGAAAAAATCATGCTTATATTGCTGACAATGGAGATGTGATGTTTTCGGTAGATAGTGATCCTAACTACGGTATTTTATCACGCCAAAATTTAGAACAGTTACAAGCAGGTGCTCGAGTTGATGTAGTGGACGTAAAACATAATCCAATGGACTTCGTTCTCTGGAAGATGTCAAAACCCAACGAACCAAGCTGGGATTCACCATGGGGGAAAGGTCGACCTGGTTGGCACATTGAATGCTCTGCAATGAATAGCCATCAATTAGGCAACCATTTTGATATTCATGGCGGTGGTTCTGACTTAATGTTCCCACATCATGAAAACGAAATTGCCCAATCAACCTGTGCCCATAATGGCCAATATGTAAATTATTGGATGCACTCAGGCATGGTAATGATAGACCAAGAGAAAATGTCCAAATCACTGAATAACTTTTTCACTATCCGTGATGTTTTAAAACATTATGATGCTGAAACTGTTCGATATTTCTTATTATCAGGCCATTATCGTAGTCAACTTAACTATAGTGAAGAAAATCTAAAACAAGCTCGTACCGCTTTAGAAAGACTTTATACGGCTTTGAGAGACACCGATGCTAACTATCCGCACAACACGCCAGATAGCGATTATCATCGACAATTTTGTCAGGCAATGGATGATGATTTCAATACTCCAGAAGCTTATTCAACTCTATTTGATTTGGCTAGAGAGATCAACAAAGCTAAAGCAGAAAATAACATGCCATTAGCTAATGAACTAGCTGCTGAGTTACGTTATTTATCTTCTGTACTTGGTTTACTTGAACAAGATCCGGTTAAATTCTTACAAGGTAATAGTCAAGATGATGAAGATACACAGCTAATTGAAGCGTTAATTAAACAACGCAACGATGCTCGAGCAAGTAAGAATTGGGCTTTAGCTGATGAAGCTCGAGATAAACTAAATCAAATGAATATTATTTTAGAAGATGGTGCTAACGGCACAACTTGGCGTAAAAAAACTTAATAATAAAAAATCCCCTAGATTTACACAAAACTAGGGGACTAATCTCACTATTTTTTATCTATTGACGTTAAAATTCCCCGTAAAATATTGAGTTCTTGCTGTTCAATACCAGCTCGCGTAAATAATCTACGTAAACGACCCATAATCTGCCCAGGATGATTAGGATTAATAAATCCGGTTTTTAATAACGTCTGCTCTAAATGCTGATAAAACCGTTCAATATCTTCGCTTTTAGGATACTGAACCTCATTCAGATTATCATCATCATGTTTTAAAGATGCCTCTAAAGTTGACAACATTGACATTCGAATTTCGTAAGTTAGAACCTGAACTGACATAGCTAAATTTAAAGAGCTATAATCTGGATTAGCTGGAATACCAACATGAAAATGGCACTTTTGTAATTCATCATTAGTTAATCCAACTCTTTCTCGACCAAAAACTAAAGCCACTTGAGCATGATGCGCGGTTTCAGCAATAATTTTGTCGCCACACTCTTTCGGGGTTAAGTTTGGCCATTGCAAACTTCTAGGACGCGCACTGGTACCTATAACCAATGAACAATCTGCTACCGCCTCTTCAAGGGATGAAAAAATCTGTGCCTGTTTGATAATATCACTCGCCCCGGCTGCCAGTGAAATCGATTGGGAATCGGGTTTTATTACAGGGTTCACTAAACATAAACGAGTTAATCCCATCGTTTTCATTGCACGAGCAGCAGACCCCATGTTACCAGTATGCGAAGTTTCAACTAAAACAATCTTAACATTATCTAAATAGCTCACATATTCCTCATTAAATAACTAAACTTAATACTTTAAATCAATCTAAATAAACCACAGTATATAATAAAAAACAGATTAAAAGCAGTTCTGTGCTACCTAATATCAAATACCAATAAATTATTTTAGACAAAAGTCACAAAAATCTTAATATAAACCTAATAACCTATTGACGAAATGTGAAAAATTTGTCAATGTAATCAATATAATAATAGCTCAATTAGTAAGTAAACATAGTGGAGGTCAATTATGACTTTAAGTATCACAAGTAAACAAATGGACATTACTCCTGCAATTCGTAGTTATCTTGAAGATAAGTTTTCGAAATTAGATAAATGGAGAGCTCTACTAATCAACCCTCACTTTATCTTATCTAAAGAGCCCGATGGATTTATTATTGATGCAACCATTGCAACCAAAGGCTCGCCACTAGTTGCTTCCGCTAAACACACTGACATGTATGCTGCAATTAATGATTTAGTTGGTAAACTTGAAAGACAACTAAATAAACTCCAACATAAAGGTGAGTCGCGCCGTGCATTTGACAGTATTAAAAATACAGTAATTGAAGAAGAATAATAATTTATAATTTAACAAAAAGGCACTTTAATAGTGCCTTTATTTTTTTGCTTGTTATAATATTACCCATCTAATTTTTAATCTATTAATGAATATGACAACCAGTCCTTTATTGCCTTTACGAAACAAAATTAACCAACTTGATCAAAAATTAATTGAAATCATTGCTGAAAGACGCCAAATTTCAGCCGAAGTTATCCAGGCTAAAATAAAAGCAAATATCCCTGTGCGTGATTTAGATCGTGAACGTTCATTGATTAAGGCATTAATCGAACAAGGTAAACAATATCATCTTGATGACCTATTAATTAAGCGTTTATACCAAATTATTATTGAAGATTCGGTTCTACTACAACAGAAGTTTTTACAAGAAAAACTCAACCAAGGCGTTATCTCATCAGCTAAAATTGCTTTCTTAGGACCAAAAGGTTCATATTCACATTCAGCAACTCGCCGTTATGCTAGCGCCCATTTTGATCAATTGACTGAATCAAGTTGTAATACATTTAAAGATGTTTTTGAAAAGATTGAATCAAAAGTTGTTGATTATGGAATTGTACCGATAGAAAACTCGAGTTCGGGATCTATTAATGAAGTGTATGATTTGTTACAAAAAACCAATTTACATATTATTGGTGAACTATCCTTAATGATTGATCACTGCATTTTAGCTCTTCCTAACACTAAACTTGAGCAAATAGATACTATTTATAGCCACCCGCAACCATTCCAACAATGTAGTAATTTCTTAGAAAAGTATCCTCATTGGAAAATTGTTTATTGTGATAGCACTTCGTCAGCAATGGAAACCGTAGCTAAATTAAATCAACCAAACATTGCAGCTATGGGAAATAAAGACGGTGGTGAATTATATGGCTTACAAGTTCTGGAGCACAATTTTGCTAATCAAAAAGAAAATATCACCCGCTTTATTGTGTTATCGCGTGAATCGATTGAAGTTTCCGATCAAATTCCGGCCAAAACTACAATCTTGATGAAAACGGGCCAACAAGCTGGGGCTTTGGTAGATGCTTTATCCGTATTACGTAATCATAATATTGTTATGACAAAACTTGAATCACGCCCTATCCATGGCACATCTTGGGAAGAGATGTTTTATATTGATTTACAAGGTAATATTAACGATTACGAAATGCAGATCGCACTTAAAGAATTAGCTTCCATCACTTTATATACTAAAGTGCTTGGTTGTTATCCTAGTGATTCTATTACCGCTGTCATGTAATGACTAATTTAAGTTTTTCAAATGCCGTACTCAACTGGTATGAACAGTACGGCAGAAAATCATTACCATGGCAAATTGAAAAAAGCCCTTATCATGTTTGGTTGTCAGAAGTTATGCTGCAGCAAACACAAGTTGCAACTGTTATTCCATACTTTAAGCGCTTTATTAAACAGTTTCCTAAAATTACCGATTTAGCGAAGGCTCCAATTGACGATATCTTACATCTTTGGACTGGACTTGGTTATTATGCACGTGCTCGTAATTTACATAAAGCAGCACAAGTTATAGCTGACAAGTTTGGAGGAAAATTTCCAACCAAATTTGAGGATGTTATCGCCTTACCAGGCGTTGGGCGCTCAACCGCTGGGGCTATCCTATCTCTATCACAAAATCAACATTATCCAATATTAGATGGTAACGTAAAACGGGTTTTAACCCGAACTTTTGCTATAGACGGATGGCCTGGTAATAAAAATGTCGAAAATCAACTTTGGCAATTAAGTGAGCAAGTCACGCCTAAAAATGAAGTTGCTAAATTTAATCAAGCCATGATGGATATTGGTGCAATGGTTTGTACTCGTTCTAAACCCAAATGCACTTTATGCCCTTTACATCAATTATGTATTGCTTATAAGACCGACAGTTGGCCACAATATCCAACTAAAAAACCTAAAAAGACTATTCCTGAAAAAACCGCCTACTTTTTAATGCTTGAACATGACAACATGATTTGGCTTGAAAAAAGACCGCCTGCTGGTATTTGGGGCGGATTATATTGTTTACCACAATTTGCAAGCGAGCAAGCATTAACTGACTGGCTAGACAGCCATGGTATTAAAACTAGCAAACCCAAACAGTTAATTGCATTTCGACATACTTTTAGCCATTTTCATTTAGATATTGTGCCTATTTACTGTGAGATCAAAAGCAATACTAAATGTCTAGATGAATCGAATGGTTATTGGTATAAACTAAAATCGGAAAATGCAAAAATTGGCTTAGCAACACCTATTTATAATCTATTAAATCAATAATCAACACAATCTATCAGTATCTAACAACCTTTTGATATATAATTACACATTATTTATTTTCTAAATTGTTTATTATGAATAGCAAACAAGCTCAAGGGCTATCTGCATGGTTAGTATTCCTAATGGCATTTGCCATTGGCGTCGCGGTAGCGAGTAATTATTATGCACAACCACTATTACACTCGATAACTAATGATTTACATATTGCAATTAAACATGCAGGTTTTATCATTATGGCTGCACAATTTAGTTATGCTGTTGGCTTGCTGTTCATTACCCCACTGGGTGACAAAATAGAACGTAAACGATTAATATTGACCTTGATGATATTATCAACCTGTGGGCTAATTATTAGTGCAACTTCACAAAACTTATGGTTACTTATGCTTGGTACGGCTATGACAGGTCTATTTTCAACCGTAGCCCAAGTACTAATTCCATTTGCCGCAACACTATCACGACCAGAGCATCGAGGTAAGATTGTCGGTACATTGATGAGTGGTATGTTGCTAGGTATATTATTAGGTCGTGCATTCGCTGGTTTTGTTTCTTCGATGACTGATTGGCATTATGTTTATTGGATTGCCGCGTCAGTAATGATCATTGTTACTTTGCTACTTTGGTTATCATTACCAACTTATAATAACACCATCAGTATTAACTATTTTCAACTGTTATTATCAATTGGCTCACTATATAAACAAGAACCTGTTTTACGAATTCGCTCATTGTTGGCAGTTATTTCCTTTGCGTTATTTTCACTGTTATGGACGCCGCTTGCCTTTTTATTAAGTAATAAACCTTACTATTATTCTGATTTTATAATCGGTTTATTCGGCCTAGCCGGTGCCGCTGGTGCACTAGGTTCACCTATCGTTGGCAAATTATCAGACAAAGGAAAAGGCTTTTTAGCCACGACCATTGGCCTAATATTACTTCTTGCTTCATGGGTACCACTTTCTCTTGCTGAATATTCACTTTTAGCCTTAATTATTGGGGTAGTATTGCTGGATTTTGCTGTTCAAGTTACTCATGTATCAAACATGAACGCCATTTATCAAATTCGACCAGAAGCACGTAGCCGTATGAACACTGGTTATATGGTAAGTTATTTTATCGGAGGCATGTTGGGTTCTATCGCTTCTACTTATTTGTATAGCAACTATGGTTGGATCGCGATAATTATTGCTGGAACAGTTTTAGGATTATTGGGTTTATTATGTTGGCTCTACTATCTTAAATCAGTTCGCAAACCATAAACGATTTAATTGCAAAAAAAAGTTGAGGAACGGGGTTTTTTAACGTTTATTTGCTCTAATATTCCGTTTTTAAACACTATATACTATTCGTCAGTTAACTTAAACATTTGCACCATTAATAAAAACAGGAGCCATCCATGGCTAAAATAGCCTATATTAATACGCCATTTAAAGTAAAAAATTTATCACTCAAAAATCGTATTGTTATGCCGCCGATGTGTCAATATCAAGCAAAAGACGGATTGGCTAATGATTGGCACTTTGTTCATTATGTTTCACGAGCGGTTGGTGGCGTGGGTTTAATAATTTTAGAAATGACCAATATTGCTCCAAATGGTCGAATATCGCCAAATTGCTTAGGTCTATGGAATGATGAGCAACGCGATCAGCTTAAACGTATCGTTGATGCGGTTCATGCTCAAGAAGGAAAAATCGCTATTCAAATTGCTCATGCAGGACGTAAAGCTTTGGGTGAGTCTGATGTCGTATCCTGTTCTCCTATCCGCTATGATGGGAACGTCGAAGCGAATCCAAAATGGCAATATCAAATGCCAAGAGAATTAACCAAAAGTGAAATCGCTGATATTATCGAAAAATTTAAACAATCAACCAAACGTGCGGTTGAAGCAGGTTTTGACGCAATTGAAATACACGGTGCACATGGTTATTTAATCCATCAATTCAGCTCATCAAAAACGAATATTAGAACGGACGAATATGGTAAGGATAAATTATTATTTGGTGAACAAGTAATTAAAGCAGCAAAATCAGTGATGCCAAAAGATATGCCACTAATTGTTCGGTTTTCGGCTCAAGAATACGGTACTAATGGTTACGATATTAATTATGGTTGCCAAATTGCTAAACGTTTTGCACAAGCAGGCGCAGATGTTTTAGATGTGAGTGGCGGTGGTGATGGTCAGTTAGATCCAAAGCATACGCCTCTATTTCATGCTGGATACCAGGTTTATTTAGCGCGAGCTATTAGGAAGGTCACTAATTTGCCAATTATTACTGTTGGTATGCTTGAAGACCCATATCTTGCTGATTATGTATTAAGTACTGGCGATGCTGATTTAGTTGCAATTGGTCGAGGTTTATTGAAAGATCCTTACTGGCCGCTAAGAATTCCAGCATCTCCATTTATCCCAACATCTTATCAAGTAGCTTTTAAATAAACTAATGATAATCCTGTAGTGTTAGCTACAGGATTAATTTACAAACTAAATTTTCATGGCATATTTGATGAGACGTTTCTTTATTGGCGAAAAGTTATCAATTGCGTTCATCCCAACTGTTCTCACCATTTTTTTAAAAGCATTATCGCCATTAAACATATCTTGAATAGTTCGCATTGCGGTTAACATGACTAAAGCATCTTTACGGCGAGTGAATTGGAATGATTTTAAGTTTTCTACTAAACCAATATCTTTATGTTCATCAATAAGTTTATTAATGGTTGCCACCAATAATGCAGAATCTTCAAATCCTAAATTAACTCCTTGACCAGCCAATGGATGAATAGTATGGGCAGCATCACCAATTAACACTAATCGATGTTTAATAAATTGTTTTGCAAACCGAGCTTTTAATGGAAACACCATTCTCGGATTGACCAACTGACATTGTCCTACTTTATCACCGCTTAATTTAAACAGCTCTTGGCAAAACTCAGATTCAGTTAACGAAGTTAAAATAGCTGCTTGCTCTGGTTTAGTTGACCATACTAAACAACTGTAATTGGGTTGCCAAAGTGGTAAAAATGCCACAATACCATTGGGATAAAAAATCTGCCTAGCACATGCTTGGTGAGGATATTGTGTTTCAACAGTTGTAATCACTGCATGATGAAGGTAATCACGCTCAAACACAGAAATTTTTTCCTGTCTGCGCAGCCAAGAGTGTGCGCCATCAGCACCTATGATCAGTTTTGCTTGTAACCGAGTATTATCCGAAAGTGTTAAAAAAGCATAATCTTCATTATAGCTATTGTCTATAGCGGCCAAATTGAAAATAGTGATATTTGAATTTGCTTGAGCATGTTGATACAGGTAGTAAGAAATTAAATTATTTTCGATGATATACCCAAGATTTGGATAACCATAATCTTTAGCATGTGCAGTAAGATGCGCTAAACCGTTTTTTTCCCAAACTCCGATCTCGCTAAAAGCATTAACGCGTTCGCTCGCACATAAATCGTTCCAAATACCAATTTGAGAAAAATATTGCTGACTTGCGCCATTAATTGCAGAAGCTCTAATTCCTATTTCGTCAAAAGCAAAATTTTGATTATCATTAACGTTAACATCAACAATAGCTACAGTTAAATTAGATTGGCTAAGAGCACATGCAGTTGCTAAACCAACCAATCCACCACCAACGATGGCCACATCAAATTGCGTTTTCATATCAATAAATAGGGTTATTTCTTATCAAGCTTATTATCATCTTCAACATCATCATTCATCGCTTTTTTAAAACCTTTCAATGCTGAACCAAGATCAGAACCTAAATTACGTAACTTCTTTGTTCCGAAAATGAGAACCACCACGGCAAGAAAAACTAATAGATGTGGAATGCTAAATGACATAATTAAAACCTCATTTAAAAATGTATCGCTATTTGAACAAGTTAAACGAACAAATAGATTATTTAATATTGGAATTGATTATACTCTTTTTATGATGGGATTTCATGACAAGTTAATTTAGATAAAAAAAAGACCCGCATAAAATATACGGGCCAACATGAAATATAAGGAATATAAGGAAAGAAAACAATGAAAAATCCTTACGCTGCTTATTATCCACTTTTTTTCTTTTTAGTCAACGTTTTTATTTGCCTTTCAGTAAATGTAGCAATTTTAGCTAAAAAATGACTTTAACCATTATAAATCAATAAATTAAAATAACACCCAACATATAAATAAGAATAATATATATTTGATAAATATCAATTACGCATTAAAAAAAACTTAATATCTATAAAACTACTTGAAATTTCAACGGAAAAACAAAGACAATAAAACGGAAAAAAAAGCCATACTTCTTATTATAACACTCGCTGTTTTTTTATTTTTATGCGAGAAAAGAATATTTTTCCATAATATAAAACGCGTTTAAACAAAAAATCGCATTAAAACTTAATAAAATTAAGAAGATTGATTCAAATTCATATGTAAAACTCATAAAAAATACAATATAATTATCAAACGGATGAAAAAATAAAAACGAAATAAGTATGATTAAAAATAAAAATGTAAAAACTTTTAAAGATAGGCTACATTCGTCAATGCAAGGATTATCTGTTTCATCCTTTGCAAAAAAATGTGATATGTCAGAAACGGTAATACGAGATTATTTGTCTGGAAAAACCTACCCTTCACTAACTCGTTTAGAAGTAATTGCTGAAAAATGTAATGTTTCATTCAACTGGTTAGCTACCGGTTATAAATTGGAAGTGTTGGATCCTAAAGACGATGATAATAACGAAGTTTATAATGAAAATATCTATCGTATCCCGGTTTATAAAAAACAATTACCAACTAAAGAAGAGGCGCAAAATCAACGTTACGTACGTGAAACGCCACCAGTAATGAATTATCCTATTGTTGAAGGTTGGGCTTCTCATCGTGGTTTAGATATCAAAAAACTTATAATCTATTGGGCGAAAGGTGATTTAATGGCACCTGAAATCGAAAATAATAATGGATTAATTATTAATACAGAAATAAACGAAATAATCGATGGCGCAATTTATTTAATTGAATACGAGAATTTCACTCTACTAAGAAAAATTCGCCTATCACTCGGAAATTGGATTTTGATTTGTAATAATCATCAATACCCAACGATTGAGGTTCCTAAAGCTCATTTCGAAAAATATAATATTGTCGGACGCGTTGTACAAATTATTAAAGATGTTTTTTAAGACAATTATTAGTAATCTAGTACTTTTCACTATATAATTTGCCATGAGGAAAGCTCAAAAACCCCTTTCCTCAACTTTTTTTAATTTTTATTAATGTTAGTTTAATAGGTATTGGAGTGATGTCTCTTTTAATTTAAAAATATCATATTTCGCTTATAGCACTTAGCATTTGGTAATAAAACCCTCACTTTTTTAGATCATTGGTAAACCTATCAATGAATAACCTTTTAACTAATAGGTCTAATATGTATCGATTTTTTGAAAAATTGGTATCACCTTATCCACAAGATGAACCACAGCCGATGGCTAAAAGTTTTTTTAGTTTTATTTGGCAATCGACGAAAGGCACACGTTCTTTCCTTCTATTATTAATCATACTGAGTTCATTAGCTGGCGCTTTTGAAGCCTTTTTATATGCTGCACTCGGTAAAGTTGTTGACTGGCTGGCAGCTGTTTCACCTAGTCAATTTTGGCAGCAGGAAAAATCAACCTTAATTGTATTTACGATTATTATATTAGCTAGCACGATCATTATTGCCTTACAAACCATCATTAAACATCAATGTTTGGCGGGAAACTTTCCAATGCGACTGCGTTGGAATCTACATCGATTAGTGCTAAATCAAAGTATGCGCTTTTTTCAAGATGAATTTGCCGGCCGTATATCAGCAAAAGTGATGCAAACCGCACTTGCGGTTAGGGATACCTGCTTTTTGGTTGCTGATATCTTTATCTATGTTTTGATTTCGTTTATTACTATGGCAACAATCATAGGTCAGTTAGATCTTTGGTTATTAGTACCGTTTATGGTTTGGTGTTTTGTTTATGGCATTGCGATGTATTACTTTATTCCACGACTAAGTAAAGTGGCTAGTATGCAGGCTGATGCTCGTTCAACCATGACTGGCCGAGTGACTGATGCTTACACGAATATTATGACAGTTAAACTGTTTTCTCATGCAGGCAATGAAGCAAAATATGCACAAGAGTCGATGGACGAATTTTTAGTTACCGTTAATAAACAAATGCGTTTAGTTAGTAGTTTTGAAATTGTTAATCATTTATTGTCTATTTTCCTCGTTCTTGGTACTACTGGCTTATCATTATGGCTATGGACTAATGATTTAATTGGTGTTGGAGCTATCGCCACTACAACTGCTGTCGCACTTAGATTGAACGGCTTTTCGCATTGGATTATGTGGGAAATGGCAGCATTATTTGAAAATATCGGCGTGGTTAAAGATGGTATGAATACGTTTTCTGTTGCTAAAACCGTTGTCGATGAACCTGATGCACCAACTCTTAAGGTGACTGATGGTAAAATCGAATTTAAAAATATTAATTTTAGTTACGATGCAAAATTAAACAATGCCATTATCGACAACTTAAATTTAACCATTAAACCAGGTGAAAAGATCGGTTTAGTTGGCAGATCAGGGGCGGGTAAATCCACTTTAATCAATTTATTGTTGCGATTTTATGATTTACAAAATGGTCATATTTTTATTGATAATCAAGACATCACCAAAGTCAATCAAGAAAGCTTACGCGCTCAAATTGGTATGGTTACCCAAGATACTTCACTATTACACCGCTCAGTAAGAGATAACTTATTATACGGTAATAACCATGCCACAGAACAAGAGATGATAATCGCAGCTAAAAAAGCTCATGCCGATAGTTTTATTGAAACCTTAGTAGATGCTAATGGAAGAACTGGATATGATGCTTTTGTTGGTGAACGTGGGGTTAAATTGTCCGGAGGACAACGCCAACGTATCGCTATTGCTCGAGTTATTTTAAAAAATGCACCAATTCTATTGTTAGATGAGGCAACTAGTGCGCTTGATTCTGAAATTGAACAAGCTATTCAAGAAAGCTTATATACGTTAATGGAAGGTAAAACGGTTATTGCTATTGCCCATCGATTATCTACAATTGCGGCGATGGATCGATTAATCGTTTTAGATCAAGGAAAAATCATCGAACAAGGAACACATCAAGAGTTGCTTAGTAAAGATGGACTTTATGCTCAACTTTGGAAGCATCAAAGTGGAGGTTTTTTAGCTGAAAATTTTTAACTTAAAATTTAGGGCGATGAGTAAATAACATCGCCCCAAAATCTTAATTCTCAAATTAGTCAAATCTAATTAATGAAATTTTTATAAAACTCAGATTCGAACTTCATAACTGCCCCGTTTTTAGGTTCCCCTTTACTATCAGCCCGATACCCTGATAATAATTGAACAAAAGCGACATAACGTCCGTCTGATTTTTGAATAAATCCGGCTAAATTATAACTACCTTGAATATAGCCTGTTTTAGCCATAACTACATCTTTAAATGGTGCTTGACTGAAGCTTTTACGGTTTTGCAACGTTCCATCAACACCCGCAATTGGTAATTTTTCAATAAAAGCGAGTTGATTGTTATGTGCTGAAATATACTGCAACACTTCCATTAGTTTGTTGGCGCTAACTAGATTAAGACGAGATAAACCCGAGCCATCGGCAATCACTAAGTTTTCTAAGTCAATACCTGCTTTTTTGCGAAGGATTTGTTTAACCGCATCACCACCATTACGCCATGTTCCTGCAGTATTATAATAGCGTGCGCCAAGTGTTCTAAAAATGGTGTCAGCATACAAATTATTTGATTTTTTGAGCATAACCGTTATTAACTCAGAAAGCGGTGCTGATTGACTTGATGTTAATAACGTTAAGGAACCAGTGGATTTTTGTTTTCTTTCGAAAACACGTCCACCATAAGTTATTTTTTGTTGTTTTAATTCATTTTTTAAAACAGTCGAAAAATATTCAGTTGGATCCATTACTGCAAATTTTAATGGTGTTTTATCCGCATTAGAAGCGATGCATCCAGATAAATAGTAGCGATTTTTATCGGCATTAACATCAAGCTCACAATATTTATCATGTGCATCTTTACTACTAGCGGAAATCGTTCTGACATCACCTGAAACCATAACTGGAATATTAGATGAAACAGAAACTGATGCTTTACCACCTACTTTACCCGGGGTTATTGTTGCATAAAAGCAGTTATCATCAATTGTTGCAGCTGATGCAGGGGCATTGTAACAAGCGGTTAAATTATTCCATGACCACCCTTCTGCTTTATCATGACTAGCAAAAATTGAAGTGTCTAAAATAACATTACCTGAAATTTTTTCTACACCCTTTTGACGAAGGGCGCTAATCATATTTTTTAATCTTTCTCGACTAAAAGTGGGATCACCACTCAATTTGATAATCAGATCACCATTGAGTTGTTTATTACTAACGGAACCATTCGCGTACATTCCAGTAACAAACCGAAAGTCATTACCCAGTTCAAGCTGTGCAGCTAGTGCAGTTATTACTTTTTGCGTACTAGCTGGCTGTTTAAATTGATCACTTTTGTATTTGGCTAATGTTTTAGGATTGCCATCAACAGTTTGCACTAAAATTGATAAATCACTCCCTTTGGGTAATGATGATATATATGGTTCAACCGATTGTGCTTGCAATAAGCTTGAATAAAAAGCAACGATAAATAGAAAAGATACCCTTATATTTGTCATGAATGTATGCTCAAAAAATTTATTAAATATATTAGTGTGGAAACAAATATATCTTTTTTTGATAAGCCTATCAATATATACTCAGTCTCTTTAAAAATAATGTTCTAAATACCATTATATTTTACATTTTTGAATTTAATCCAAGAGATAATTTAATATAGGTAACAAGGCTATGATTCATCATTCATTAGGTTTTCCAATCGAAACTGTACTGATGTTCGTCATTTTGGCTTTAACTGCGATTATAATTGATTTATATGCTCACCATAACGATAAACCCATTAGCCTAACCAGCGCAATATTATGGTCTTTATTCTGGGTTGCTGTTGCATTAGGTTTTGCACTTTATCTTTATCTTCACCATGGAAGTGAGATAGCAAGTTTATTTATCACAGGTTATGTGCTTGAAAAAGCGCTTTCGGTAGATAACTTATTCGTTATTATGGCGCTGTTTTCATGGTTTGCTATCCCTAACAATTATCGACATCGATTACTTTATTGGGGCGTAATTGGTGCGATTATTTTCCGAGCTATTTTTGTTGTAATAGGTACGGGTTTATTATCGTTAGGTCCTTGGATGGAATTGTTCTTTTCAGTAGTGGTTGCTTTAACTGGATTTATGATGCTGAAAAACCAAGGTCAAGATGAGAAAATTAAAGATTATTCAGAACATTTTGCTTATCGTATTGCTAAACGTATTTTCCCTTCTTACCCTAAGATAGTTGGTCATCACTTTTTATTAACCCGAAAACAACTAAACGCGGAGTTAACGAAGCCAGAAAATAGCGACCTAATTCATAAAATGCCAAAAAGTGCCTTATATGCAACACCACTATTTTTATGTGTTGTTGTGATTGAGTTGAGTGATGTTATGTTTGCATTTGATTCTGTTCCCGCAGTAATCGCGGTCAGCCAAGAACCACTGGTTGTTTATAGTGCAATGATTTTCGCTATTTTAGGGTTACGGACTATGTATTTTGTTTTAGAAGCAATGCAACAATATCTTGTTCATTTAGGCAAAGCTGTAGTCTGCCTACTATTTTTTATCGCAGCAAAACTGGCTTTAAATGCTAGCGACCATCTATTTAATTATGGTATTAACATAAGCCCTACTCTCAGCCTTTATATAGTATTAGGCATTTTATCTTTAGGTATTATTGCAAGTTTTATTTGGCCAAATAAATCCTAAAAAATAATAAGGGAATTGATAATCGGCAGTAAACCTGCCGATTAAAGATGAGAGCTATTGGCGTGTTGATGAACGAATAAAGTAACTCACACCTAAAATAATAAACCATAGTGGGGTTGCGATCAGTGCTTGGCGAGTATCAGCTTCAAATGTCAATAATACAATCACAAAAGCAAAAAACGCTAAACAAACATAACACATAAAAATTCCACCAGGCATTTTAAATTGTGATTCTTGATGCAAATTAGCTTTTTTACGGCGATAAGCAATATAGGAAATCAATATCAACGACCAAATAAACATAAATAAAATGGCAGAAATAGTCGTTACAATAGTGAATGCTTCCATCACATTTGGTACTAAATAAATCAGTACTACCCCACCGAACAAGCAGGTACATGAAAATAACAAACCATTAGCGGGGACTGAACGTCTTGATAATTTACCAAATGGTTCTGGTGCATCTTGTTTTTTAGCAAGACCAAACAACATTCGACTGGTTGAGTAAATACCACTATTGGCTGAAGAAGCCGCCGAAGTTAATACCACAAAATTGATAATACTTGCTGCAGCAGGTAAGCCAATCAAGGTAAATAGTTCAACAAATGGGCTTTTATTGGGTGAAATAAACTGCCAAGGTGTTACACTCATGATAATAATCAAGGCAAAAACATAGAAAAAGATAATTCGTGCTGGCACTGAATTAATTGCCCGTGGTAAATTTTTATTTGGATCTAGTGTTTCAGCCGCTGTAGTTCCAACAAGCTCAATACCAACAAAGGCAAAAATTGCAATTTGGAAACCAGCAAAAAATCCCATCGTACCATGGGGAAAGAAACCACCATACTCCCAAAGATTAGAAAACGCAGCCGTAGTATTGGTTTGTTCTGAATGATAAGCCGTGAAGACTAAAACAAGTCCAATAGCTATCAAGGCTAAAATGGCCACTATTTTGATCATAGAAAACCAAAACTCAGTTTCACCAAACATCCTAACAGTTAACAAATTCAAAGTTAAAAGCACAATAACTGTAAGTAGCATTGGGATCCATGCTTGTAGTTCTGGAAACCAGTGTTGAGCGTATCCTGCGATAGCAACAACATCTGCAATTCCGGTAATTACCCAACAAAACCAATAAGTCCAACCAGTAAAAAAACCAGCCCAAGGACCCAATAAATCGTTAGCAAAATCACTGAATGATTTATAATTTAGGTTGGATAATAAAATTTCTCCCATTGCCCGCATAACAAAAAATAAAACAAACCCAATAATCATGTACACAAAAACAATAGATGGTCCGGCAAGGCTGATTGTCTTCCCAGAACCCATAAATAATCCCGTACCAATTGCACCACTTATTGCTATTAGTTGAATATGTCTACTGGAGAGATTTCGTTTAAGATCATTATTTGAAGACGTACTGTTCATCGTATCGATTACCTGTCGTTTTTACAATTTTCGTTTTTTTATAAGAAGTAAAGGACTATAAAGTCTACAGCGCTAAATCGCAAGCTCAATCACATGAAAAATTTTTATAGCAATATCATAATTATTGGTAGTTTCTTATAATAGAATTGTGTAGCATAACCAACCATATCATTTAACTTATTACAATAAATTATCAAGATGAAAGAAAACAAATTTCACATTTATCTATTATGTTTAGCATTTATCATGTCACTACTTGCTGGCTGCCAGAGTGATCCTAATTCATCAAGTAAACAATTTAAAGACGGTAAACTACCACATGATTTAAATGCCAGTCGTCCGCATTTAGCTGTGCCTGTAAATATTTCTGACTATACGATTCAAATTGAAAAAATAAAAACAACATCGCCTTCTTTGTATCGTAAAAATGAACATATTTATAAAGCCGTTGATGCTTGGATTAATCGCTCATTGGGCTCAGCAGAATTCCATAAAGTGGGTCTAAAAAGTTATGAAATGGCGGGTAAAGATGGATATGGTAATGTACATCTAACCGGTTATTACACTCCGGTTATTAAGGCTAGATACCAACCAACTGGTGAATTTAAATATCCAATTTATAGAATGCCAACCCAATCTAAAGGGCAGTTACCAAGTCGAGAACAGATCTACAATGGCGCATTAGCTGGAAAAGGACTGGAGATCGCTTATAGTAATTCGTTAATGGACAATTTCATAATGGAAGTCCAAGGAAGTGCCTATATCGATTTTGAAGATGGTAATCCGCTTGTTTTCTTCTGTTATGGTGGAAAAAATGGCCATGGCTATTCAAGTATAGGACGCTTATTGGTTGAATCAGGAGAGATCGCTAAAGAAGATATGTCTATTCAATCCATAAGAGATTGGGCAAAAAGTAAGAGTGAAAAGAAAGTCAAAGAGCTATTAATCCAAAACCGATCATTTGTGTTTTTTAAACCGCAATATAACGCCGAAGTAAAAGGTGCAGCAGCAGTACCTTTAGTTGCCAATGCAGCAGTGGCATCAGATAAAACATTAGTCCCAACCGGTTCAGTTGTATTAGTTGATGTACCACTGCTTGATAATGATGGTCAATATCGTGGAAGGCGCGAAGTTCGTTTAATGGTTGCGCTTGATGTTGGCGGAGCAATTAAAGGCCATCACTTTGATCTTTATCTAGGTATTGGAAACAAAGCAGGTAAACAAGCAGGTTATTACAATCATTTTGGTCGAGCTTGGGTGATACAACCTTAACCAACCAACATCGACGCCATCAAAAGAACCTGCTAGAATAAGATAAAAAGCAGACTTTAAGGATAACTTATGAGATTATGTGACCGTGATATTGAAGCATATTTAGATAGTGGTAAATTAAAAATCACGCCACAACCTGCATCAAGTTGTATTAATGGAGCAACAGTAGATGTTCGATTAGGTAATCAATTTCGTACTTTCAGAGAGCATACAACACCTTATATTGATTTAAGTGGACCTAAAGAAGAAGTTGCAGCCGTTCTAGATCGCGTTATGAGCGAAGAGATGATATTAGCTGAAGGTGAAGCATTTTATTTACATCCAGGCGAACTTGCTTTAGCAGTGACACTCGAATCAGTTACGATTCCTGATGATTTGGTTGGCTGGTTAGATGGCCGTTCATCATTAGCTCGCTTAGGACTTATGGTACATGTTACTGCTCATCGTATCGATCCAGGCTGGCATGGACAAATTGTTTTAGAATTTTACAACTCAGGAAAGATACCAGTAGCACTTAGACCTGGTATGACTATTGGTGCATTAAGTTTTGAAACACTTAGTGGACCAGCTTCTAGACCATATAATCGCAGACAAGATGCAAAGTATAAAGACCAACATGGCGCTGTCGCCAGTCGTATTGATAAAGACTAATACAGTTCATAACCTTAATAAAGGACATTAATATGATAAAAAAAATATTGGTTACGCTATTTATCTTAATTTTGGTCATTGTTATCAGTATCGCTTCCCTTATTATATTTGTTGATCCTAATAATTTTCGTGGTTACATCTCACAAACAGTGAAAGACAAAACAGGGTATGAACTGACTATAGAGGGCAATCTACGTTGGCATATCTGGCCTCAAGTTAGTATTTTAACTGATTCGGTTAAATTATCCGATAGCGGTGCAACAAAACCTCTTTTAACCGCTGACAACATGAGGCTTGATGTTGAGCTTCTTCCTTTGTTTTCAAAAAATTTAGCGATTAAAAATGTATTTATTAAATCAGCAACAATCAATATTACGGATGAAAGCAAAGGTGAAAATGCTAAAAATAGCACTCAAGCCATTTCTTCAGAAAAACAACCATCTGAAGATAAAAAAAATCCATCTGATTGGAAATTCAGTTTAAATAAGTTTGAAATAGCGGATAGTACAATTGCATTTCAGCATAATCATGATTTGATAAATTTCAGAAATATTAATCTGTTATTAGAAAAAAATAACGATAAAAACCTTTCTCTTGAACTCAATGGGAACATCGATAAAAACCAGCAAGACTTATATTATTCATTAAACGCCAATATTGATTTAGCCCAATTCCCTGAAAAAGCAGTTATTGATTTAAAAAAATTGGATTACACGTTTAACGGCATAGTCAATTCAGAAAAAGAGATAAAAGGTAATGTAACTGGTGTATTTAATTATCAAAAAGCACCAATGCAATTGGATAGCCAAAATTTGGTTTTTTCAATTAACGATAATGATTTTACAAGTAAGATCAATGTCCGTTTTGATAACAAACCGGTGATCGATTTCCAATTAAATTCAAATAAATTTGATTTAACACCTTTCATCCAAAAAAATGAAAATTCAACGAAAAGTACTAACGTTCAACAAACTTCGCCAGTTGTATCGAATGTTTCCAAAAATGATAATGAATTAAGTATGCTTAATTCATTTGATGGAAAAGCAAAAATAAATATCAAAGAAGTCAAAGCGGATAAAATTGCATTAGGTAATTTGAATGTTGAAGTTGACAATCAAGATGGTATAGCAAACTTAAAAAATCTAACTTTCAATTTTGCAAATGGGCAAATTGCTGCCAACGGCACCGCTAATGGTAAACAAAAAAACCCACAAGTTAAATTGAATACCAAAGTTAGCAATATCAATTTAAGCTCATTTTTTACGCAAATGAATATGGCTTATGATCTTGATGGAATATTCAATGCTTCTGGAGTATTAGAAGCCAATACATTATCAACAACTAAATTATTAGAGAACATTAAAGGTAATGCTAATATCGTCATTACTAATGCTAAACTAAATAATATTAACATCCAAAGCATCATCGAAAATGCCGCCGCGAAATATAGCAATGGTAATATAAGTTCTGAAAATCATAAAAAATATACTGAGTTTCATAAAATCACAACCAATGCTTATATAAATCAAGGTAACATTGATCTTAATTCACTCAATGCAAACTCTGAAACATTAGATGTGATAGATAGTTCAGGAAGAGTGGGAATGGTTAATCGTGATTTAGATGTTAATCTAAATATAAAAATATTAGGTGGTTGGAATAGTAAAAGTGAAACTATTGCAAAACTACAAAAAGTGACTATACCACTACGTATATATGGTCAATTTTCTAATTTACACTATCAACTAGATATTGCCAAAATAGTATCTGATGTGCTTAGTGATAAATTACAACAGCGTTTAGATAAGCTACGTGATAAATTAGAAAACAATGGTTCCAGAGATAAAGATAAATCTAGACAAAAAGCAGTTGATATTTTAGGTGAATTTATCAAGAAATAAATATTTGATGAAATAATTATAATAGATATAAAAAAAGGTGAGCTAAATAACTCACCTTTTTTTATTCAATTAATCTACTTGATTATAAAATGAATTTGCTTAAATCTTCATCAGCAACAAGTTTATCAAGATGATCGCTGACATATTTAGCATCAATTGTAATGGTTTGACCACCCAATTCACTGGCTTCGAAAGAAACCTCTTCCATCAAACGTTCAAGCACAGTATGCAAACGGCGAGCACCTATATTCTCATTTTGTTCATTAACTTGCCAAGCAGATTCAGCAATTTTACGAATCCCATCTGGTGTAAAATCAATATTAACACCTTCTGTTGCCATTAATGCTTTATATTGCACTGTTAACGACGCATTAGGTTCCGTTAAAATACGCTCAAAATCTTCACTAGTTAATGCTTGTAATTCAACGCGAATTGGTAAACGTCCTTGCAGCTCAGGAATCAAATCTGAAGGACTCGCAGTTTGGAACGCACCTGATGCGATAAACAAAATATGATCAGTTTTTACTGAACCATGTTTAGTTGAAACAGTACAACCTTCAACAAGTGGTAGTAAATCACGCTGAACACCTTCACGTGAAACATCAGGACCAGATGAATTACCACGCTTACACACCTTATCGATCTCATCGATAAACACAATACCATTTTGCTCGACAGCTTCAATGGCTTCGTGTTTAAGATCATCGGGATTAACCAATTTAGCAGCTTCTTCTTCAATTAGCTGTTTCAAGGCATCTTTGATCTTCATTTTACGAGCTTTGGTTTTTTGACCACCTAAATTTTGAAACATTGACTGCAGTTGGTTGGTCATCTCTTCCATACCTGGCGGTGCCATAATTTCAACACCAATATTAACGCCAGCTATTTCAATCTCAATTTCCTTATCATCAAGAGCGCCTTCACGTAATTTTTTTCTAAATGCTTGTCTAGCAGTTGAATCATTATTGTTTTCAACTTGTCCCCAACCATCTTTTGCTGGCGGTACTAGCACATCTAAAATACGTTCTTCAGCTAATTCTTCTGCTCTATTACGATTTCGTTCAATTGCTTCTTGACGAATCATCTTAACAGCAGAATCGGTAAGATCACGAATGATTGAGTCAACTTCTTTACCTACATAACCAACTTCCGTAAATTTTGTGGCCTCTACTTTGATAAATGGAGCATGTGCAAGTTTAGCTAATCGTCTTGCGATTTCTGTTTTACCCACCCCTGTTGGGCCTATCATAAGAATGTTTTTTGGGGTAACTTCATGACGTAATGCTTCATCAAGTTGCATACGACGCCAGCGATTACGTAAAGCAATAGCAACAGAACGTTTTGCTTTATCTTGTCCAATAATATGTTGGTTTAATTCGCTTACAATTTCGCGAGGAGTCATTTCAGACATAATAATATTTCTCTTAAATCAGTTTTAATTAGTAATTAAGCTCTTCAATAGTTTGGAAGTTATTGGTGTAAACACAAATGTCACCAGCTATTGATAGCGATTTTTGTACAATATCATGTGCAGATAATGAAGTATTATCTAATAAAGCTCTTGCAGCAGCTTGAGCATAAGGTCCACCAGATCCAATCGCAATCAGATCATCTTCTGGTTGAATAACATCCCCTGTACCAGTAATAATTAATGATGCGGTTTCATCAGCTACAGCAAGTAATGCTTCTAACTTACGCAACATCCTATCGGTTCGCCAATCTTTGGCTAGTTCAACTGCCGCTTTAGTTAAATGGCCTTGATGCATTTCTAATTTACGTTCAAATAATTCAAATAAAGTAAAAGCATCTGCTGTACCTCCAGCAAATCCTGCTATCACTTTATTATTGTATAAACGGCGAACTTTTCGAGCATTACCTTTCATAATAATTCGTTCACCTAATGTAACTTGCCCATCGCCTCCAATAACGACTTGACCTTCACGACGGACACTGACAATTGTTGTCATATTCTGCTCCTTCTCTTACTAAAACACTTAATTCGGAATGAATAGAGAATATATTGGGATGATTAATAAATTTTCAACATCTGATTATTAAAATGCGAAATATTTATTTATTAATAGATGAAATGGTTAAATATCGTATTAAGATTTAAGCAGTTCAGATCTTACTTATTTGGGTTGGAAATCAATAGTCATTGTTTTAACTTCATTGTATAACTTACTAGAAGGTTTTGGTATAACCGCTAATTTAGTAGCTGCTAATGCCTCTCGACATAAATCAGCATCACCGCCTTTTGAGGTGACATTCAGCAATAATCCATCAGGTGCTATCTGGATTTGCAATGTACAAGTTTTTCCTCGATAAAGATTTTGCGGATTAATAAACTTATTACTAATTGCATTTTGTACCAACGATCTATATTTATTTAATTCGCCATCTGAGACACCTTTACGACTAGCTGCACCACCGGAAACATCAGGAGAGCCTGATGTAAGACCACCTAAGAGCTCATTAAGCGCTTTATCCTTTTTTGCTTGCTCAGCCCTTTTTGCAGCTGCGGCCTTCTCGGCGGCAGCTTTTTCTGCAGCAGCCTTTTCAGCGGCAGCTTTCTCAGCAGCAGCTTTTTCTGCAGCGGCTTTTTCTGCAGCGGCTTTCTCAGCAGCAGCTTTTTCTGCAGCGGCTTTCTCAGCAGCAGCTTTCTCAGCAGCAGCTTTCTCAGCAGCAGCCTTTTCAGCAGCAGCCTTTTCAGCAGCAGCTTTTTCTGCAGCGGCTTTCTCAGCAGCGGCTTTTTCAGCAGCAGCTTTTTCGGCTTCGGCTTTTTCGGCTAATTCTTTAACTTGTTTGTCTAATTGCTCTTGACGCTGTTGATTTGCTTTTTCCTGATTAACTTGCGCCTGCAATTGTCTTTGATATTGTTCGGTCATAACTGACGGATCAATCATGATTGCGTCAATAGAATTACCATTAATACTACCGTAATTTTCTCCATTATCATCAGGAATAAATTGATATCCTAAAACAATAATCAATATACCATGTAAAATAATGGATATGATAACTGGTAGACTTAGTTTTGATCTTAACTTGTTAGACATTGCTGACATTTTTTATAATTATTAATTTAAATTGGTTGAGTCATCAAACCGACCGATTTAACACCCGCAGATTGAAGCAAATTCAAAGCTTTTATAATTTCTTCGTAAGGAACTTGTTTAGCTCCACCGACTAAAAACACTGCTTTATCATTTAATGACATTTGCTGTTTAACTTCTGCAACAATTTGCTCTTGAGGTATATTCGATTGTCGATTTTGATCAATAATTATTGCATAAACACCAACTCCGGAAACCTCAATAATAATAGGTTTATTATCGGAAGGTGAAACAGTTTTTGACTCTGTCGCTTCAGGCAGATCAACTTCAACACTTTGACTAATAATTGGGGCTGTCGCCATAAAAATCAATACTAATACAAGCAATACGTCAAGTAACGGTACAATATTGATTTCTGATTTGGTTGAATAGCGTGAACGTCTACTCATAATTATTTCCTAA
Organism: Gilliamella sp. B3023; assembly: GCF_026536845.1. NCBI lineage: Bacteria > Pseudomonadati > Pseudomonadota > Gammaproteobacteria > Orbales > Orbaceae > Gilliamella > Gilliamella sp. B3023. The sequence goes on from NZ_JAFNNH010000005.1 coordinate 157,707, forward strand.
CAGCTACTGCTTGACGTTGTAAAATTGTAGAAAACTCATCAATGAAGTTCAAATAGTTTTGTTCCATTCGACTTACACTTAATGATAATCGATTATATGCTAATACAGCTGGAATCGCCGCAAACAAACCAATAGCTGTTGCAATTAACGCTTCCGCAATACCTGGTGCAACCATTTGTAATGTAGCTTGCTTAACTGCGCCAAGTGAAATAAAGGCATGCATAATACCCCACACAGTACCAAAAAGACCAATATATGGACTGATTGAACCGACTGTTCCTAAGAATGGGATATGCAATTCTAAGTTATCTAATTCACGATTCATTGCTAAACGCATTGAACGAGATGCGCCATCTAATGCAGCTTCTGGCATATTTGGATTAATTTGATATAAACGAGAAAATTCTTTAAATCCCGAATAGAAAATATGTTCTGTGCCACAGATCTCTTCTTTATTGAATTTTGCTTTATCAAAGAGCACATTTAAGTCTTCGGCAGACCAAAAACTATCGTCAAACTGTTCGACTTGTTTTTTTGCTTTGCTTAAAATTTTGCTACGTTGGAAAATGATAGCCCAAGACATTACCGAAAATGCTAATAACAATAACATAACACCTTGTACTAAAAGTCCAGCTTGTAAAAATAGATCAATAATATTGAGATTATCCACTTAAATTAACTCCAAAACTAATAACTTGGGAAGCGCACACGGCTTCATTTTAGTCATATTGACACAAGCAATAACGACATCAGCGCTGCTGATAATTTGCTTATTCTGGTTTAAAATTGTCTGTTTAAAAATAATAGACGCCTTACGAATTTGCTCAACCTTAGTGCTGATAGTTAGCATGTCATCTAAACGGGCTGGAAAATCGTAGCTAATATCCATCTTTTTGACAACAAATGCAATACCTTCCTGTAATAACTTTTGCTGACTAATATCAAGATGTCTTAGCATTTCCGTTCTAGCTCGTTCAAAGAAGGCTAGATACCTAGCATGATAAACTACTCCGCCAGCATCTGTGTCTTCATAATAGACTCTTGCATTCCAATTGAATTGTTTCATATTTTATAATTTGAACGAAAAAATTTTCGTCATTATATATGATTATAAAATTCGCTGCACTATGATATAAAAATAGTTAAATGAAAACAATTATCATTTGTTAATTATTTGTCTAATATACAGCCCTATAACTAAAAAGGTGGCAATTTGCCACCTTTTTATCTATTTTATGACTCTTTAGTTTCTTTATCGTTATTTTCAAGCCAAAGTCCTGTAACAACTGCAAGCATACAAGCTGCAATTAATCCTGCTAACCATAGAAAGTAATACATAATAAATCCTTAATAAAGTGAATGTTTATTATTTTCAATATGATTTTTATCTAAACGGCCAAACATCTTAATGTAACACCATGTGGTATAGAACAGAATGAGTGGTACAAAGATTAGTGCTACACCAAACATGATATTAAGTGTTAATTGGCTAGAAGATGCGTCCCAAATTGTCAAACTCGCATTTGGCATAATGCTTGAAGGAATGATGAATGGGAATGTCGCAATACCATATGTCAGTAATACACAAGCAATGGTTAGTGCAGAAGATAAAAACACTAATCCATTTTTATTTAAACTAGAAAATAAAATAGTAAATAAAGGTAATAAAACACCTAAAGCTGGTACAACCCATAATATTGGATAGTTCATGTAATTTTTTAACCATGAAACATCTGTCGAAACAGTTTTGCTCAATGGGTTTGAAACACCATTAGGATCTATAGCGCTAGTTACCTCATAACCATGAATACCGAAGGCAACCCAAACTCCAGCTAATACAAATGCAATTAACATAATTAAACTAGCTATTTGAGTTGCTTTTCTTGCTCTTAAATAAAGTTCACCAGAAGTTTTCATTTGCAACCAAGCACCACCATGAGCAACGATTAACATTAAACTCACAACACCTGCTAATATTGCAAATGGGTTAAGTAAACCAAAAAATGACCCATCATAAAAAGAGCGATAACTATTATCAAATCTAAATGGAACGCCTTCTAACAAGTTTCCGAATGCAACACCGAAAACAAGAGCAGGAACAAAGCTACCTAAAAAGATTGCGATATCCCACATATTACGCCATTTAGAATTTTCTAATTTACTACGATAATCAAACCCAATTGGTCTAAAAAACAGTGCACATAACACCAAAATCATCGCAATATAAAATCCGGAAAAAGATACCGCATAAGCCATAGGCCAAGCAGCAAAAATACCTGCACCACCAGTAATTAACCAAACTTGGTTACCATCCCAGTGTGGTGCTATTGCATTTATCATAATACGGCGTTCAGTATCAGTTTTGCCAATAAATGGTAGTAAGATACCAACACCCATATCAAAACCATCGGTGACAACAAAAGCGATTAACACAACGCTAATCAGCACCCACCAGGTGACTCTTACAATTTCATAATCAATCATTGTATATACTCCCTATGCCTTATTCTGATATCGATTGTGTTTTTTCATAATGATAGCTGCCAGTACCTAAAGAGCTTGGTCCTAATCGAGCAAACTTAAACATTAAGAACATCTCAGCAACTAAGAACATTGTATAAAGTCCACAAATAAGAACCATAGTGAATAGTACTTCACCTGGAGTTAATGATGAATTAGCTACTCCAGTTGGCAATATGTCTTGAATTGCCCAAGGTTGACGACCATATTCTGCAACAAACCAACCACATTCACATGCTAGCCAAGGGAATGGGAGTGATAAAAGAAGTAAACGGCATAACCAACGTTTTTCACCAATTTTATTTTTGTAAGTTGACCATAAAGCAAGGCCAGTACCTAAAATCATTAATAAACCAAAGCCAACCATTCCTCTAAATGCCCAGAATAAAGGCCATACAGCTGGGATTGAATCTTCAGTTGCTGCTTTGATGTGTTCTTCAGTAGCTTCTGGAATTGTTAAGTTATCTTTATCGGTAAAACGTTTAACTAAATAGCCATAGCCTAAATCAACTTTATTGTCTTCAAAGGCTTTTAAAACCGCAGGGTCTTTATCGCCTTTTTGAATTTTTTCTAAACTAGAATAAGCGACAATACCATTACGAATTCGAGTCTCATTATCCGCTAAAATATCTTTTAAACCAGTTACTTTGGTATCTAATGAGCGAGTTGTCATAATTCCCATCACATAAGGAATTTCAACCGCAAACAAGTTCTCTTTTTTCTCTTGTGAAGGGAACGCTATAACGTTGAACGATGCAGGTGCTGGTTGAGTTTCCCATTCAGCTTCAATTGCAGCTAATTTAACCGGCTGTACAGTAGTCATTTCATGACCAGCTTCATCACCCATAATAGCGACCACAATTGACATAATAAAACCAAATACTGCAGCTACAGCAAAAGAGCGCTTAGCAAATGGTAAATCACGTTTTTTGAGTAAATAATATGAACTAATACTTAAGACAAAAATAGCACCAGTTAAATAACCCGCTGCTACGGTGTGAACGAATTTATATTGAGCAACAGAATTGGTAATTAACTCAAAAAAACTTTGCATTTCCATTCTTGAATTAATCGGATTAAAGTCTGAACCGACAGGGAACTGCATCCAACCATTGGCAACTAAAATCCAGAGCGCAGAAAGATTAGAACCAAAAGCCACACACCAAGTGACCATTAAATGCTTGCCACGGCTTAATCTATCCCATCCAAAAAAGAATAAACCAACCATGGTTGATTCTAAGAAAAATGCCATTAATCCTTCTATTGCAAGCGGTGCACCGAAAATATCACCTACATAATGCGAATAATAAGACCAATTTGTACCAAACTGAAATTCCATAGTTAAACCAGTAGCAACACCAACAGCGAAGTTGATACCAAATAGTTTACCCCAGAATTTAGTCATATCTTTCCAGACTTGCTTACCACTAACAACGTATACCGTTTCCATAATTGCAAGCATAAACGCCATACCAAGCGTTAATGGTACAAAAATAAAATGATACATCGCAGTGAGTGCAAACTGAAGGCGTGACAGTTCTACTATATCTAACATAAAGCGCTCCCTTATCCTTAAATGCCCACAAATTTTGTAACGTTATTATTGTACAACAAAATTTAATGAATAAAAATTGATTAATGTCAAAAAAATAAAACTTAAAAATGTTTTTTTATTGCTTCACCAATTTGAGCTAAGCTACTTACAACAGTAACACCTGCTGATTGCAGTGCTTTAGTTTTTTCTGCTGCGGTACCTTTATTGCCAGAAATGATTGCACCTGCATGTCCCATACGTTTGCCGGCTGGGGCCGAAACACCAGCTATATAAGCAACTACAGGTTTAGTAACATTATGTTTAATATAATTGGCGGCTTCTTCTTCTGCGCTACCACCAATTTCACCAATCATAACTATTGCTTCTGTTTTAGGATCTTGTTGGAGTAATTTTAATATTGAAATAAAATCACTGCCGGGAATGGGATCACCACCGATTCCGACGCAAACGGATTGGCCTAATCCAATATCAGTTGTTTGTTTAACTGCTTCATAAGTTAGCGTACCTGAACGCGAAACAATCCCAACTTTACCAGCTAAATGAATATGTCCAGGCATGATACCAATTTTACACTCATCAGGAACAATAATTCCTGGGCAATTTGGACCAATCATAACAACATCATTTTGGGTTAATTTTTCTTTAACAATAAGCATATCCAAGGTTGGAATGCCTTCTGTAATACAGACGATTAATTTTATACCTGCATCAATGGCTTCTAAAATTGAATCTTTACCAAAAGCAGCGGGAACATAAATAACGGTTGCAGTTGCACCGGTTGTTTCAACCGCTTCTTTAACAGTATTAAAAACAGGTAAACCTAAATGTGTCGTACCACCTTTGCCTGGTGTTACGCCACCAACTAATTTAGTACCATAGGCCAGTGCTTGTTCAGAATGGAATGTACCTTGGCTGCCAGTAAATCCCTGACAAATAACTTTTGTATCTTTATTAATCAAAATTGACATAGTAATTATTCTCCACCCATTCTCTTATTGTGCAACACTGACGATCTGTTGGGCTGCATCGACTAAACTTTTTGCGGTAATAACATTTAATTTACTTTTAGCTAAAATATCTCTTGCTAGTTCCGCATTATTACCTTCAAGACGAACGACAACAGGAACAGTCAAACCTATTTCCTTAATTGCATCAATAATGCCATTAGCAATAAGATCGCAGCGAACAATACCACCAAAAATATTGACTAATATTGCTTTCACATTTTTATCAGAAAGTATCAATTTAAAGGCTTCGGCAACCCGTTCTTTTGTCGTGCCACCACCAACATCTAAAAAGTTTGCTGGCTCACCACCATAAAGTTTAATCATATCCATAGTTGCCATAGCAAGGCCTGCGCCATTAACCATGCAACCAATATTGCCATCTAAAGATACATAGCTTATGCCTTGTTTAGCCGCTATCGACTCCCGTTCGTCTTCCTGTGTAGTATCTCTTAATACGACTAAATCAGGATGTCTAAACATAGCATTATCATCTAGCACAACTTTAGCATCTAGACAGATTAACTCCTGTGTATCGGTAATAACTAAAGGATTGACTTCTGCTAAAGAAACATCTTTTTCAATGAAAAGATTAGCAAAATTAACAAATAATTTAGCGAATTGATTGACTAATTTACCGGTTAAGCCAAGTTTAAAAGCTAACTCTCGGCCTTGATATCCGCATGGTCCTGTTAAAGGGTCGAGTGATATTTTATGAATTAAATGTGGCGATTGCTCAGCGACTTTTTCGATCTCAACACCACCTTCGGTAGATGCCATAATCACAATGCGTTTTGTACTACGATCAACAACCGCCCCTAAATAAAGCTCTTTTTCTATATTAGACGCTTTTTCAATTAAAATTTTATTAACTGGTTGCCCTTTAGACGTTGTTTGATAAGTCACTAAATATTGACCTAACCATTTTTCAGCAAACAATCTAATTTCATTAAAATCTTTAGTACAAATTACCCCACCTGACTTACCACGTCCACCTGCATGAACTTGGCACTTTGCTACCCAAGCATTAGATTGAGAAGAGAGCTCAGCCAATGTATCTTGTATTTCATCGATTGAATTACACACATAACCTTCTGGCACTGGCAAATTATATTGTTTAAATAGGTGTTTTGATTGATACTCATGCAGATTCATAAATAATTCCGAAACGTCGATTGCCATAAAATAGTGGCTAATTTTAATTCAAGTTGAAAAAATTGTGTAGTAAATAATTACTTATGTTTGGAGTAATTGAGAATTATTGCTGATAACTACCGACAGTGTTATACTCAAAACATGTATATTGTAAAAACAGTAAAGGTAAAAATATGGCACAAGTTGGAATTTTTTTTGGTAGTGACACAGGCAACACAGAAAATGTAGCTAAACAAATCCAACAAATTTTAGGTACAGACAAAGCAGATCTTTTTGATATCGCAAAAACAACAAAAGAACATATCGAAAAATATGACTTCTTATTTTTTGGTATTCCAACTTGGTATTACGGTGAGTCTCAAGCGGATTGGGATGATTTTTTTCCTAACTTAGAAAACGTTGACTTTAATGGCAAAACAGTCGCAATATTTGGCTGTGGTGACCAAGAAGATTATGCTGAATATTTTTGTGATGCAATGGGAACAATCCGCGATATTATCGAACCTAAAGGCGCAAAAATTGTCGGTCATTGGTCTACTGAAGGTTACAGTTTTGAAGCATCTAAAAGCTTAGTTGATGACAACCACTTTGTAGGTTTAGCAATTGATGAAGATCGCCAACCAGAATTAACAGAAGAAAGAATTAATAATTGGGTAAACCAAGTAAAAACCGAAATGAATATTTGATCTATCAGAGTGATTTATTTTATTTTCCGTTCATATTTTATAATATGCCTAATTAATTAACTAAATTGGAATGTAATATGACAAATCATGATAAAGATAACAATGCAGCACTCAAAAGTGCGGGTTTAAAGGTTACGTTACCGCGATTAAAAATTTTAGAATTACTACGCGATCCTTCATGCCAACACATTACTGTGGAAGATCTTTATAAAAAACTACTTGATATGGGCGAAGAGATTGGTCTTGCTACAGTATATCGTGTATTAAATCAATTTGATGATGCGGGTATTGTAACACGCCACAATTTTGAAGGAGGAAGAGCCGTTTTTGAGCTTGCCTCACAAAAACATCATGACCACTTAATTTGTTTAGATTGTGGAGAAGTTTTTGAATTTCGAGACGAAATTATCAACAAACGTCAAAAAGAAATTGCAGAGCAATATGGCGTGGAACTCACCTTTCATAGCTTATATCTTTATGGTCATTGCAAATCAGGTAACTGTAAAACTCATCCGGAACTTCATACAAAAAAATAAGCCTATTTAATAGGCTTTTCACTTATTGAGAACTCTTACTTTTATCTTTCAGGTTAATAATTAAATGAAGCAGCTATTAAATTTTATACCACTTATCGTCTTTTTTATATTTTTAACAATTTACGATATTTTTGTTGGCGTACAAGCCTTGATGGTTTCAGCAACCATCTCATTTTTAATTATTCTTGTTATGTATAAAAAAATTGATAAAGTCGAGCTCGTCTCCTATCTGATGATAATGATTTTTGGTGGCATAACACTTTATACGCAAAATCAAGACATAATTAAATGGAAAGTAACCATCATAAACTTCTTATTTGCTGCTGCATTATCTATTAGTCAGTTTGGTTTCAAAAAAAATCTACTACAAAAAATGTTAGGTAAAGAGATACATCTCGATATCGCTATTTGGAATAAACTCAACTTGATATGGATCGCTTTTTTTACGGTTTGCGGTTCATTTAGCCTAGTTGCAACCTATTATGCATCAAGTGATTTCTTCTGGATCTTCAAAGTATTTATTTTACCGATTGCATCATTAGTCATGTCATTGATATCGGGCATTTACATCTATCGGCATATGAATAAAATGGCTGATAACGGATAAAAAAATATAAGTAGGAGTACTTTCAACATGACGCAAGATAACCCTAATGGACAACTCGTTTTACGCACTTTAGCCATGCCAGCAGACACCAACCCTCATGGCCATATATTTGGCGGGTGGATAATGTCACAAATGGATTTAGCCGGTGGTATTTTAGCTAAAGAAATTGCTAAAAGAAGAGTAGTAACAGTAAATGCAAGTAGTATCACCTTCTACAAACCAGCAATGGTTGGCGATGTTGTTTGTTGTTATGCACATTGTATAAAAACCGGTACAACATCCATTACAATTGGTATTGAAGTTTGGATAAAAAAAATAACAGATGCTGACAATGCAACACAACGCTTCTGCATTACTGACGCGACATTTACTTATGTTTCTGTAGATAAACATAATAATCCAAAACCGTTGCCTGAAATATTTCAAAATTTCGATTGTACTAAAGACCCAATTAGTAAACTAAACTTAAGTTATAGCTGATAATTATGCAATTTACATCATTTCATGCCTTAGTAAGTACATTAATATTTCTTGTTTACTGGTTGCTTATTGTGTCAACCACCTTACGTATTGTCTTTAAAAGACGACCAACCACTTACGTAATCGCATGGATGTTAGTAATATATATATTACCTATAATTGGTGTCATTCTCTATTTTGCACTAGGTGAAGCTCATCTTGGGCAACAAAGAGCCAAACGTGCGCAAAAAATGCGCCCGACTATTACAAAATTTATTAATCGATTAAGTGCTTTTCCTGACATCTTTACCACCAAAGTCAGCCAGGTTAGCAAACCTATTTTTCAACTCTGTAAACATCAAACAGGTCTTGATGGGATCAGAGGCAACCACATTGAATTACTGAGCAATACCGATGCCATTTTTGACCAACTAATTCAAGACATAAACCAAGCCAAGTCAAATATCGAAATGGTCTTTTACATTTGGAACGAAGGTGGTAGAGCTGACGATGTTGAACAAGCGCTTATACAAGCCACACAACGAGGCGTCACCTGCCGCCTAATGATTGACTCAGCCGGTAGTCGACATTTTATCCGCTCCAAAGCCAGCCAAAGAATGCGAGACGCAGGCATAACCATCATCGAAGCATTGCAGGTTAATCTATTAAGATTTATGTTTAGACGACTTGATTTACGACAACATCGAAAAGTCGCCATTATTGACAACTACATCTCATATACTGGTAGCATGAACATCGTAGATCCACGATTCTTCAAACAAAATAAACATGTTGGGGAGTGGGTTGATATCATGATCAGAATGTGTGGTCCAGTAACCACACTAATGGGTGCAATATACGCCAGTGACTGGGAGCTAGAAACAGGAAAATATTTAGCCCTACCTCAAATTACTGATTTCGCAGAGCCGCCAGAAGATAAAAAACATATTATGCAACTGATTGCTTCAGGTCCTGGTTATACTGAAAACATGATCCACCAGGTACTCTTAACCGCAATCTACTCAGCTCAAGAACAAATTATATTCACAACGCCATATTTAGTACCAAGTGATGATATTTTACATGCAGTATGTACAGCCGCTCAACGAGGTGTTGAAGTAGTCATCATCGTCCCTAAAAAGAATGATTCGCTAATGGTCAAATGGGCAAGTCGAGCATTCTTTTCTGAATTATTAAACGGTGGGGTTAAGCTTTATCAATTTAACGATAATTTACTCCATACCAAAAGTGTATTAATCGACAACCAACTTAGTTTAGTTGGAACCGTTAACTTAGATATGCGAAGTTTATGGCTCAATTTTGAAATCACAACGGTAATTGATGATGCACAGTTTGCAAAATCACTATCTACACTGTTAGAACAATATTTATCACAATCAGACAAAGTGGATATTGAAAAATGGAAAAAAAGACCAATCTGGCAACGGATTGTTGAAAGACTATTTTATTTTTTTGCTCCATTGCTCTAAACAATCGTTGTAAAAATTAACGTTTGAGTAACCTTTGAAAAGATAGATATTAGTAACCTTTTTGCGAAACATCAGGCAAAAACAGATTATCTGCAATACGGAAAACGTTAGATTCAATTGTTCCATCTTCATTAAGCTTAATTTCACGCCAGCCTGGAGCTTCATCATTAGATAATTGAAACTCATAAGAATTTGGCTTGAATTGAAAACAAGTAGATGGTGTAGAAAACGCGTGGCAATTATGCCAAACATGATCTTGTTGTTGATGAATATGCCCCCAACCAAGACCTTTTATTGAAGGAAATTTTTTAACGATTTCCTCAAGTTCATTACTATTTTTTAAAATATGCTCATCTAACCAATGACAACCCGAACTAATAGGATGGTGATGCAAAAAGACCATCACATTTTTATCAGTATGAGCTAATAACGTCTTTTCAAGAAATTGCAACTCAGATTGAGGTAACAAACCACATGCCTGACCAACAACTTGGCTATTTAAAAGCACAATCAACCAATTATCACCAAGCAATACCACTTTATTTTCAGCCAGTTGGTAATTCGAAAAAACTTCCTGCATATAACTAAAATTATCATGATTACCAGCCAACCAAACACATGGCGTATTAAACTGCTTAATCTGCTCGGCAAAGCGGGCATAGGATTTCTTCGAACCATCTTGCACAAAGTCACCTGTTGCAACGATCAAATCATACTTTCTATTACCGCGCTTAATTTCATTAATAACCGATAAAAAACTCGCATTTGACTTAATGCCTAATAAAGCACCATCCTCATCAGCAAACAGATGTGTATCAGTAATATGCAAAATATTTGCACAATGCTTATTCTGTATTTGAAGCGTTAAAAGTGACGCCAAAATCTACCTCAATAATTATATATATGAAATCATGCCAGCAATAGAATTGATATTGTGATCAACATCACAATTTTTTATTTTTAAATCATGATGTTATACTAAATTGTAAAATAAAATTTATTTTTAGGGAAGCAATAATTTCCTGAATTTAACAAAAATAGCTTATTTCCACTCATTTCTTAGTGTCGAATGATTAAGTTGTAACCATTGTAATGCAATAATTGATGCCGCATTATTAATTACGCCTTCTTCAACCCACTTATAAGCTTGCTCACGGCTGACTACATGAACCTTGATATCCTCGTTTTCTTCAGCTAAACCGTGCACGCCTTTAGCGGTTGAAGCATCAACCTGACCAACCAAAACATGTAACTTCTCAGTTAAACCACCTGGTGATGCAAGATAAATAATAATTGGCTTACATTGCCCAACAACAATACCCGCCTCTTCCAAGGCCTCTCGTTTTGCTACTTCTTCAATCGACTCATTCTCATGATCCATCATCCCAGCGATCAACTCTAACATCCAAGGCGAATCTTCAGTCTCAATTGCAGCTATCCGAATTTGCTCAATAAGCACAACTTCATCACGCTTATCATCATAGGCTAAAAGCACCACAGCATGGCCACGCTCCAGAATTTCGCGACTCACCACCTCACTGATTGAACCATCAAATTTACGGTATTGAAAACGGTATTCCAATAACGAAAAAAAGCCCTTATATAAAATGCGTTTAGTTAAATTAAAAACATCTTTCTTGTTATAAAGCACAGGTTTAAATTTCATATCAAATTCTCAATTTTAAGCTAAATTTTAATAAAAAGTGCGAATCACGAATAAGTATACTTTCTATATGCTAATTATCTGTTAAAATTATGCAATTGAAAATATTATTCTATTTTATTGCTTTTAAAGAGAAGATTAATGAAAAAAACTTTAACCTTTTTAATTGGCTTAGCATTAAGTCAATCTGTGTTTGCTGAAAACTTAGTACAGGTTTATGAACAAGCGAAACAAACCAACCCAGATCTACGCAGTTCATTAGCTGAAAAAGATAAAGCTTACTCAGCAATTTCAGGTTCTCGTGCAAGCTTACTTCCGCAAGTTGGCCTTAGTGCTTCTTATGGTGTAGCACATGGACGTCGAGACGATAGCGGTGTTAAATCTAAAAGCGGTAGCTTATACCAAGTTGGTGTATCACAAAGTATCTTTAATTTTTCTAATTGGAAAGCGTTAGATATCACCAAAAAACAAGCCACTATTGCGGATATCTCTTATCAATACCAAGGCCAAACATTAATTTTAAACACCTCGGTAGCCTATTTTAACGTATTAAAAGCCCTTGATGCATTAAGCTTTATCGATGCACAGAAAAAAGCAATTGGTCGTCAATTAGAACAAACTCGCCAACAACATCAAGTTGGGCTAGTTGCTATTACCGACGTACAAAATGCTCAAGCAAATTACGACTTAACTGTTGCACAACAAGTTAATGCATTAAATGATTTAAATAATGCGCTTGAAGCATTACGCCAAGTAAGTGGACGCTTCTATTCTCAACTTGCCAGCGTTGACACTAAAACCTTTAGAACTGAGCAACCAACTCAAATCAACACATTGTTAAAACAATCTGAAACCACTAATCTCAATTTATTAACAATGAAGTTAAACCAAGAGATTGCTCGCGACCAAATCAAAATGGCTCAATCCGGTTTTATGCCTACTGCTAGCTTAGAAGCATCAACCAACCTAAATAAAAGCGAGAGTTATGGTGATACCAATTACAAGCGTCATACTGCCGGTAAAAAATATGCAGGTGATAACAGAATTGGGGTTAGCGTTAGCTTACCACTATTCTCTGGTGGCGCAACAGTATCACAAGTACAACAAGCACAACACAGCTTCGTAAGCTCAAGTGAAAAACTTGAAAGTACTAATCGTAGTGTGATTAACCAAATCCGCTCATCTTACAACAACATCTCATCATCGATCAGTGCGATTAAAGCTTATCAACAAGCGGTTGTTTCAGCACAAAGCTCATTAGAAGCAACCTCTTCTGGATACCAAGTGGGAACACGTACTATCGTTGACGTACTTAACGCAACAACACAACTGTATAGCTCAAAACGAAATCTTTCTGATGCTAAATACAACTATTTAACAAGTTTATTACAGTTAAAATATGCAGTTGGAACCTTAACGGCAAGTGATCTAGATTACCTAAACAATATGTTAGGTAAAGAAGTAAGCACACTTGCAACAATAAAATAATTCAATAAAAATTAATAAAAAAGCGATCATCAGATCGCTTTTTTTATTTATCCAAATACTTATTAAGTCATCGCATTAATAATAAAATCGATAAAAATATTGAGCTTAGGCAACCGTTGCTTATCGGCGGTATACAACAAATGGACTTCCCTCGCCGGCGGTAAAAAATTTTGTAAAACTGGGATTAATTTATTTTGTTTAATTGACTCTCTCAACGTCGACTCAGGTAACATCGTAATACCTAACCCTTCAAGGGCGGCCACAGCTAGTGCTGCCGTATTATTACTTTGAAATGATCCTGTAATTGGAACATTAATCAATTCACCATTTATCTTAAACGGCCACAAATTATCTTTTTTGTTTGAATTAACATATTGATAGATCAAACATTGATGCTTTTTCAAATCATCGGGTACCGCTGGCACACCATAACGAGCCAAATAACTTGGCGATGCAGCAAAAATAAGTTGCAAATCACTAAGCTTTCTCGCAATCAATCCCGAATCACTTAAAGAACCGATTCGAAACACCACATCAAAATCATCTTTAACTAAATCAACATAACGATCGTTTAACTGAATATCAATATTCACCTTCGGATAACATTTCATAAAATGGCTAATAACCGGAACCAAATTAAATTGACCATAACTCACCGGTGCACTAATTCTTAAACGACCTTTCGGCTCCTTACTATATGTTTGTGCTAATGTCTTAGTATTCTTAATCTCACTTAAAATAAATAGACATCGCTCATAATACTGCTTGCCAAACTCGGTCAAATTTTGCGATCGCGTCGTTCTATTTAACAACTTTAAGCCCAAATAATTTTCTAAAAACAAAATATACTTTGCGACCATTTGTGGAGAGGTATTTAAAGAGATTGAAGTTGCAGCAAACGATCCGGTCTTAACCGTTATCACAAAAGCTTCCATACACTTAACTAAATCCATATTATCAACCACCAGTTGTTAATAAATAAATTTTGACACTATTTATAGTCATTTTATATATAAATATAATACACATCCTTAATTAAAAAAAGAAAATACTCTAAACAAAAAATTGTTATCATATGTGCGAACTTTAATGTTCGCTAAACAATTTTAATGCGAGCGACTAAAATTGATTAATTAGAACATAGATACGGATATAAAAAGGATACGAAATGGAAATTGAAATAGAAATGGATATCGAAACAGAAACAGAAACTATTAACGCTGAAAAAAGATATACAGTCATCACCGGAGCCAGCTCAGGCATAGGTTACGCAACAGCAATCGCTTTTGCAAAAAGAAACAAAGACCTTATTATAATAGCAAGAAGAATAGAAAATTTAGAATCATTAAAAAACCAAATAGAAACAATCAACCCCGACATAGAAGTCATTATTAAAGTTTGTGATCTCACCGATACACAATCCATCTACACATTATTTAATGAACTAAGAAATTACTTTATCGAAACGTGGATCAACAATGCTGGTTTTGGACATTATGGTAGTGTAAGTACACAAGAGTTAACTAAAATTGAGTCAATGCTCCACCTAAACATAGAAGCATTAACCATCCTATCAACCCTTTATGTACGTAAATACCATAATCACACCAACACACAACTGATTAACATCTCATCACGAGGTGGTTATACCATTGTACCTAACGCGGTAACCTATTGCGCCACCAAATTTTACGTCAGTGCCTTTACAGAAGGGCTTGCTCAAGAACTAATACAGACTAACGCAAAACTAAGAGCCAAAGTACTCGCCCCAGCAGCAACGCAAACTGAATTTGGCAAAAAAGCCAACAATGTCAGTGAATATAATTATGACAAAAGTTTTGCCAAATATCATTCTGCCGACCAAATGGCTGAATTCTTACTAGCGCTCTATGACAGTGATAAAACCGTTGGGGAAGTTGATACTAAAGATTTCTCATTCCAACTAAAAGACAGCCATTTTCCATATTCAGGCAACCCAGCAGAAAATCAAAAATAAAAAGTTGAATATGGAAGGAACAATAAAAGGATTTTGGGGTTCAAAAACCCCGTTCCTCAACTTTTTTTACCGTATCATTTTAATAAATCCGCCCCAATTGAGGCGGATAGCTTAAACTTCGACACCACAAAATCGCTTTTTAATTGCCTATACATCAACGATTCCCTAACCGAAGAAAAACAACTAAAAGCTAATCTGTCACACACATGCCAAATGGTGGAAGATTAGGATCATTCCAAAATATATTGCCATAATGCGAATTCACTACAAACTGACCACTAGCATGGCGATCACTAGTCCAATACCAAGCACCTCTAAAACTACCTCCAGAGTGTTGGTACAAATAGCCCCACTCAGTAAAAAACCCGGCACCAATACTACGCTGATAAAAATTACTCGGTGACGCAGGTGTTGCACCAACTGAACCTTGACAGTGAGAACCGGAATTAGTCCCTCGACAAGAAGCATTAGTTAAATCTTTAACCGCAGGCAGACGATAACCTATATCATCACACCAAGCTATTTGATTACTTAGAATCTTATTCACGTGCCCACGGTTAACGAACCATTGCTTTAACACAAAACCATACTTAACAACATCATTACCTTCACTATCCCGCCCGACTAACTCAAAAGTCTGAGGTAAAGCTGGTCTAGGCACACTTCCCGGATTATCTGAACTCCATTGAGACGATGTTGCAACGGGACCAGATAATGTAACACGGACACTTGTAGGTGATGAATCTGTCATCGTAGCAGTGATACCGCTATGAGAAACAGGAGCCCAAAACAATGCTTGATTACTACCACCAATATCTAAATCAAAATACAAACCATCAGCCCCGGTTGTCGGAAAATTCAAATTATAAGATGATGGTGTAGCTGATTGAGTAAGAAACCCTTTATCAGGGTCCCAAATCAAAGCTGAACCACGGAAGTCGTGAGATTTACCATCTTCATTAAGATTACCAACGTGCAAGTTAGGCTTAGCAAAACAAATAACCGGCGATGCCTTAGGATTGACAAAGTAAGTCACATCACTTGCATTAAAATGACTACTGCGAGGAAGACCATAACGTGTCATTAATGTACCTTCAGTACTGGTTAATTTAATCTGATAAGGCGCATTACACATCGTTAACACAGTTTCACGTGATACCGACTGATTGTCCCTATCAACGATAGACAAACTTAAACTACCAGTCGCAGAAATATCACCATCGCCATCATCATCCCCCCAAAAATTATAAGGTGAACCGATAAGTGTACTCAGCGAGGCTGAATTAGTATCAACTGGCAGCATCATACCAATATCAGCAAAACTTTGACCAACTGCGGGTAACTCGATTGGCGTAATTGATGAAATGTTCGTTGAAGGCGTGTATTGAATACCATTAGATAACGTGATCCCAAGCAAACCATCAGTATTAACTGCACGGGTTTGCCCCCCGTCGAACGTCAAATACGGAACACTACCATAAATAACATTACTAGTTTTCGATGTTAATGCATGACTAAAAAAAGGGATAGACAGTAAAAGAACCAGAAAGATCTGCCGAAATAAATTGGATCGATAAAAAGATCCCACGAAGATCCGTAAAAGTCTAATGAACCTCGTGAAATAATGAATTTTAGAGAAAAATAAAAGTTGGAAGCTTAACTTTGACGAATTTAAATTATAGGTTGGCCAAGTTGCCTGTTGCCTGTTGCCTGTTGAAAATTATAATACATAGCCGACAATCCTGTCAAGTAAATTTATGATTTATTTAAGATTTTACGTTTTTTTAACGGAATTTCATTCATTTGTATAAAATGACACAAGGAGTATAATGACTAGAAAAATATGATGCAATCTTGTTTTAAATTTTAATTGCTAACTTTCGTAAAGACGATCACTAAAAGATCTAAAATGAATTGACTGACTATTGTTTTCATTAAAATTCTCATCTTTACAAAGCCTAAAAAAATCACAATTATTAACCTTAAAAAAATTCAATATTAGAATTTAAAAATTAGCGTTTTTAATAATTTTATAGAACAAGACGTTACCCCAAAAACCCCGCTCCTCAACTTTTTTTGAGATAAAAACCGCAAAAATAAACCCGCCGAGGCGGGTAATTCAAACGTCGCTAAGCCGCAAAATCACTTTTTATGGCTAAACGACGTTGACTCCTTGAGTCAGCTTACTTTTAATCACCTAATACTATTTTTTATCACCCCCACCCCCAGCCTAAGGATTAAGGACGAAGAAATAAAAACTAAGGATGGGAGCAAAGCCCGTAGTATTCGTAGTAGTAGTTAGGCCAACCCACGGAACCGTAGTCTGGCTTCACGAAAAACATGGTACGACCAGACGGGTCACTAGTCCAGTACCAACGATAGTTGTAGAAGCCAACGCCTGAATAATCATACATATTACCCCACTCCGTGAAAAAACCTGAACCAATTCTACGCTGGTAATAATTACCAGATGAACGAGGAGTGGCGCCAGAGATAGCAGGAGGTGTTGTACGAACTGCGTTGGTTAAATCCTTTACCTTAGGAAGGCGATAACCAATACGACGACACCAAGATGAGACAGAAGAATAATTGGTATCATACACATTACCACGGTTGACGAACCACTGCTTCAAAGTAAAACCATATTTGACGACTGGAGTACCATTAATATCACGACCGACCAACTCGAAAGTCTGAGGCAAAGAAATAGTGGAAAGAGGATCAGGATTGGCTGAACTAATCTGGGATGGAGTAGCGTAAGGACCAGTTAAAGTAACACGAACGCTTGTAGCTGTAGGATTAGACATTGTGACTGTGATACCACCCAGAGAAACAGGAGACCAAGACAATGGCTGACTTACACCTCTAAT